>CAZQQR010000293.1:0-6787 GCA_964595515.1 uncultured Pirellulaceae bacterium
CTACCCAACCGTTTGCAACCCCGCAGCGATACCGTTCACCGATTGAAGCAAAGCATGACGAATTGCGTCCGCATCGGCACCCTCTGGATTCTCACGTAGTCTTTTCAGTAGCTCCACCTGAATATAATTAAGCGGATCCACGTAAGGGTTGCGAACACGAATGCTATGCTGCAGCCAAGGCTCGGTGTGAAGGATGTCGTCTCCGCCAGTGATCTTAAGCACGTGAAGCTTGCTCAATTCGAACTCATCCTGGATGTCCTTGAAAACGGAGGTTCCGACTTCATCGCCTGCCAGCTGCGCGTAAAGACTCGAAATCGACATATCCGCTCGTCCCATCCCCAGATGAACATTGTCCAACAACGTTCGGAAAAACGGCCAAGTCTGGTACATCTCCAGCAACATCGCTTCTCGATTTTCTCGATCGCCTTCATCGAGCCATTCAGAGATTCCAGTTCCCACTCCGTACCAACTTGGCACATCGGTTCGAGACTGCGTCCAGGCAAACACCCATGGAATCGCCCTTAAATCGTCCAACGTCTGTGTTGCCCGGCGATGCGAAGGTCGTGAGCCGATATTCAGTTTCCCAATTTGATCGATTGGCGAAGCCGTTTGGAAATACGAAAGAAAATCTTCACGTTCAACCAGCGATCGGTATTTCTTGTAAGCCCTTTCGCTGATCGAATCCATGACCTCGGACCAGTCATCGATCTTTTCAAAATCCGGACGCCGCCCGGTGGAACAAAGCACCGCATGGCAAAGCTGCTGAAGATGACGGTGAGCAATTTCCGGTTCACTGTATCGTGAACTGACCACCTCCCCCTGTTCCGTAATCCGAATTCGGCCGCGAACCGATTCGGTTGGCTGAGCCAAGATCGCGCGGTTGGCCGGTCCGCCGCCGCGACCGAGCGAGCCTCCCCGACCGTGGAACAACGTCAATTGAACATCATGTTGAAGGCAGACCTCTGCCATTTTTCGCTGCGCCGTAAACAGCTTCCAGTTGGCCTGCAGGAATCCACCGTCTTTATTGCTGTCGCTGTAACCGATCATGATCTGTTGTTGACCACCGCGCTCAGCCAAGTGCCGCGCGTAAACCGGATTAGCAAACAAATCTGTCATGATTTGCGGAGCCGCCTGCAAGTCGCCAACGGTTTCAAACAAAGGAACAACGTCGATCCGCCCGAACAACTCTGCATCGTGGGCCAACAACAGAACTTCCAGCAGATTGCTCACGCCTTCGGTCATGCTGATGATATAGGTCTTAATCGCCTCGGGTCCGATTTCTTCCTGAGCGTCATGGATCAACCGGAATAGCGTTAACAGGTCATTCGTCTCTTCGCTAAAACCGAATTTCCCGTCCGCCTTGAGACCGCCTGACCATGATCGTGGGCTTTGTAATTCATTGGTTAGGACTTCGATTTTTTCTTGCTCACTCAGTGCCGCGTAATCTTCCACCGTTTGGTTGAGCGCGAAAATTTCACTGGATGCTTGTCGATGATGCCGAGCGTGCTGACGAATATCCAACGTTGCCATGTGGAACCCAAACACTTCTGCACAGCGAATCAAACGAGAGAACTTTCCTCGTACCAAACGCTCGCCCTTGTTTCTCGCCAAGCTGTCACGGATCAAACGTAAATCAACCAGAAATTCGTAGACGCTCGGATAGGCTCGCGGGTTTGGCGTCTCGCCCCATGGCTTTCGATTGTCTTCTCGATTGGCAAGCAACCGGCGATACATCATGATCAATTTTTGGCGATAGGGTTCTTGCTGAAAACGATCCAGCACATCGAACTCTTCTTCGGGCACCAACTCTCGGTCGCGTTCAAGACTGGCTAAAAACCAATGACTAAATTTGGCTCGTGTGATGGACGGCGAAAGCAATCCATACATCGCCATCACTTCGCGACAGTAATAAGCAAGAACCGCTTCTCGATGTTCTTTCAAAGCTTCCTTGGTCACATCGGTCGTCACGTATGGGTTGCCATCACGATCTCCGCCGATCCATGATCCGTAATTCAAAAATGAAGGAAGCTCGAAACTCTCGCCCGGAAAGACTTTCTCAAGCCCCTTCTCCAGCTCTTCGTAAATTCTCGGCACAAGATCGAACAGCGTGTTTTCGAAAAAGTAGAGTCCACTGTTTCGAACTTCATCCATAACCGTTGGGCGTCGATCGCGGGTTTCATCGCTCTGCCACAACAAAACAATGTGGTCGTGCAAAAGCTCTTCGACTTCTTTTTTCTCATGCTCAAACAGATCCGCTGAATTGCCTTCCTGAAGCAGTTCCGAGACCTTACTGAGAATTTGACGAACCGTCCGACGTTTTGATTCAGTCGGATGAGCGGTAAACACCAAAGTAATCGCCATCTGGAGGAATATCTCCTGCAACTGCTTGGCATCGATCCCTTCACGTTTTAACGTCGTCAGTGCTTCCAGAATTGTCTCATCCATCGGAACATCGGAGGTAAAAGCCGTCTCGGCTCTCTGACGCAGGACCCGAACCCGCTCTTGCTCTTCGGCGAGATTTACCAGCTGAAAATAAGTGGAGAACGCTTTCAGGTTCGCGGAAGCCAGCGGCAAATTGTTGACCATTTTCGGAATGATCTCACCCAGCCTTTGGCGCGCGTCCTCGTCACCAGCTCGCCAAGCCTTTGACAGCCCACGAATCTCTTCTTCCATCTCGAACACGGTCTGACCCTCTTGATCAATGATGGTCTGCCCCAACAATCCGCCAAGCAAACGGATGGACTTACTGAGTTCGTTTTGTTTCGTCATTTGATTTCGAAAGCCTTGGTTTGGAAAGCCTTGGTTGAGTAGACGTAGACAATAAGAGTACTGGCGATGTCCGTCGTCCATCCTCAATCGTCGTGTTTGAGAACGATAGTTTAATGGATGGTGCTGATTCTGTTAGCTTGGGTCAGATAAGTTGTTGGTAGCAAAACGCTGTTGATAAAAACCCTGTTGAAGAATTCAAAAAAAGTATTTCGATCGTAAAAATACAACGCATCCCGTTAGCTTCGTGCGAAAGGTACCGATCTAGCCACAGACCGCAATCACGGGCTACCATCGTTAAACAAGGTAATCGAGTCGAAGTTTTCAGGCTCTCGCTCCCATTCATCCGTGCCCAAACGCGATTGACTTTCAATAGGGCACTATTAAAATCCGTGCGATGAAGAACATTGAAAACAACTTTTTGCTTACTCTCATTCTGGCAACCATTGCCACGAGGTGATTCGCGAGAAGTTAGGCAATACAACTCCAACGGCTCGCGAAACTGCGAGCCGTTTTTTTGTTTAGATTTAATTCAGTAACCAAGATTGATCATCGAGTTGGATCATCAAGAAAGCTCTTGATTCCGACTTTTATTCTTTTGAAAGGCGAAGCCCACCATGGCCACCAAGATGTATTTTGAGTCGGATATTAATACGAAAGCATTGGATGGGCTTTGCGTTGCCATGATTGGTTACGGAAGTCAAGGTCGTGGTCAGTCCATGAACCTTCGAGACAGCGGAGTCAACGTTGTGGTTGGTTTGCGAGAAGGCGGCAAGAGCTGGAACCAAGCCGTCTCCGAGGGCTGGTCTCCGCTGACCATGGAAGCCGCTGTCAAACAAGCCGACATTGTTTGCATCATGTGCCCGGACATGGCTCAGCCCCAAGTCTACAACGAGATCGTTGCCCCCAATCTAAAACCCGGTTCAACCATCCTGTTCTCGCACGGATTCAACATTCACTTTGGCGCGATTCAGGTCGCACCCGAAAACAACGTCGTGATGATCGCTCCCAAGGGCCCTGGCGGCATGGTCAGGCGGACCTATGAAGAAGGAAGCGGCGTGCCGGGGTTGGTTGCTGTCCACCAAGACGCGACTGGCAACGCCAAAGAGTTGGCTCTCGCTTATGGCTGGGGAGTCGGTTCGGCTCGCGCAGGAATCATCGAAACGACTTTCCCAGAAGAAACAGAAACTGATTTGTTCGGTGAACAAGCCGTCCTTTGTGGTGGCTTGACCGAGTTAATCGTTGCCGGCTGGGAAACGCTGGTTAACGCAGGCTACAAACCAGAGGTTGCGTACTTTGAGTGCCTTCACGAAGTCAAACTGATCGTTGATTTGATTTACGAAGGCGGCATCGCGCGGATGCACGAGTTCATCAGTGACACAGCTGCCTATGGTGACCTTGTTAGTGGCAAACGAATTGTCACCGACGAAACCCGTGAGAATATGAAGGCTGTCTTGAAGGACATTCAAGATGGCACCTTTGCCAAGCAGTGGCAAGAAGAAGCTGCGGCTGGATCAGCGAACTATAAGAAAATGATGCAGGAAGACCTTGATCATCCAATTGAAGCTTGCGGCAAAGAACTTCGCAAACAATTCTCTTGGCTCAAAAAAGAGGCGTAGGCACTTTCGGTGACGCCAAGTCACCAACTGCTACCCGCCTTTTCCCCATCATGTCTACCTCTTCTGAAAATCAAATCTCCGATCTCGAGCTGTTGAGTCAGCTCGAGGCGGAGACTTCTGCAGCGCTCACGCGTATCTACCAACTGGACCAACCGACGCCTCTGGAAAACGTGCGTTTGGAATCCGGTTGTACGCTCTGGCTCAAACGCGAAGACCTTTCGCAGGTCCACAGCTACAAATGGCGTGGAAGCTTCAACAAGATTGCTTCGATGGTCAGCCAGGGATTTTCCGGAAGCATGGTGGCGGCTTCGGCTGGCAATCACGCGCAAGGAGTAGCTATCTCGGCCAAGAAAATGCAGCTACCCGCGACCATTTTCATGCCCAGTTCCACGCCGCTGTTGAAACAAGATTCCGTGAAACGTTTTGGTGGTGAGTTTGTCACCATCCGCTTGTTCGGCGACTGTTATGACGACGCCGCACGGGAAGCAAAACGGTTTGCGGCTGAGACGGAATCCTGCTTGATCCCGCCTTACGATGACCTTCATGTGATTGCGGGGCAAGCCACCATCGGGGTTGAGGTACACAATCAGATTGAGGAATTGGGCGGGGCAGAGGCCCCAACCCATGTATTTTTAGAGGTTGGCGGCGGCGGTATGGCTGCCGGCGTCGCATCGGTCGTCAAACGTAAGTACCCCAACGCAAAACTGATTGCCGTCGAAGCCGTCGATCAGGATTGCATGGGCGCTTCGATTGCAAAAGGCGAACGCGTCACGCTTGAAACGCTTGATAGGTTTTGTGACGGAACGGCTGTGGCTTGTCCGGGCGAACTAACGTTTCAAATTTGCAATCAGCTGATCGATGAATGTGTCACTGTTTCCAACGAAAAAGTCTGCGAAGCGATCCAGTTCCTTTGGCAAACCAAACGAATGATCGTCGAACCCTCGGCAGCGCTTGGGGTTGCCGCAGCCATTCAATACGAGTTAACCGAAAACGATCGACCAATCACAGTGATCTCCGGCTCAAACGTTGACTTTATGATGCTGCCCAAGATCGCCCGTCGTGGTCAGACCAATCGTCCCGAACGACGATATTACGCGTTTGAGATTGGTGAGAAAACAGGGGCGCTCAGCAGTTTACTGGACAACTTTCTTTCCAATATGAACATCATTGATTTTCAGTATGGAAAAGTCGCCAACGATCACGCTTATCCAGTGATTGGAGTCGAAGTCCCCCAATCTGCCGTGAGTCAGCTTGAGAAATTCCTGGCCGAACCGACCGTCCCTCCGCATCATGAGGTGACGGGAAAAGCTGCAACCGAATTCCGTGTGATCCCGTTCAACGTGGATCTATTGAACCTGCCGTTCTTTGCCGTGATCGAGTTCCCCAACCGACCGGGAGCGCTTCGCGATTTTATGCGTGTAGCCAGCGAACTCGCGAGTGTTTGCTATATGAACTACACCGACACCGGCCAAACTGAAGGACAAGCCTTAATGGGATTTGAGTTTGACAACATCGGCCGCCAATCCAAGTTTCTGGATTGGCTTCAGGATTCCATCAAATTCCAAGTCGTCCCGATGGCGGTCGTGAAGGGCTTCAAATCATCAGCAGACTCGGCGACGCACTGGAAGACGCTTCGTGAAAGCTAATCGTCGTTCCTGAAACACAATAACTTTGGAATCAGGATTACGAAACGTCGGGTTTGAACACCAGCCAACGAAGCGTTTGATGAAATTCCCTTTGGGCGTGTCGCCGTCTCAGCGGCGGAGAGTGCATTGGTGGTCGCGAATCGAGCACGAAAAAAGACCGCCGACAAATTTGCCAACGGCCTTCAAGAAAGAGAAAGCATCAATTCGGTATTAGTGATTCGTTGCTGCTCTAGCACTGTCGACATAGACATCCGCATTGATCGCGGTCGCTTCAATCATCAAAGTTTCTTTGACGTTTTGCCGAGAGAGATTGAGTTTTAAGTTGCAGCCGTTGACTTCGAAATCAGCAAAATACACTTCGCCCTCTGACTCAAGGACGACCGTTTTTCCTGACGATTGTCGAATTCTAAATCGTTGACCAACAGGCTGGATCACCCATTCGTCTTTGAGAATTTCCAGGCCTCGAACTGTGTCCGAATTCATCACCGTTTCTTCGTTGATGAGGACACATTCGATCGCCCAATTCCCTTGTGGAATAGTACTCATCGGAACTCCAGTAAAAATAAATATATGAATACCTACGTCACTGCAATTCTGTTGCCAAACTGAATCTAGCCATTTCGTTCGGGAAACCAAGCATTTACGGGGGATCTTCCCCCAAACAGCATCTCAAATTGAGAACAACGTCTCAAACAAAACCGACAGTGGGTGTTACGGCTCTCGGAACAGTTAGTAGAGCGATAAACCCAACCCGGC
>CAZQQR010000294.1:0-6657 GCA_964595515.1 uncultured Pirellulaceae bacterium
TCGAGGTTTGGGTTAAATGACGGCTTTCGAGAGGTGCTCCGGCTTTGTCACAACCCGCGCAATTGGAATCAAATGAGGACATAGTGAGCTTCCCAAAACCCGAATTTACTTGAAAAATTAGGGTCGCTATGTTTGAATTTATGCTGGGGCAAAGTTTAGCAACGTAAGGCACATTCTTTTCTTATATAGCCTTCGTCATCATCTATGAATAAGAACCAATTTCCGGGCGGGTAATATGAAGTCTCGAAAGAAAAAGTCAAATCCTGTACGCGCTAAGCGATACAAGAAAACAAAAAATAGCGTTACCTACGACAATCTTGAAGCACGTCAGCTTTTGGCGACCTTGAATATTGCGGAAACCGTTAATTTCAGCGAGGGTGGCGTAGAGATTGTCCATCTTGAAAGCCCGGTTCCAGTCGAGCAATCAGCAGATTTGCTTGCAGCCCACCTCCAGCTCCAACAGCATGAATCGGTTGTCTTGAGCCAGACGTTGACCGACCAGATTGGTTTTGAGCACTTAAAGTACAAACAGTATTTTGACGGTGTTCCTGTTGAAGGTAGTAGTTACACGCTGCACGTCAAAGATGGCCAAGTCCTGTCGATGAGCGGCGAGCGGATCCATGTGCAAAGCCCCGTTCTTGGAACAGCGATTTCAAAAGAAGCTGGATTAGAAGCAGCTTTGGATCACATTGATGCTGATGTGTACGCTTGGGAAGATCCAGTGATCGCTCACGCCAACAATCTTCCATCAACGCCCGTCGGTGAATCGGTTTATCTAACCAACGTCGATGGGGATTCGGTTGTCGCTTACAAGTATGACATTTACGCGCTCTCGCCCGGCACGCGTGACTACGTTTACGTTAACGCAAACAGCGGTGAAGTCGTTTTGGTTGATACCCGAATTCGCGGAGCAGACGTTGATGCGTCTGGAGCAAGTCACTACGACGGGGACGTTCAGTTTCAAGCCGATGAAAACGGTGGAACTCACACGTTGGTTCAAGTGACCGACGGTGTGGAAACTCTCGACAACAATATGGGTGCGATCGGAGATTTTTCCGGGGCTACCAGTATCACAAGTACCTCCAACGTCTTTGATCATCCATCTGGGGTGTCAGCGCATTGGGGTGCTGAATTAACACTGGCCTACTATCGAGATTATTACAACCGTGATTCGTATGATGACGCGGGTTCAGTGTTGTTGAGTTACGTCAACGTTTCCGAGAATTTAGTAAATGCATTTTGGAATGGTTCCGCCATGCAATATGGCGAAGGGAATGCAGCGCAAGGTATTGGAGCGCTGACAACGCTTGACATTATCGGCCACGAAATCACGCACGGTGTGACAGAGTTTTCAGCGGGGCTGATTTACAACGATGAGTCTGGCGCTTTGAACGAATCATTTTCTGACATCTTTGGTGAATCGGTCGAGTGGGTTGGCAAGAATGGCAACAACGACTGGTTACTGGGTGCGGAGATCGGGGTCACGATTCGAAGCTTCCTTAATCCAAATGATTTCGGTCAGCCAGATACCTACGGCGGGAATCTTTGGGTGGATGGAGCCGGAGTTCACACCAATTCTGGCGTTCAGAACAAATGGTTCTACCTGTTGAGCGAAGGGGCGGACAACTATGCCAACGACTTTGGTGAGCTTTACACCTTCGACGCAATTGGAATCGAAGCGGCCGGTCAAATCGCCTACCGCAACCTGAGTGTCTATCTCACTCCCAATTCAACGTACCAAGATGCACGTGACGGAGCGGTTCAGTCCGCCATCGACCTATTTGGTCGTGGGTCGCAAGAGCATATTTCGACCAATCTTGCCTGGAATGCAGTTGGTCTTTATGGACCTGAAATTTTCCTTGATCAATTCGATGAAATTGTGCCAGGTTCGTTAATTTATCAGGCTCAAGGAAGTGCTTCTGTTGATGGTGAGGCGCGGGTTCTGATCGCGGAACTAGAAGCCAATCAAACTTTGACTGTGGACATTCAAAGCACGAGTAACCTTACTCCTCAAGTTTCCATTCAATACCCTGATGGCATGGTCTTACAGTATGCCGTTGGTTTGGATCGAGTCGCCAACACAGTACCTGTCAGTGAAGCTGGGGAATACACGATCCTCGTTGATGGTACAGGAACGTTCGGCACGTTTAACTATAACGTTGTGCTTAACGCGGATGTTGAGAACGAGTCATTCGTGGGCTTGGACAATGGAACCATGGCCGGTGCTGAGTTGATTAATTCGACTAGCTACGACCTTGGAGATTCTG
The DNA here is from genome assembly GCA_964595515.1 of uncultured Pirellulaceae bacterium. Classification (GTDB taxonomy): domain Bacteria; phylum Planctomycetota; class Planctomycetia; order Pirellulales; family Pirellulaceae; genus Mariniblastus. The sequence goes on from CAZQQR010000294.1 coordinate 2,268, forward strand.
TTGACCGGCTTGGTGTCTACGGTGCTTTTGATCGAAGCGAAATTCCTGTACTCCAAGAAGATGGATTTGAATCAGGTGCCCTTGGTAGCCAATGGACGAGTTACTCGTCTAGTGAGACTCTTGACGGTAGGATTGAGGTCTTAGATGATTTTACCGCTGCCAGTGGAGATTTTGCTTTGTACATGCACACATTAGGTGTGGAAAGCAATTTGAACGAAGCAATTTGGTCACTTGATCTTTCGGCAGCAAGCAATCCGTTTCTCTCGTTTGCACACGCTGAATGGAACGACGAAACAACCGTACTTCCGAGCGTGTTCTCAAACCACCGCAATGGTGACGGAGTTTCTGTTAGTGAAGACGGCGTGATCTGGCATACGATTTTGACCGACGTCGACACGCCTGCCGGCGAGTGGAATTCGTTCTCAATCAACCTGGAAGAGTTCGCTACTGATGTTGGAATTGAATTGACATCTAATTTCCAAATCAAATTCCAGCAGTATGATGATGGTCAGCTTGGCTCGGATGGTCGTGGATACGATAGCATTCAGATTATTGGGTCCGAAGGGTCCCAAGATTGGTACGCGTTTGATCTTGAGGCAGGGCAAACCGCAACCGCAGCCGTTGGAAACGGTAGCTTTATCGGAGCGACGATGGTCGAGTTATTCGATTCCAGCGGTAACCTACTCGAAGCCGGCACGGTGGATGGCAATGGCAGCAATTCGGCTAAGATCCATGCCGCGACCGCGGACCGATATTTTGCTCGTGTAAGCGGTCAGGGATTGGTTGACTATGCGATGGTTGTCACGCGTGGCACAGAACTAGACCAAGGTTCTTCACCGACGGAATTGCAAGATGTAACAGGTGCTGAGGCGATTCTAGGATCCGCGACAGCCGTCACCAGCGTTCAAGCCGAGCCTGATTTTGCAAGTAGCTTGGCTCCTATTGACGGCCTGTTCGAAGGCGTGTCGCTTTCAAACGGAGTGACCGGTGGAAGCGTCTATTCTGTCTTGGCCACATTCGCACCGCCAACGGGAACCAAAGTCTTTGGGGCTGGTCCGACAGCGGATGCCATTTGGCGTGAGGGCGTTCATGAGTTCCGCGCTGATTTCGCGATTGAACAATTCGATGTCTCATTGGATATTGGATCCGACGACGGTGCGACCGATGTTGGGTTCATACGAGCCTATGATTCCGATGGTTTCCTGATTGACGAAGTAATCAGTTCTCAATTGGATCCAGGTGAATACCAGACACTGACCGTTAGCAGTGCTACTGGCAGTATCGCTTACATCTTGGCGGCGGGCGTAGGAAATGACGAGGTTGCTCTCGATAACCTGCAGTATGAAGTTGAGCAGGAAGCGGGCGATTTCTACAAAATCAGCGCTGAGGGAGGAACAACGCTTCGCATTGCAGCGAGCTTCCCAGGAAGTGACGATTTAAATTTCGCGAACCAGCTGACTACTCCCGAAGGTATTAACTTCCGAATGGAGTTGACTGATATCGGGACGGGTGAAGTGTTGGCTTCGGGCGAAGATGCACTTAGCTACAAAACTGACGTCACGACAGATTATCGCTTGAAAGTCTTTACGACCGCTGGAGAAGGAAACTACTTCTTGAAAGTCGACAAAATTGACGGAACGCTATTCGAAGTTGGTGATGTAGGCCTTGGCGTCGCTGCTGTGGACTTGTTGACGGGCGAAGGATACATCATGTACTCAGTGCAGGACGTGCATGATCGCTTCAGTACCGCACCACCAATTACGGGTAACGCATCGCACTTTGTTGCAGTTCGTCATAATGGAACCAATTGGCAGTTCGACAATAACAGCGAGTGGATGGACTTCACGCCAACCGATGGTGATCGTTTGGTCGCTTCGGTGAACTTCGGTAGTGATTCGATCGCTTCGCTTCAAGGAGCGTCTGGCATGGTCGACGGGATCATTCAAGGCTATGACGATTCCGATCTCGCTTTCCGAGTGAATCGTTGGGCGGGCGTTGGTAACTCTGGCGAATTTGAAGTCACAGGAACCTACTTTGTTGATAGTGATAAACAACACGATTTGGGTGCCACGAATCTCGGAGTGGCTGCTGCCGATGATGCAACCGGGACAGGCTACATGATGTATTCGGTTGAGAATGTTCATACTCGTTTTGGCGGCTCACCGGAAACTGGAAACAGTGATCACCTGATCGTCGTCCGATACAACGGCGGGTGGGAATTTAACGACAACTACAATTGGGTTTCGTTTACTCCAGCCGAAAGCGATCAACTCCTGGCCAGTATCGACTTTGACGCCGATACAATTACATCATTCCAAGGCCAAGCGGCTCAAGTGGAAGGAATCGGCGTTGGATTTATCCTTGGCGATCTGACGTTCGAATCGAATCGTTGGGATGGAACGAGCAATACTGGCGAGTTCACCGTTGCAGGATCGTTCTTCACGGTTTCATCTCAAGTCTACGGTGAGATCGGAGATGTTGGCGATGGTGTCGCGGTTGATGACTTTGCGACTGGAACTGGATTCCTGCTTTACTCCAGCCAACCGGTACACGCTCGATTCGCCGGGAATGCTCCTTTTGCAGGTTCGGCAGCACATATCATTGCGGTTCGTTACGACGCAGGGACTTCTTCTTGGCAGTACAACGACAACCAATTCTGGAATTCATTCTCTCCGCTGGCGGGTGACCGATTGATTGCCAGTATCGACTTTGATGCTGACACGATCACATCTTTGATAGGACAGGATTCGAGCATCAATGGAATCGGATTGGGCTACAGCAACGGAGACTTGGCTTTCCAAGCCAACCGTTGGGCTGGACTTGGCAATGGTGGAGAATTCGAAGTCACTGGAACGTTCTTTGAAGTTTAGGCTTTAAAAACACTAGGCTTTCATCGAAGCCGAGTTCGAGATTTAGAAACTACAAGGGTGGGTCGTGTTCGACTCACCCTTTTTTATGGATTGATTATGGGCGAGTTTTGATTGCACTTCTGATGCTTAGACAAAGGCTCTGTCGAATCTGAACCGCTCGACGAAATTCAACGACCCCAATATTTGAAGGCAGCATTGCTTGATTCCGTGTCTTTCCTGTAGCGTTTTCGATTTTCACAAATTTGGGCGGTAATCAATAGTGAGACAAATCCATTCAACCGTTTTAGCCGCAGTGTGCCTGGTGACGGTTCTTGGATGTTTCCAAGGAAATGACTATTCATCTGCTTCCAGATTGCCAGAAAGCGTTAACGTCGTTGAGTCGTTTGTGGACAGGTCTGGGATGGATTCGTTTTTTCTATTAAGGGCACGGTATAGCACTGAAGTAGATGTCGAATTGATCTGTAGAGAGTTTAATTTATCTCCCTGCCCTCCGCCGAAATCGTCTTTTGCTGAGATCTTCGCCAACCGGAATTCACTGAGTTGGTTTCCGCTTACAACTCCGACTCAATGCTATTCTTATTGTTCAATTAATGAAGCCGGCACGCAAAAGAAGGACGCCAGCTTTGAATCGGTTGACATCGTTCTCTGGGTGGATGAAAAGAACAGAGAACTGATTTTGCAAGAGGCGGGTTTGTGATTGACTCAGCAAAATGTGGCAACCCGCGCTGGCCGCTGTTCGACCGCAAACCTTCCTTGGAGGATGCAAGTTAATTGGGATGCCAGTTTTAGGATGGTGCTAAAACGCGATTGAACGGATTCAGTTTCAATTGAGCAACTGCTCGACAAGCTTTGGAACTTCCTGGGAGGCGGGTCCGATTCGACATTCATCAAATCGGTTTGAAGTCGCAGATGGATCAATGTTTAGCTCAATTGTTTTTGCACCTGCATCGCGAGCCACTTCAACAAATCCGGCCGCTGGATAGACAGCGCCGGATGTTCCGATGGAGACGAATAGCTCAGCGCTCTCCAGTTTTGCCTGAATCAAATCCATCTTCATCGGCGTTTCTCCGAACCAAACAATGTCAGGTCGAAGCGATCCAATCGTGCCGCATTGGACACATATCGTTTCCGCACTCAGGTCTTCTTTGCATTCAGCGATTCCCAAGCAATAGGTGCATCTGCTTTTTAACAATTCCCCGTGGATGTGAACAACGTCCGTTGCGCCGCCTAGTTCGTGGAGGTTGTCAACGTTTTGGGTCACGATGGTGACTTGGTCGTGTCCAAACGAGTTTTGCAGTTTGGCTAGTGCTTGATGGGCTGCGTTGGGTTGAATATTGTCAAGCAGTTTTCGTCGCCGCATGTTGTAGAAACTGTGCACCAATTCAGGGTCACGCTCGAAGGCTTGTGGGGTGGCGACTTCTTCAGCCCGATAGCCGCGATAAAGCCCGCCTTCGCCTCGGAATGTAGGCAGGCCTGATTCTGCTGAGATTCCGGCACCCGTCAGGATGACGATGTTTGTT
>CAZQQR010000295.1:0-6612 GCA_964595515.1 uncultured Pirellulaceae bacterium
GATGCTCAGGAAGATGCAAGCTGGCGACGAAGATGGCATGCGGCAGCTCATCGAGATTCATGGCGACATGCTGTTCCGATTGGTCGGAAGATTGATGGGTTGGCACGCCGATCATGAAGACGTGTTTCAAGAGGTGCTGGTGGCGATTTGGAGTCGCTCTAAGACGTTTCGGGGAGACGGGTCTTTGGAAGGCTGGTTGAAGCGGTTGGCTGTCAATCGTTGCCGGAATCACTTCCGCGCAGTGGGTGCAGTGAAGCGATTAATCCAACGGTTCGCCAACGTTCGTCTTGCGACCATTGATCATAACGAAACAAAGGACGTAGCAAACGACGAAACAAGTGACAACCTTAGGGCTTTCATTCAAAAACTTTCGCAAGCTGATCGTAATGTGTTGGTCCTTTTTTACCTCGAAGAAATGTCGGGGGACGAAGTAGCCGAGGTCTTGGATATTAAACCTGCGACACTTCACGTTCGGCTTCATCGTGCACGGAAAAATTTAAAACTGCAAATTGAAAGTGATAACGGGTGACCACACTTCCTGAAAAACATGACCCTGAGTTGGCGGAGTTACTTCGTTCTGCCGATAAACAAGCGTTCGTTGAACGCAGTACAAGTCTCAAATAGTGTGATGATTCGCCGTGAACGCGAGTTGAGGACACAGCAGTTTTGGTTGTCCGCTACCGGACCAGTCGTGCTCGCGATGACTTTGGTCTGCTGGTTAGTTTGGGGCTCGCAATCCGATCAGATGACGAACGTGGCAGATCATCAACCTGCAGTGATTCAGCAGAGAAATGCTCCCGACGAGTTTTTGGTCACGGCGACGGGGGGTGGAGATCTCAAGGAAGAAGCCATGCAAATTTCGCTTTTGGAGTCAAAAAAACGTGAGCTTGAAAAAGAAGTTCAACGATTAAACAAGTTGAATTCAAAGTCCCGCAAGCGTTTGATTCGGGAAGTAGCAAGCAGGCAAGGATTCGAACACACACTGAATATTGAATTGTGATCAAGAGGAAGAAAAAATGCTGTCTCTAATTTCAAGAATGTTAATTTGCTCCGTGTTGGCTTTGACTCTGCAGGGTAGGGCGGGGCTGAATGCTCAAGAGGATCCAATCGCCTACGCAAAAACGTTCCCACCAAAACTGGTTGCCATCAAACAGAATGAAGTCGGGTTGGAGGTTGTTGGTTGGCAATTGGTCCAGCTAGAACGACTAGTTCGCGAATATCGAATGATGAACGATGAGTTGATGATGGAAATCAAAAAGAAGTCGTCAAATCTGAAAGAGATTGCGGCTCAAATTCCTGACATTCACCGTGGATTGGATTCAGCCACGCGGTCACGTTTGGCTGGCAATGTGCTTGAGAAATTGTTTGACGCTCGGTTGGATTTGGCCGCAAACGAAGCGACGATCGCAAAACTTGCTCAGCAACTTAAGGATGAGAAAAAGAACGGGCCGGGGGAGGCGATTCAGCGTGAGCTGCGAATAGATCTGGAGGCTGCAACTTTGAAGGCTCAAGTTTCAAAAGAGGAATATGACAAGGCAAAGAAGCTGGCGGCGACTGGGACGGTTTCAAGTTCTGAATTGCGAATGGCAAAATACACTTTACAAGTATCGGAGCTTGGGAGGGCCAAGGCAGCGTTGAAGCTTGAGTCGGCCACCAGTGAAAAGGCTTCTGCGATCGCGGATGAACTTGTTAATCTGAGAATTGAAAGTGAGCCTGTCAAATCTAAGATCAAAACGGCAGAAGAGATCTTAAAATCGTTCTCCGATTCGCAGGCATTGTTTGACAAGCAAGAAGAAATCGAAGACGAGCTTTTAGGTTGGCAAAAAGACAAACGTGCTGTTGCTCAGCAGTTGATTAAAGTCAGTCAAGAACTCGTCGAGATGGAGACATTGCAAAAGCTGATCAAGGCGGAGCTGAAGAAGTCTAAAAATAAAGTTGAGAAGAACGACAATCAGAAGGCCGGTGAGAAGAACGTCGATGGGGCAATGTTTGAAAAAGCAAAATAGGTGTTGCCTGATTGTTCTTTTCGGGAGCGTCTTTTCGGAGGCGTAGTTATTGTTGGCGTTTCAATAGTTCTGAACGTTTGCGCAGCTGTTCCACGGCTCGAACGACGGCTTCTTCGTTTGCTTTCACTGGGATGTCTTTTGCGATGATGAGCAACCATCCCATCAGTGCTTCCGCGTCTTCATATTTCTTTTGGTCTTGAAAAGACTTGATGGTGTCGGAGGCGACTTGGAAGATGATGCTGGTGCTGTCGGGGTTGGCTGCGAGTGTTTCAAAAAATGATTGAACCTGCTGGCGAGCGAGTTCGTCATCAATCTCAATTCGATCCACGAACGAAACCAAGTCGAAACGCATGAACCTAACGTCCTGCCGGTAAAGCTTGATTATGTTTTCAAGATCCGGATTGTCGAAGGACTGTAGTTGTCCGATTAATTTGTTGGCAATCGGCTCGACCAAGTGACCATGGTTGGGTTTGCTCTGGAGCGTCAGCATGATTTGGCACAAACGCTTGATCGAGGCAGGGTCGATTGCGATTTTGGGTAGTCGGTTGGCGAGCTGAGAGTTGAAGTCTTCCAGTTCACCGGCATCGCCCGATGCGTTGAAGCGGTTCGCGGGAGCAAGCAGTAGGGCGAGATTCGATTTCGCGGCGACAGCTGGTTCTTCACTGGTGGCAAACGTCTCGTCGAGCTCGGCAAGCGCTTCACTGACGCCGTTGGCTTTGAATTGATGTTGAGTGTTGATCGAGTCGAGAATGCTGACGGATTCAATGTAAGACAGAATCGCGAACGTGACTTGAGAATCAGTCAGTTCCATTTCCATTAGCTTTCGCGCAATTCGCCGGCGGTCTTTGTTTAGCATGAAAGCAAACGTCGGTGAAGCTTTTGGCCACTGGTCTCGAATGTCGAGTGACATTTGGATCAACTCGTTAGGCGAGCCGGTTTTGAGCAAAGTCGTAATTCTACTGTTGACTGCTTTTTTATCCGCGGCAGGTTGCTCGCCGCTTTTTGTATCGGTGTCTGAGGACTCGGGAGTTTCAGAGACTGTTTCAGCGGCTACAACGTCATCGATGTCGACGGAGGGAAGTTTTGTGATCCGTTGTTTATTACCCGTGATCGAACGAATCGACACTGGATCGATCTTGTTAGTCGAGAAGTGTTGAATTATGAACCAAAGACCGACGATCAGAATCGCGCCGATCCAAATTTTGCGATAGAACCAGATGAAGCCAATCGTCATCAGGAAGTAGTCGGTGGCGTCACGCTCGGGCGGTTCCGGATTCTTCTCAGCGTCTTTAAATGGTGATCTGCCAAGCACGATTGCTGTCTTTGAAGGTTGAAAGGGAAGGACTGGTTAATGTGATTCGTGGTTCAAGTCACATCAATTTTGGATAGCGAAATTCGTCAAGCATTCTGGTCACGTCAAAATCGTCAGCCGTTTTGGCAAGGACTTGTCGCGTGGACTTTTAACAAGGATTTATCAAAGCCCGCAACATTCCATAACAAAAACCAAGCCGTTACCAACCAACTGGCTGTCGATCTGACTTGCCCATCGTTTGGCAGTTTTTGTTTCGCCAGTTCATAGCCACTGCCAATGCGCATTTGGTTAGGTGTAAGTAAAACGGGGTCTTAACCAGTAACCTGACTTCGATTAAAACATTGGTCAGATGCTGGCGAGACTGTCGTGAACAAACGACGGACTTCCGTCTTGAATAGCCCAGTATGATTGGCACAGTTTTGACTACTCCAGATTTGCTTAGCCCAGTTTAGCGAACTTTGATGATTTCCCAAACGGATGTCCGAACGTTCTTCGAATTACAACCGATGTTTCCGCTATCGCAGTGGTGGCAATTGTTGGTTCTCGGGCTTTGCGTGGTTCTGTCTTTGTTTTTCGTGGTTTGGATGTACCGCCGAGATTCACGAGACTTGTCCGCTGGCCTAACCGTATTGCTGTCGACGCTTCGGATTTTGGCCATCGTTTGCATTTTGATCTACGTTTTGAATCCAGGAAAACGTAGTGAGACTCGAATCGTCAAGAGCTCCAAATTGGCTGTGCTGATTGACACTAGTTTAAGTATGGGATTACGTGACCATGAATCCGGCAAAGCCATCCAATCAGGGCCTCGACGAATCGACGAAGTCATCCAGTGGATTGAATCGGGAGCCGAATTGGAGGAGCTTCGCCAAGACCATCAGTTGACCATTTATCGGTTTGGTGACCAGGCTCAACCGGTGCCCGTTATCAGTTTGTCTAAACAAGGCTCAGTTGAGATTGAATCTGAGGAATCCGATGGCCGAGCCCAAACTGGTCTGGCAAAACTCAACGAACAATTGCAGTCGTCCCGCTGGATTGGTTGGCTAGGTATCGCGATGGTGTTGTTGGGCGTTTGTGGAATGATCAGTTGGTTGACGATGCAGTTCACGGGCAAGCCTGCGAATCTCCGAGCTTTGGTGCTTTGTTGTTCGATCCTTGGCGTGATGGCTGGGCTGACTTCGTTTGGTGTCTGTGATCTTTCCACGCCGCAGGTCGATCTTTGGACATCGCTCGGGATCAAGCCGGCGGATCCAAAGCAGGTTCCAGTGCAAACAAAAACTTCTTTGGTTTCTGCTTCCGATGAAAAAGAAACTGAGGAGTTAGTTCAGGATTGGAGCAAGAACCTTGCGCTGAATGGGACGGCCACGGAGTTGGGTTCGGCGATACAGCATATCGTCAACAAAGAACGCGGCGGGCCGATCGCGGGAATCGTAGTTGTCACTGATGGGCGGAACAATTCTGGTATTCAGCCGGCTCGGGCGATTGCAGCGGCTTCGAATGCTGGAATTCCGATTTATCCCATTGGTATCGGAAGCACGCTAACACCCAAGAACGTGTTGGTATCCGATATCCAGGTGCCACCCAAGGTTTTTCCGTCGGATAAATTTCTGGTGAAGGGAATGATAAAGTCATTCGGCATGGCTGGGAAAACCGTTCGCGTCCAACTGGTTTCCGTTGATGAAAAAGAAACGGAAGCCGAAACGGTCGAAGAAGAAACGAATGTTCGGTTGTTAGAGGACGGCCAAGCGACGATGGTTGAATTCAACGTTTCCCGGCAGGATCAAGGCAAGCGGCGATACATTGTTCGAACAGATTCGGTCGAAGGCGATCTGGACCCGCGCGATAACCAGCGAGCGGCGATAGTTGAGATTGTGGAACGTCAGACCAAGGTTCTGTTGATGGCGGGTGGTCCCTCGCGTGAATTTCGCTTTCTCCGAAATCAGCTTCATCGTGACCGTGATGTAATGCTTCACGTCTGGCTTCAATCTGCCAAAGAGGGCGCCGACCAGGAATCAGATGAGCTGTTTCATTCGTTTCCACAAACGCGGGACGGTTTGTTTCTCTACGACTGCATCATTGCTTTTGATCCCGATTGGAGAGACCTAACCAAAGAACAATCTGAATTGCTGGAGCGGTGGGTGGCGGAACAAGCAGGTGGGTTGGTGGTCATTGCAGGTCCTGTGAATACGCCGGAGTGGACTCGGAGGCCTCGCGGTGACGAGTCGATCGATTTGATTCGACGTTTGTACCCGGTTTCGTTTTACAGTCAGGGAACGGCTCAATTAAAACTTGGGCGATTTGGAGGCGATAAACCGTTTCCACTTGATTTTTCCAGGCCCGGACGTGCGTCTGAATTTTTGTGGCTGGGCGATAGTGCAACGGATAGTCAAGAAAACTGGGGACGGTTCGAGGGCGTGTTCGGATACTACGCTGTCAACGAACCCAAACCTGGTGCGGATATTTTGGCCAATTTTGCGGACCCAACCACGGCGGTAGATGAACAGTTACCGATCTATTTGGCGAGCCATTTCTACGGTGCTGGCCGAGTGTTTTTTCAAGCCAGTGGTGAGATGTGGCGCATCCGCCGATTGGAGGTTGAACATTTTCAGCAGTACTACACGAAGTTGATTCGTTGGGTGTCCCAGGGACGTTTGCTTCGTGATTCCACTCGCGGCGTTTTGTTGACTGATCGTGAACGATGTTGGATGGGTGATGAAGTCGTGATTCAGGCGATTTTGAGAGACCCGCAGGATCAACCGCTGATGATGCCGCAGGTAACCGCGACGGTGTTGAGGCCGGATGGCAGCTCGCAGCGAATTGAGTTGAAATCAAACAAGAATGCGGTGCGACAAGGAACGTTTAGCGGGCAGTTTACGGCTGGCAGCGAAGGCGACTATCGAGTTAGTTTGCCGATTCCTGCCAGTCCTGATCTTGAAGTCTTGACGACGAGTGTTCAGGCCAACATACCGGATTTGGAAAAAGAACAACCGCAACGAAATGATGTTTTGTTGAAGGAGATGGCAGAAAAGACGCGAGGGCATTTTTATGTTGGAACAAAGGAGTTCAAGAGTTCGTCAGATAATTTGTTGTCGCCAAATCGCTTGATTCAGCCGCAAGATCAAGAGACGTATTTGACTGGGACGATTGATCGGTTCTTTCAGCGAAAATTGATGATGTGGTTGTTGGGGTTGTTGACGACGGCGTTGGCTTTTGAGTGGACGGTTCGGCGGTTGCATAAACTTGCTTGAATTTGCAGGGTGAGACGGTCAGGGGTTCAGAGTTGGGTTTTGGTTTTTT
>CAZQQR010000296.1:0-4217 GCA_964595515.1 uncultured Pirellulaceae bacterium
AATGCCGTTCCTCCGGAACTCAGGCTCACCAAACTGAATGCATGCGCGTTGGTCAACTTCGACACGGCGTTTTCTCTCGTCGTCCCACCGTATCGACCGCCCCGACCACCGCAATCGCTTGTGATAATCAATTTAAACCGGGATAACTTTTCGGCAACAAAATCTCAACCCAAAGAGCATTTCCGAAAACGAAAAAAGCCACCCGAATTCCGGTGGCTTTTGCTTGTTTCATTCTACGTTTTCAATTCTAGAAAACGTCGGTTAGGAACTGGTGACCCCAGTGGTACCGTCGTGGGCTTGGGTAATAGTTATGCCAAGCCTTGTTGTATACCGGCACCCGCATTTCAGCTGGGTAGCGGTAGTACATGTTGTTGGAACTCTTGTAGTAGTCAGCCCCGTAATAATTGTGCGGGTACGTGACATACGGGTAGTGGTAAAACCGGTCCATGTTTTGTGAACCCTGTTGTCCCCACGAAGCACCATAGGCTGGCTGTTGTGCTTGTGCCGAATCCGATTGATTGAAAAGTGCGAACGCGCAAACGCAAATCGCGATGGTAAACAGACGACGGATCATGGAGTTGTTCTCCTTAAGTGCTATGTGCACCACATTCTTTGTTCTGATATGTATCGTCCACGGGCGAACGAGACCGCCGAATCGGCCAGCCAATAAATGCATCGGCAATTCTCACAATCGGCATTAACTGATTGTGTGGCATTATCGTTGTGAAGCTGACAGCACGACGTTGTTTGCCCGCAAAGTCACCGCAGATCGCCAAATGAAGGGCTTTGAACCCGAAGGCCAAGCCGATTGAGCCAAGAAATCAGTGGCTAGACGCGATGTTACTCCGGCATTTTTCCCGCAGCAATCTCTTCCTCAAACTCGTCCATCATCGGCCAATCGATCGCACAGGTTCCGAAATCAGCCATGTGAAGGTATCCCTCAACTCGCTTTATCGCCGCCGACAATAGATCGTTGTCCTTGCGGAAAATGGGGCCGTGACTTGGCAACAACCATTTAGCGTCACAATCGCGAATTCGTTTTAGCGACTCAACAAACGCGAGCAAGTCGCTACCGTGGTGAGCGTCGATCGCGCCGATGCAGCCATCACGGTAGATGTTGTCGCCGCTGAATAAGTAGTCGCCCAGTCGAAATGAAAGCTGGCTGTCGGTGTGGCCTGGCGTTAACCAGACTTCTAACTCCAAATTACCAACCTTGATCGTATCACCTTCGTTGATCAAGCGTTCGACCTCAACGGGAGGCATCGTCATATCGATCCCTTGGGCTTCGATCAACGCAAACGTTTTGATTCGATCTCCGGTCTTCAGGGGCTGGGCGGCAAGTGGATGGGCCGCCACATCTGCGCGAAGGATCTGTTTGGCTTTGGCTAAACCTTGAACATGATCCACGTCCGCGTGCGTCGCGATCAAAGATTGGCAGCCTGAAAATGGCAAGTCAATTTCGCGAATCATTTTGATGATTTCGTCGACCGCCTCTTCGTAGCCAATATCGATCATCACCCACTGCTCACCGTCGAAAATCACATAGACATTGCACCCGAGCACGGTGCCCAGCTGGTGGTTGACTTCGATGATGTTCGGAAAAATCGGTTTTCGTTCGAGCATGATTGTTAGGGTGACAAAATTCGTCAGTGATTCCTGTATTCTAAAGAATCATTCGGTTCCTTCCAACCGTTCATCAACGTCGTCCCAACCACGAGTAAGCATTTCATTCGCCCATCGTACCCAGCGTCGCCGATTGCTTGCAGAACTGAGTAGACGCGGTCGGCGGCGGGGTGCATTGGAATTGGGTGGAAGTCAAACTTTCAAAGCGTGATTGAGGCCGGATTTATAATCTGGATACTTGAAATCGAATTGAAACCGAGCGGTCAGCTTGGTATTCGCAATTCGTTTACTGTTGGAAGAACGGTCATTTGGGTCGGGGGGCGATTCGTTCCACTGAATGTCTTCGTTAAAAAATTCAGCGATGAACTCGTAGTAGTCACGGCGCAGGGGCGGGCTTCCATCACTCACCAAAAACGTTTCGCCGGAAGGTGCTTGGTCGGCAACGATTCTGATAATGTTTGCCCCATCGTCAGCATGAATCAAATTCAGGTATCCATTGGCCGACAGTTTATTCCAGCTCTTGGATTGGATCAGTTTTTGTGTTGGAACTCGATCGGGTCCATAAATTCCAGCGAATCGTAGAATGGTAGCTCGATCTGCAAAACGGCTGTCTTTAATTAGCTCTTCTGCAGCCAAGCAAGCGTGACCGCCTTCGCGGGATGGCTCGGTGGGAGAATCTTCGCTCACCCACTCACCATCAAAATTGCCATAAACGCCGGTTGAACTGATGTAGATCAATTGTTTGACGGAATCATCCAGCGCTGACAAAACATTTTTCAATCCATCCACGTAAACCATGCGTATATCAGAGTAGGCAGTTCGGTCCATTCCGACAGCCAACAAGACAGTGTCCGTTTGAGGCAGCTGGAGCGTTTCCGGTTTGGTAACGTCGGCCACAATTGGATGAAGCCCCAGTTTGCGAAAAGTCTCTGCGCGGTGCTCACTTCGGGTGACGGCGTACACTTTGTCGCCTTGGTTTTTCCAAAGTTTGGCGGCGCGGAGGCCAAGAAAGCCACAACCAACAACGAGTCGAATCAAGTTACGTTCCTAACAAATATGCGGGATGTCTGGTTGTCCACTGAATTTTCGTGCGGCAACTCGCTCAAAACCGCTCGTTTTTGCGGGTTTTTAGGGGAGCAACCCTGCACCAACCCATGCAAATAAATGGGAATGGTACAATGAATTCAGGAGTACAACCGTTACAAAAAGCTAACATTAAGCTCTGGATCTATTTCAGATCTCGCTTCTAAGGATAACAACATGCCAAGTTTGAGAGTCACACTTTGTCTGACCATCTTTTTGCTGCAAGCCAGTTTTACGTTTGCTCAAGAAGAATCAACCGATCAAGAAAAAGAAACCGCCACGAGTGCTACTGTTTCTACCGATAGTCCAGACCCGTCCGCTTTCTTGTTTACGGGTGCGGAGCCTAAATCGGTTGAGCAACTGAAGTTCATGGAAACTCATTTTGCTGATCTGGCAAAAAAAGTATTTCCAGCGACCGTGAACATCCAAATGGGAATGGCTCAAGGCACCGGCGTCTGCGTATCCAGTGATGGCTACATCTTAACTGCCGCACATGTAATCGCAGGCCCTGAGAAGGAAGCCACCATCACGTTCATGAACGAAGACGGCACAGTTGGCCGCGCCGTCAAGGCAACTCCGCTGGGAGTGGAACGCGGTGTCGATTCAGGCATGCTGAAAATTAAAGAAGAATCGGAGAGCGCGAAAGACGACGAAGTCATCGAAGATTTTCCGTATCTCGATGTTGGAGTTTCTGACGTCGTTGAAAATGGTCAGTGGGTCATGGCCGTTGGTCATCCGGGTGGGCTTGATAAAGAACGTGGATTAGTCGTTCGCGTTGGCCGAGTTGTATTTAAATCAAAAGACGTACTAAAAACTGACTGCACGTTGGTTGGAGGAGACTCTGGCGGGCCGCTGGTTGACATGAATGGCGATGTGATTGGAATTCACAGCCGGATTGGTCAAAGTTTGCTGGATAACTTCCACGTGCCTGCAGACACTTACGCTGAAAACTGGGATCAGCTTGCACAGGGGTTGGTGCTCGACGGCAAACCTTCGATGGGTTTCAGCGTCGACGAAGACACCAACAAAGTTGAAGCAGTTACGAAGGATGGACCAGCTGACAAAGCCGGATTCGAAGAAGACGATTTGATCGTAAAAATCGAAGGCATGGAAATCGCAAGCCGCTCTGATATTCACCGCGCCGTTCGTGAGCTTGGGTTAAAGCCGAAAATGGAAGTCGAATTTTCGCTCTTACGCGACGGAATGAATGTAACTGTCAAAATGCAAGTAGGTGAGAAGAAAACACAACGTCGATTGCCTCGTTAGTTCGTCAATGAAACGGAACTATCGAATCAGTCGAATCAGGAATATTAAAATGAAACAACTAAAAACACTTTTGCTGCTATTGTTCTTGTTCGGAATTGCTTGTCCTGTCACCGCTCAGACGGCTGCGCCTCCAAAATCCAAAACGCAGGAAAAAGAAGGCTCGAAAAAAGCCAAACCCAAACAGGAAAAAGAGAAGGACTCCAAGAAAAAGTCCGACGAATCAGATGACGATGAGAAAGATTCGG
>CAZQQR010000296.1:4317-6603 GCA_964595515.1 uncultured Pirellulaceae bacterium
GACATCGGTACCGCGCTCAATTCTGTTCAGGCTCGCATTTCCCGAAACAAGGAAATCTCCAAAGCCTCTTCAACGTTGGCAAAAGTCTTCGAGCCTGTTGTGTCTTCGGTCAACGATTCGACAATCAAAATCATGTCCGGTAAACGACAGATCGCGTTGGGCGTCGTCGTTGATTCCGATGGCTTGATTTTGACAAAAGCAAGTGAGCTACGAGGTGTCCTTGGTTGTAAATTGCCCAATGGCGAAATTGCGACTGCCTCTGTTTTTGGCGTCGACAAAGAATCTGATTTGGCACTCCTTAAAATTGAAGCCAGCGACTTGAGCGTTGGTCAGTGGAGCGATGAATCTGCACCAGTGATTGGTCGTTGGCTGGCAACTCCTAAGGCCGTCGTCAAATCAGACGCGCCAGTGATTGGTGTCGTGAGTGTTGACAATCGGCCGATTCCACCATCCAAGCCGTTCATTGGAATTAACATGCGCGATGCTCCGTTACGTGTGTTGGTCACCGATAATGGCGGTGAAGCACTCGATACTGACTTAGCCAAGATGGCGAGGAAGTATCGGTTCAATGAAATCGAAATAATGGAAAAACTTCAGGATCCGGCCAACAAAAAGACCGTGACTGTAAATGACGACGTTGTTATCAAAATTCACCCGGAAGGTGATAAAGGTGGCGTCATTATCATGAGCATCGTGCCTCGCTCGCCTGCATCGTTCGCTGGACTAAAAAGTGGAGATCGAATTTTCAAAATTGACGATGTCGAAATTAAAGATGTTACAGCGCTTCGTGAAACGCTTCAGCAATACGACGTTGATGATCGAATCGCGTTAGCCATCACCCGCTCAAAAGAAGACATCAAAATTAATTTGACCCTGGCAGAGCGTGATAAAGTCAGCCCCGACAATCGACGCAGTAATACTCAAAACAACATGGGAAGTATTTTGAGCCGTCGACGTAAAAATTTCCCGACCGCATTTCAACACGATTCTGGTTTGACTAGCAACAATTGCGGCGGACCAATTGTTGATTTGTCTGGCAAAATTGTTGGGATCAACATCGCCAGGGCTGGGCGAGTTTCTAGTCTGGCACTACCGACAAAATTGGTTCAGCCGATCATTGAAATGCTCAAAACGGGCGAATACGCTCCCGCTGTCGTCAACAAAGAAGAAATCGCCAAGATCGATACAGAGTTGGGCGAGTTGTTCCTGAAATCAGAGGGCCTTCCTGGCAAGAAAGCAAATTTGCAGCTTCGATACGGCTTGGAAAAGGCTCGTGCCGAGGAAATCGAACGAAGTATCAAAGATCTTCAAAATCGATTGAAAGTTGTGAAAGAAAAAGCGACCAAGCAAAAGAAGGATCTCGACGAAGTCCGTCTGGAAATTCGTTCGATCGACAAAATACGTCAGAAACTAGAAGCTGATCGTCAAGAGTTGTCGACCGGTAGCCGCTAACAAATTCGATGATGTCAACGACGTGGTATTCCGCGTATTACGAGTAAGAATCCCAAACGTCACCTGAATACGCATGGCAGCTTCGTGGAATTGGTGGTCAAGAAAACTACATCGCTGGGGCGCGGTGATAACCTGCATCCCGCTGTTGCTAGTCATCGTCACCGGGCTTTTGTTACAAGTCAAA
This sequence comes from uncultured Pirellulaceae bacterium, assembly GCA_964595515.1. Lineage (GTDB taxonomy): Bacteria > Planctomycetota > Planctomycetia > Pirellulales > Pirellulaceae > Mariniblastus. Next base: position 5,954 of record CAZQQR010000296.1, read on the forward strand.
AAGCAGGTAACGTGGGTGCAACCAGCCACGGTTAAGGGAACTTCGAAAATTCCCGCCATCGATTGGCCTCAAATTCTCGCCGCTACATCATCCGTTTCTCAGTCCAGCGTTGAAACGTGGGATGATATTGATCGGGTTGATGTCAGGCCGAGCAAAGGGATGTGCAAGGTTCAATGCAAGAATCGGTACGAAGTTCAAATCGATTTGTCCAGTGGTGATGTGCTCGCGGTGAATTATCGCCGATCTGACTTTATCGAAAGCCTGCATGACGGTTCGTTTTTTTCCGATGGTGCCAAACTCTGGGTTTTTCTGCCAAGCGGGCTGATCGTATTGGGGCTCTGGTTTACCGGGGCGTATCTTTGGTGGCTGCCGATAGGTGTGAAACGACGAAAGAGAAAAAAGAAATCGGCCGCTTCAAGCGATGTTTAGGTTGGTTGCTTCAAGCGATGTTTAGGTTGGTTTCCCTACAAGCCAAAGCCTTCTAAGCAATCCTCAAAGAGAACGAAAAAGGCTGGTGGCGAACCCTGGCGTGTAGCGGAACTCGTCAAGAGTTTCGGATTTCACATTTTGGCGTCTTCGGAGACGGCTTGGTAGGTCAGGCTGTGCCTGACGCGATTTCAAAAATCTGCAATCTGCAATTTGAGATTTGA
>CAZQQR010000297.1:0-2457 GCA_964595515.1 uncultured Pirellulaceae bacterium
CCGAAATACTCAACCAATGAGAATTTCACTACCACCGTCGCCAACAACGCACTTGGTGCTAGATACAACGGCAACTGCATCTGTTTTTTTTCTTCTTCCGACAAAGGATCAAACGATCCAAAATTCATTCTCAATAAAAGCTGTTGAACAAGTCGCTTGACGAGTTTCACCAACCCAATCTTCCAAATCAAAATAATGACTGCGGCCGCACCACCGATGACAAATGTCCAAAGCAGCGTCTCGACTCCCAATTGGGCTCCGAGAAAAGCACCAACCATCGCCAACAATTTGACGTCCCCTCCTCCAATTTGGAAAAGCACAAAACAGATCAGCATGATGAACCCACAACTCAAAAACCCAACGACGCTCGATTGAATTCCAATCGACAGGTCACCTCGATTCATCAATGTCGCTGTCGCACTTAAGCCCAAAGCAACCAGGATCCCTGTGTACGTCGTCCAGTTGTAAATCGTGCCCCGCCACAAATCCGTGGCGGTCGCAATGATCATGAATAAGAAAAGGCAAATGGTCGCTATCATTGACTTAAATAAGCCGGAAACCGACTCCAATTGCATTCTCTTTCAACGGCAGCAAAATGCTGCTTCAACAACGTGACTACTGACGCGCGTCGGATGAGCCGCTTTCGAGATCATCCATGCCTTGCTCGAAAAACTGCTGAATCCGTGGCCAAGCAACGGTAATCAGGAAGATCAAAATCGGCAAAGCAATCGCACCGATGATCAAGATCGTCTCTAACGAAACGCCACCCTTTTCATCGTTGTGTACTTTTTTAAGTAGTGTTTTGAGATTCGACATGGCACTCATCAATTTTTTCCTTATGGACTTTATCTGTGTTCCGGCTGCCTACATGATCGGATTGTCAATGATCACAATCGCCATTTCATAAACCAACTGAATCATCCGTGGAACGATCGTAAAAAGAAACGTCACCAGCGGAACGATGATCGCAATGATCAAAAAGTAATCCATCGACGAAGCACCCCGGCGACCACGCCGAATCCGCCCGCTAACTCCAACCTTTCGCATTCCCGACATCGCTCCGATTTCAGAGCAAGTCGGCACACCAGAGTCATTTGGCTCTAGCTCAGGCAGTCGTCGATTATTCATTACTAAAGTCATATCACCTTTCCGGGTTCGCTTTAAAAACGCAGGCGATATCCATCGTCTACAGCAACTAATACAAAAATCCCAACTTTTGCGGTTTACTGCATTTTTTCCGGCATTTTCCACATCTTTTTCGAAAATTGAATCCGATCCTGCATCCCATTTGCATACGGTTCGGTCGCGAAACTGGGAATATTCCCCGTTCTCCTCAACTCCATTTCGCCCACCGTCAACTCGGTAGAGTCTTCACGATTTGGCCCAGATTTCACCAAACTCGGGGTCAAATCGTAAAGTGGTTGAAACTGGTATTGGTTGTCGGCGTCTAGACGGCCGACTTCGCTGATTGACCGGACGCGTCTCCGCCCTGTCTCATTGGACCTGGTAATCTGAACCACCACGTCGATTGCCGAAGCAACCTGAGCTCGCGCCACGTAGACCGGAATTTCAACTTCCGACATCAACGACAAAGTCTCCAGACGGATCAACGCGTCGATCGCCGAACTAGCGTGAACCGTTGACAGGCTTCCCTCGTGACCACTGATCATCGATTGGATTAGATCAAGTGCTTCACCCCCTCGAACTTCACCGACGATGATTCGATCAGGACGCATTCGGAGTGAGTTTCGGAAAAGCTCACGAACCGTCAATTCCATGTGACCTTTTCGAAGTGCCGGTTGGGCCTCTAGATACAAACAGTGTTTTTGATGAAGTCTCAATTCTGAGGTGTCTTCGATCACAATGATCCGTTCCGATTCAGGAATCGCACGCGACAAAGCCCCCAACATCGAAGTCTTCCCAGTTCCCGTACCGCCCGAGATGATCACATTCTTTTTCAGAAAGACGCATAGCTCAAGAAACTCCGCCGTCTCGTCGGTCAGACTGCCAAAGTCGATCAAATTCTCAAGCGTCAACGGTTCGACACTGAATTTTCGAATCGTCAAACACGTTCCGCCGCGCGAGCCGGGCGGGATGATCGCATGCACACGCGAACCATCAGGTAGTCGGGCATCGAGAACAGGTTTGCGTTCGCTGATTTCTCGACCAACGGATTGAGCGAGGTTGTTTACGGCCGAACGAAGTAAGTCTTCGCTTTCAAACAACGTCGTCGTCCCCTCGATGCAACCTTTACGTTCAATGTAAACGTTCTGATGCCCATTGATCATGATCTCCGTCACCGAGGGATCATCAAGGAACTGGCCGATAGGACTAAGAAAGTACCTGAGACTGGCTTCGTAAACAGCTTGGCGTGACATACCGGAATCATTTCGTTGAATGCGTCAAACGTGTGCATACATAGTATAACCAAGCCTGAAATTAACAATAATCCGAGCT
>CAZQQR010000297.1:2557-6508 GCA_964595515.1 uncultured Pirellulaceae bacterium
TTGTTGCACGGGCAAAAGCCAAACTTAAAAAGGAAGCACACGGTGGGATTGAGTCCGAACACCGGTATCTTGGATCGCAAGACACTTTTTGCATCGGAACGATTAAAGGCGTTGGAAGAATATATCAACAGACTTTCATCGAAACCCACCCAAGAGTGGCCGACGTGAAGCTCTATGATCGCAAGCCAGCCATTAGTCGCGGCCGACATGCTAGTACCGGAAGTGGCGTTGGGAATGGTTCCGGCGGGAACGATGACGATGAATGCGACGAACAAACAATGGAGAATTTTCTCTGTGAGTTGTACAATGCCGTATCGGAATCCGAATTGGATTCGCCAGACGGGCCAGACTACACCAGTGATAACAATTGGTGGTTTAATAGTGCAAACGGCTTTGATTGTGATGACTTCGCGCAGGCGCTCGAAGGCTGGCTGGAGACGCAACTGCTTCCACATCACGATGGAGCCGTAATCAGCACAACAAAAATTAGATGGGTCGGTTGGGGATCGAAGCAGTACCACTTGATCGTCAAAATTGAACACAATGGTGTGACATACTATGCCGACGGAGAAACCGGATTTGTATCTGATGGGGCTACAACACAACAGGAAGAAATAGACGCAATTGAGGACTTGCTAGATGATGGGTATGGAGGCGTGAACCCGACAACAAATCCGAACGGCCCTGTCATTCTTGGTCACTATGATGATGCAAGCGACTACTACAATAGCCATAGCGACGAAGAAACCACAAGACGCGACGAGTTCTTTGAAAGTCTGCTAGAGGCCCATCCAGATAGATCGATAGACGACTATTTCCCAGGCAACAACTAAATTGAGCCAGAGGAAACACCCGATTCATCTGACTTTCGTTTGTCAGTTGAATCGGGTTTCTGATCAGCTGGGTTAACATAACCTTCAAAAAATGGGAGCCGATTCCATGCGTTCGATTATTGTCCTGCTACTTCTCATTTCGCTCTGCGGTTGCAACTCCAAAGCGAAGCGCGAAAAATATATGCAAAGAGAGTTAGACAACGTCAAATTGTGTTTCGAAGCTTCTGTTTCATTACTGGGACAGCAACCTGTTTCGAAAACAGAAATGGCAGATTTCCTGTATCGAGGTAAAGTAGCGGCCTCGAAGGGGAACAAGGTCCACAACAATGCGGATTTTTCAAAACTCAAATGGTCGGAAGATCGCTCCAGAATTAAAGTCTTTTATGGGCAAACGGGACAGAACATTCATGTGTCTATGGGGAAAACTGAAATCGTCAACCCAGACACTCCCAACGAAATTCGTCAAACACATTTTAAGTTTTCTCTTCCAAACACACCCTGTTTAGCCAAGGTGAAAGTCTCCCTGCCCAATTCTAATGCAACCGTGAAAGAGTAGAAACGCGGGCCTGGTAGCAACACGATGAAACAAAATTCCGCGTGGAACGATAAAAAAGGGGACGCGGCTCATTTATTTAGCTTGATGTTTGTGTTTCGGTTTTGGGATGCCCAGGCGTCCAAGAGTTTGCCCAGCGGGAACTTGCTTCCACGTGATCAATCGTGCGGTGGCCTGTTGTCCGCCCGAGGACTTGGGTGGCGATGGTTAACCGAGCCGAGCTCAAAACGATTCGGAGATTGAAGCCATTCGGAAAAGCATCAAAAAGGGAGCGCCGTTTGGTAGCTCAAATTTCGTTAGCCAATCAGCGGTTCGGCTTACCTCGAACACACACTTCGATCCCGTGGACGTCCCAAGAAACAATGAGCTGAAGAAATAATGAGCTGCGTCCCCTTTGTTAATCAAGCAGCATCATTTGATCCAAGTAGGCGTTTAGCTCTTTTAAGTTTTGCGCGGCCCGTTGCCAGATCCATGTGGTCGACGAACCTTTGACGAGAGAAAAAAGCTCACGGGCATGAAGGGCGATTTTTTGCGTCATGAATCCTTTGTGACGTTTGGCTTGATCGGACCAGTCACCCGCCAATTGACAGACTGCTGCTTCATCCTGCCAATCGATGAACGACTCGGTCAAAGCCAATCGCTGCAGCGGAGAATCTGATTTTCGCCAATAAGCCAACGCTTGCTGCAAATCATTCTCTACGAAAAAGCAAATATCGCCCATCTGCCGGTTTGCGGATGGATCATCAGGCTGAGACGCCAACGATGATGCGGCTTTTTCTCTCTGTTTGAAGATCTTTTCAATGTCGCGAATACTCGCGTCAAATCCCCCGGCCAATTCACTATTCCGAGTGCCGGGAAACTTTCGAATTCCTGCTGCAAGCTTTGTAAAATAAGTCTCGGCCTGTTTGTACTCGCGATCTGACATTGCCCGGCGAACTAAAGTCTCCAACGCCAAAATCATCGACTGCCACTGGGTATCATTTTTCGTTTTACGTCGGGCATCCGCGATCGAATCTTTCGCATGATCCCAGAACTCGAATTCGAAGATTTGGTCGATCTCCAATAGCACATCAATGGAAGTCTTGGCGTGACCGGATTTGGCAGCCAATTCGCTGACTTCCAACCAAATCGCCAATTTCATTTCGGGCGTGGAAGGTGGCTTCTGTTTTACACGCTGCAGAAATGTTTGACATTGTTCAGGAGACGGCTCAGACGCGAAAAGCGATTGGTACGTTTGCCGAACTGACTTTCTTGCTTCGGATAATTTTGCCTCATTGGGGGCAGGTAGCTTTGCTGTCTGCGCCGGCTGTGGTATTGCATCATCCCGATCAAAACCTTCCACAGACATGGATTCAAAATCAGATGGTTCGGCTGCTAGTCGTGTAAGTTTCTCTTCGTTGGCGACGACTTTCCAAACTGCAATCGGAGTCTTTTTCCTTCGCGAAGCTGTCACGACGGTGGTCGAGCTGATGGGAAGGACTTGGTAACAATCGACACCTGAGATTTTGATCGTATCAATGATATTTTTGTGGTTCCGCATTAAGACATCGATCCTGCCGTTTTGACTCGCACTCAAATACAAATCACGCTCGGACCAATAAGCCAGATCGTTCAGTCGTTTGCGTTCCTCCGGCAATTCCCAAATCTGTTTTGGCGATTTCTCGAACGCGTCAATAATGGCTACCTTGGTCATCATTGGTACCAATAACTCACTCTGGTCTTTTCCGACCGATAACCGATACGGCCGCTCGGGCAACCCAATGACTTTCGACACGACTGGACCGGTAGCCTTCACGCTTGAAAGTTCATACCGTTGTTCTTTGCTGCCTTCCCTGCGACCTGTTAAGAATAACTCTCCCATCGCGGAACAGACGCCGGTCGTGTCCCAGGCATGCACTTGACGAGTTTCCCAAACGCCATTTTCAGGGTCGATGGTGTAAAGTATTCCGCCAGTCGAGAGGACTTGAATATTCGACGAATTGGGCACGACGGTCATCCGATGGACCGTTTTAGAAGGAATAGAAATCCTTTTTAAGACTTTGAGGTTTTTCGAATCCAAAACCAAAACGACGCCGCCAATTCCAACCGCAAACAGGTGTTTTCCATCGTTGGAGAATTCAACATCGTAAATCCGACCGGGAAAATCCTCGTTTGCTGCAACTTGCTTCCAATCAGACGTCCGCCACACCACAACCCGTTTTTCGTATCCGCCAGCGGCCAGTAAACGACCGTCTGGTGAAACTGCCATGGCAAAAATCGAGTTGGAAAACTTGGGCTCTTTCACCTTTTCAAACTTGATCACAAAAGAAGGATCAGTTTCGGGTTCGACCTCGTCCTTGGCCGAGTCTTTCAATGGCTCTTTTGAGTCTTTTGCAAGTTGGTTGCTGGAATTAGTTTCGCGCTTGCCAGCCAAGTTCGTTTCGGTGTCGTCTTTGACGATTCGCTCCTGTGCAGTTGTTCCGTTTGGAAACGCATCTGGAGACGCATCTGAAATTGGTGCTTTCGTCAGGGAAGACTCAGTTGGCTTCGGCGCAACCGACTTCGGCTCAATCGCCTTCGGATCAA
>CAZQQR010000298.1:0-6487 GCA_964595515.1 uncultured Pirellulaceae bacterium
CCTCAACCGTAAAAACGACCCACCCAATGTACCGAATCAATTTCGCGATGCAATCATCGCATCAACTGGTTTTGCCCGCTATGTTGGATGTTTGAGAAGAACTCCTACGCATCAATTAACTTAAAAATTTGTTCGCTGATTTTCAAACTATAGCCACAAGTTGAGAACAATTAAAAAAACGCAGGACGAGGATTACTCGTGCTGCGTTGGTCGCCCAGAAGGCGGTGCCTGCGAATGTTTCATCTTGTTGCGAAAAAGCATTGCAGGCTGGGATCAGTTACACGTTCACGATTATCACGTCGCTGAAAACAGTTGTCAAGTATTGTAGAATCACGCAAAACCGTCCTGACAAAAAAGCAACTTACTTGTTACAGGTAGGTAGGACGCCTTTCTCATTCCTTTTCTTACTGCTTCTCTCAAATGAAAATTCTTGCTTTCGATATTGGCACAAACTCCGTTGGCAGCGCGTGGATCGACACCAAACAACAAAAGATCAAGCTTGCTGTCAGCGTATTTCCGGCTGGCGTTGAAGCGTCGGATTCAAAACGCGGTGCTCCGAAAAACCAAAAACGACGACAAGCCCGCTCGCAGCGCCGCTCAACACATCGGCGGTCAAAGCGAAAACGCCTTTTGCGAAAACTCTTGATTGAATCAAAGCTGCTGCCCCAAGATCCAGACAAATTCGCCGGGCTCTTTGCCGATGAGAATATGAACCCATGGCTATTACGGCGCGATGCGCTCAAACGCGCATTAGCTCCATTTGAGTTCGGTCGAATCTTGATTCATCTCAATCAACGCCGCGGTGCGCTAGGAATTTCGATTGACACTGAAGACCCGGAAGAAGGCAAGGTCAAAGACGCAATCACGGCACTTCAATCTGAACTTAAAGGGCGGACGGTTGGTCAATTCATGGCCGACCTTTATGAAAACGATGTTCAGAAGATCGCCAACGACGAAACTGTCCGCAACTCGATTCGCAATCGTCGCGACTCATTTCGGTTTCACGCCGACCGTGGCATGATTCGAGACGAGTTTTTACGGATTTGGGAATTCCAAAGTGCCCAAAAAGGTGACTTAGCCAATTTGCTTACCAAATCGCTAAAAACGAAGCTGGACAATCCGACTTCGACAGCGACTTGGCGGGAACAAGGATTCTTGTTTGGGCAACGAGCGACGTATTGGGATTCTGGAACGCTGGGTCGCTGTGATTTAGAACCGACCGAACATCGTTGTCCCAAAGCTGATATGTTCGCGCAGGAGTTCTTGGTACTGGAATACGTCAACAACATAAAGATCGAAAAACGAGGCGAAGAGCCGAGATTTCTTGACGAAGAAGAACGCGATAAAGTCTTTGCTGCTTTGAACGTACAAAAGTCTGCGACAACGGCCACCATTCGCAAGGCATTAGGGCTGCATAAAAAAGCCGTCAAAGCATTTTACGATCTCAACATCGAACGTGACAAAGACCGCAAGCCCAACACGAACTGGTTTCATCGCTCGATCGTTGACCCGGTTTTTGGTAGCCAACAATGGAAAGCGTTCGACGAGAAAACCAAAAAATCAATCAATCGAGCGATTCTAAAATTTGACCCGTCTCGCGACGAGCATGTCGAGAAACTGTCTGGCGGTTGCCAAAAGTGGTGGGGACTGAACGAGGAACAAACCGAAAATTTAATTATAGGTTGGAAGACTCGGCCGAAACTCGACAACCGAATCAATCTTTCTCGCAAAGCGCTGCTCAACCTGCTTCCGTTTCTGCGAGAGGGCAAAAGCGTATCCGAGGCGCGACAGGGTTTCGCTGAACACAACGCGGAATCCGACCTTCAACGCGATCGGTATGCCCTCGCTGGTAGATCGCTTTCCAAGGCTGAGCGGCATTTCATGGAAAAGCACCCTGGACTTCTTCCGCCAGCACCGACACTTTCCAATCCAGTCGTTCGCAAGGCAATCCATGAAGTACGTCGGCAATTGAATGAGTATCTTCGTGCTCCAGAATTTGGAAAACCGGATCGGGTTGTCATTGAACTCGCCCGATCAGCGAGGCAATCCGAGAAAGTCCGTAACGCACAGTTGAATTTGAATCGTGCTCGCAACAAAATTCGAAATAAAATCGCAGACGAGTTCTGTGACTCCAATGACTCAAAGAACCAGATCAACCGCGTGATTGAGCGGGTCTTGTTGTGCCGACAGCAAAAGGGCGTTTGCGCGTACAGCGGCGAAACTATTTCGGAAGCAGCTGCGGCAAAAGGAATCGGTTTGGAAGTCGATCATATCGTTCCCAAAAGTCGCTCCAACGATAACGGCGCTAACAACAAAGTCCTTGTTAGAATGGACGCCAATCGCAACAAAGGTAACCAGACTGTCAAAGAATGGCTCGGCGCGGACTCCGAAGAATTCGCAGACCTGAAACAGCGCCTCAGTCATATCGGTGAGGGCAAGTTGGCTGAAAGATACTTCACCAAGGGCAACTACAAACGCAAATGGGAAAACCTGAACCGCGATGCGCCGTCAATTGATGGGTTTGTCGAATCTCAACTGACCGACACTGCCTACGCCAGCAAAGAAGTCGCGGCTTACATTCGCGAGGCTCTTTTTCACGATGTTCCGGCGGACAAAAGACCAGTACTCACGACCAAAGGAAATTACACCGCGACCCTGCGACGCGATTGGGGTTTACTTGAGGGTGATCTGGAACGCGAGAACTCGCAACTGAATGACATCGACGAAGCAATTCACGGTCAGCCTGCCGTCGTTCGAAGACGCGACAAAGATCGGCGCGATCATATTCACCACGCTGTTGACGCAGTCGCAATCGCTTTTTCAACTGGTGAGACGATCAAACAGTTGGCGAAAATCGCTGAGGCGCAAGCCCAATACCGCGAGGAAAAAGGCCGCTGGCCGCGCCGCGAAACGATCAAACCGCCTTGGGGAACCGTTGAGTCTTTTCGTAATCAAGTGACTGACGAGGTGAAGAAGATCGTCGTCTCGCATCGTCCGGTCAAACGAAAAATCATCGGTGCTTTTCACGAGGAAACGCAATACGGGCCGGTGCTTCCTGATTTACCAACTCACCGAACAGAATCGCACGAAACGCTTTTCACAAATCGACTGGGCTCGATGAGCCTTAAACCTAACCACTTGCGTGTGCCAGAAGACTGGGATTCTACATGGCAAGAGATGCTTGGCGAGCAAAACAAAAAATCCCAAAAGAAACTTCGGCGACAGTTGGCGCAAATGCCCGATCCGTCTCCTGGAAAAAGCGGTATTGTTCGCGACCGTGAACTGAGGGCACGCATCCGTGACTCACTTCGGCAAAACGGTATCAACCCTGACAAGTTTACTCCACAACAAATAAAACTCGTTTGCGAAGAAGGAAAGCTTTGCATGCCAAGCGGCGTGCCAATCAAGAGCGCAATCCTGCTGCGAACCAATACGGCTCCCGTCATCATCCCCGGCAAAGTTTGGAATCATCAGAGCCGCAAGATGGTAGCCACTGACGATGCTCGTCGGCAACGGATCTACGTTGGTGGAAACAATCATCACGTTGCAGTTTACGAAGACACCAAAACTGGAAATTGGTTTGGCGAATTCGTGAGAACTTTTGAAGCAGCCAAACGAGTCCGGATCGAGAATAAGGAGGCGGTTGACCGAACCAGCAACGAAACTCGCAGGTTTATTTTTTCGCTTTCCGAAGGCGAAACCATCTTCGCTCGCCGCCGTGACGTTGATGCGAATGACCAAAACGGAGTCGGATATTACGTCGTCGCTAAACTCGACGCGACACGAAACCGAATCGTATTTGTTCCCCACTGGGACGCACGGCTCGCCAGCGATCAAGACCGATGGGAGTCGACACCAAAAGGGCTTAAATCTCTCGGGCCGGAACCAGACGCATTGCCGTTTAAAGTAGGCGTCTCGGCGCTGGGGAAAGTAAACCGTCGTGACGACTGAGATGGATCAATATTGTGATCGCAAACAAAGTTATGAGCGCTAACGTGTAACACAGTTCTACCGTAGCAAATCACTCGCGATTGCCATGTTGTCGATTGTCCAGGATACAAGGGCATGCTTTTTACGCGGCCCGCTTTTTCTTAATACACCAAACACGTCACAACATTTTTCTCGCATCTCAATTCTATCCAACTAAACTTCAATCCGAGTTAACTTTTCCACGGATGGCCCCCTCTTCAAACCCTGGGCCAAGAATGATCAAACGCACGATCGAAATTTCGAGCGCACCCGCTCATTTAACGACCAAGAATAAGCAGTTTGTTGTTAAACGATCTGACGAAATTGTCGGCTCGATTCCCTGCGAAGACATTGGGATGGTGGTTGTCGACCATTCGGGAACAACCTATTCCCATTCCGCTTTGACTGCGCTGCTAAAAAACGGAGCAACTCTGGTTGTCTGCGGCCGTGACCATTTGCCCGCCGGCATCTTGCTTCCAATGTCAACGCACTCAACGGTCGTCTGGCGAATCAAAGAACAGCTGGCTGCATCTCGTCCTTTGCAAAAACAACTTTGGCGACAGCTCGTACAAGCCAAAATTCGCAATCAAGCTGCCGTCCTGGATCCAGAACTGCCTGCGCGAAAAAAGCTGTTGAACATGGCCAGGGAAGTTCGTTCCGGTGATTCGGCGAACATGGAATCACAAGCGGCTCGTGTTTACTGGAAAAACTTCCTCTCGGATGAGCAACGATTTTACCGAGACCAAGATGGACGCGACGGTTTGAATAGCTTTTTAAATTACGGCTACGCAATCATTCGCGCCGAAATAGCGCGTGCGATTGTGGCGGCGGGACTGCTTCCGGCAATCGGGCTGCACCATCGAAACCGAGGTAACGCATTCTGCCTTGCCGATGACTTGATCGAACCGTTTCGGCCGCTGGTTGACTTCTACGCTCGAGAGATGCACGAGCAAGGATATTCAGAGTTGACTCCAGAAGCCAAACGGATCTTGTTGAAGTTGCTCGCTTCGCCCGCGACTGTTGCGGGAGATTCTGGCCCGGTGATGGTTGCAGTTCAGCGATTAGTTTCTTCGTTAGTGCGCAGTTTTGGCGGCAAGTCAAACCGACTTGCAATCCCGGATTTCCCAAAGCTTCTATCCAATGTAGCGGACACATCCAATGAGAATTAACGGGTACAGATGCATGTGGATTTTTGTAATGTTTGATTTACCAACAGATACAAAACAGGCACGGAGAGATTACACGCAATTTCGCAAGTTCCTTCTGAACGACGGTTTCATGATGATGCAGTACTCGGTCTACAGTCGCTGCTGTCCAAGCCATGAAAACATGCAGGTCCACGTTCAGCGTGTGCAGCGAAACTTGCCACCTGATGGCGAGGTACGGATACTACCCGTGACTGACAAACAATTTGAAAGGATGAAGATATTTTTCGGAAAAGTACGCAAACCGCCCGAGCCAGCACCATCGCAACTAGAATTTTTCTAGCCGCGAAGGCGCATAAACTCTTTGGACGCTGTGGTTTAACAGGTAAGGAAGTGTAACTGATCCCAGCCTGCGACCAATCCGCAACGTTCGTCGGGTTCGTCGCCTAGATGAAGACAGTGTAACTGATCCCAGCCTGCGACCAATCCGCAACAGTACTGAGAATGGAGGGACCACAAACTCTAGTGTAACTGATCCCAGCCTGCGACCAATCCGCAACACTAGTTCAAATGTCTCAACCTAACAGTAAAGTGTAACTGATCCCAGCCTGCGACCAATCCGCAACCTCGTAAGCTGTGATTGTTGACTTCGCGGTAGTGTAACTGATCCCAGCCTGCGACCAATCCGCAACCGACCGTAGCAGCTGCGTTGACCGAGTTCAGTGTAACTGATCCCAGCCTGCGACCAATCCGCAACAATACAGATACGAGAACACACTTGGAGCAAAGTGTAACTGATCCCAGCCTGCGACCAATCCGCAACGGCGAAGGCGGTTGCAAGACACGTCTCTGGAGTGTAACTGATCCCAGCCTGCGACCAATCCGCAACGCCTTACCTTGAGGCATTGCGGCAGCGTACAGTGTAACTGATCCCAGCCTGCGACCAATCCGCAACATGCTGTCGGCCGTTGCACCACGAGCATGCAGTGTAACTGATCCCAGCCTGCGACCAATCCGCAACATCACCGTACTAGGGTTCGATCGCCTGTGAAGTGTAACTGATCCCAGCCTGCGACCAATCCGCAACGTGCTACGTTCCGACATCCATGCTCGGTGTAGTGTAACTGATCCCAGCCTGCGACCAATCCGCAACTGAAAACTTGGTGGAACTTGACTTTGTCATAGTGTAACTGATCCCAGCCTGCGACCAATCCGCAACCTTAGTATTGCTTCGATCTCTTCTTTGCGTAGTGTAACTGATCCCAGCCTGCGACCAATCCGCAACTCGTGACGGAAACATTGCTCAGTTTTCGAGAGTGTAAGTGATCCAAGCCTGCGCCCAAACCGCAACCATGCACCGCAGTGAGATTAAC
>CAZQQR010000299.1:0-2273 GCA_964595515.1 uncultured Pirellulaceae bacterium
ACTCAGGCCGCTGCCGCGCGGTTCTTTTTGGTTTGCCGAACCGGTTTTTCCTTCCAGCGTTTGTGAACCCACCAGAATTGTTCGGGGCAATCGTAAATCGCGTCCGCCAATCGGTCGTTGTACCACTGCGTTAACTGTTTGACGTCACGAAGATCTTCATCCAGCTCCAGTGGGTCCGCGACACCGGTGCAACCAATCTCAAAGTGCATTGGTTTGTCTGTGTGTTTGCAATAGCTCACCATCATTGGCGCGTTACCTGCCAGGGTGAACAGAGCGACGGCTTTGTGGCAAGCCGCAGGGCGGCCGAGAAAATCGATCCAGCATCCCTTTGTTCCGGCATGTTGATCCCCGAGGAGTGTCAGGATTCCGCCACTGTCAAGAACTTCCTGGATTGCCGTTGCGCTACCGTCTTTGGGAAGAATGAACTGTCCGTTGTGACCACGGAATTTGTTAATGAAATCATCAACAAATGGGTTGTCCATTTTTCTGACGACCGTGTAGGAAGGCATCCCCATCAAACCAGTCACAAACCCAGCCATTTCAAAATTGCCAAAATGACCTGAGACGGCAACCAATGGACGATAGTCGGCAAGGTATTGGGTCATCCAAACCTTGTCACGAATAAAAACGTATTTTCGCCAATTTGAATCGTGGATCTTACGGGGACCGTGGGCAATCTCGCAGCCCATCAAGAATAAGTGGTACCACATTTCCCGTTTGAGTTCGTGTCGACGCTGAGTAGACGCTTCAGGAAAAACTCCAAGGATATTTTCGTCAATGACCTGATCTCGAAACTTGATCACGTCGGTGACCAACCAGCTAAGCCAACGACAAAATTTCGCGCAGTACTCGATTGGGAAAACCTGAACGAGACTTAGCAAAACCTGAAACGCGATATATTCAAGGTACTTCTTCATCGGCAATCCGTTGCACTAGTTTGAGAGTTCCGATTTTTGCAAGTTTTGGTTAAATTTCAAAGACGAGTTTGGTAAAGTTAGTCAAACGCGAACAAGATCGACAAATTTTTAATTTTGGACTTTGGTATGAAAACATTGCTATTTTCACTGTTGCTGAGCACCATGCCGATGTGGTGTTTTGCGCAGGAGAAACCACAGTCGACGCCTGTGGATGGAAAAATCGAATGGGTTTTCGATCTTGAACAAGCTCGCAAGAAAGCAAGAGACTCAGACAAACCGGTGTTTATCGTGTTCCGGTGCGAACGCTGAGCGGCGTGCAATGATTTCGACGGGCAGGTTGTCCGTCAAGACGATGAAGTTGCGAAACTGGCCAAGGAGTTTGTTTGCCTCCGCATTCAGTCGATGAATGGCATCAACATCAACCAGTTTCAATTTGAATACGATTTAACTTGGATGTCTTTCTTTCAAAACCATGAAGGCAAAACTTATTTGCGTTACGGCGGTCGCAATGACAAAAACCCTGAGAGCCATTTGAATCAAAAGTCGCTCGTTTCAGCAATGAAGACAGCGTTGGCTAAGCACAAATCCAAGGCTTCTCTAGAGTTCAACCAATTGAATCCAAAGGGCGAAAACGTTTTGGTGCCAGAACAGAATCCGAGCGCCCAAAAACTGCTTGCCAAACGTGAAAACAAATGTATTCACTGCCATGAGGTAAAATCAACTCAATTGATGGAGTTGAAGGGCGAAGGAAAACTTAAAAAAGAGATGGTCTTTACTTATCCCTCTCCCGAAACGTTTGGCGTTGAGATTGATCCAATTCGCCAGACGATAATCAAAACGGTTGCGAAGAACTCCAATGCCGATAGTGCCGGACTGAAAACTGGCGACGAGATTGTGATGGTCAATGGTAATGCAGTTTCGACTTACGCGGACATTACCCGTGTTCTTGAGTTTGTTGATGGAAACTTGAATGTTGAGGTTACTCGCGGCGGGGAGACAAAGAATGTAGACGTTCGGTTGTCGAAGGGTTGGCGGACGGTGGGCGACTCATCCTGGCGCGAATCGGAACACGTCGTTGGGCCTAACAGCGGATTCTGGGGCAAGAAGTTGTCAGCTGGGCAAAAGAAAAGAATGCGACTTGACGCAGACCAACTGGGTTTGAGGATCACTGTGATCTGGGGAGCATGGGCGAAGAAAGCGAAACTAAAACAGGGCGACGTCGTCGTTTCGCTGGATGGAAAGACAGACGATTGGTCAATCAAGCAGCTTCAATCTTATCTTCACATGAACAAAGATTGGGGCGATAAGGTTGAGATCGAAGTCATGCGTGGTGGGAGGTCGGTAACGACGACAATG
>CAZQQR010000299.1:2373-6481 GCA_964595515.1 uncultured Pirellulaceae bacterium
CAAGGCGTTCGTTACGGCACAACCAATTTTGGCGTTCAATACGGTGGCGGCCAACTTCTTCGGTATGGGACTCCAAATGCCGGCGTAAAAATTGGGGGCGGTGAAGGAGCTCGTTGGGGGACGCGTCGTGGAGGCGTGCAATTTGGAACAGGCCAAGGTTTGCAGATTGGTCGATTCAATTCTCCTACAACCGACATCTATCCGGCGAATCGGGTGCCGATTTTTTCTGGGCTTGATGGTCGAAGCGGCGTTTATACCCCGAATCAAAATCAGAGTTCAGGCGTTGGTCAAGCTGCCTTCAATTCCAATGATCCTTCAGCGCCTATTTCGAATGTTGGGAATCGACCAAGCCATGTCGAAAACGCGAATTTTTCGATGGGAACCGGACGCATCAGTCGTGACTTGGCTCGGCCTGCTCCCGAAGCCACGGAATCATCAAACCGTCTGTCATTGACGCTGCCTGCGACGGCGAAGCAACCCGTCAACTATCAAGTCAATGAATCGGATTTAATCATTAGGCCAGGGCAAACCGTCTATTTTCAGCCTGGCCAAAATTGGAAGATTTCAGTGCTTGGCTCGAATAACGCCAAGAGAGATTTTCAATTGGAAGAAGCGAAGGCCTACCAATTGGTTGAAGGAGCCGATGGCTGGCAAGTTGACGGGGTTGAGCCAACCGTTTCAGCAATTGCGGCGGCCCAGCCAACTGCTTCACCAACTAATGCAGTCGTTCCAATGAAGTCTGAGACTCCGGTCGAAAAACCAAAACCATTAAAAAAACCGGTTGAGAACACGAAGAGTCCGATTGAAAATGATGATCCGTTTTCGATGGGAACCAAACCAGCTTCGCCGCCTGCGGCTAGTCCAATCGAAAGCATAAAGCCGTTGGACGTTCCTACAGAAGAGAACGCGAAAACCGAAACGAATTCAATTTTGGAATTCAACTCAAAAAAGTAACTCTCGGTTTCACGATTGAAAATCGAAAGACCTACGATTCAGGATTCCAGCGCTGATCAAGATTGAATGTCACCACGCGGATCTTGTTTTTCGCTTTTTTGTCTGGCAGCACTAGGATCGCCCCGATGTCTGGATGCTCTTGGCAAAATGATTCTATTTCTTCGATTTGCATCACGTAAAATGCTGTCGCAAGTGCGTCCGACCAAGCAGCTGAGTTGGAAACAACTGTCGTCGAGAGAAAATGGTCCGTGGGCCAACCGGTCCGAGGATCAATAATGTGCCCGTACCGTTTTCCTTGATGATAAAATCCTTGCCGCGCAGTGCCGGATGTTCCAAGAGCTTGGTCAACCAAAGTCACGGTGCCAAGCCGTGTTGCGGGGATGGTGGGATGACTGACGCCGATTTCCCAGCCAGCACTCTCTAGTGCATTTGCGGCGGCCACTATCGAATTCGAGTCGTTCCTCGTATCCTCGCTCGAATTGACATCGTTTTTGATCAAGACATTGGATGATCCAAAAGCGCAAACGCTACTTTGGCCTCCGTGAATCAAAAAGTCGTCGATACCCTGAGAGTTGAATCGCTTAACGACTTGATCAAGTGCGTATCCCTTGCCGATACCGCCAAGATCAATCGAAACACCATTCCTTGTGAACTGCACCGTCTGTTGATCACGATTTAAAACGACCTTGTTTGATCCCACTTGTTCAAGCGTTTGAGCGATCGCCTCGGCTGATGGAATCGCCCCGTTTCTTTGATCGAATCCCCAAAGTTTCGAAAGCGAACTGGCCGTAATATCGAATGCTTTCCCAGTAAGTTCGAATATATTTTGAGCCGTCTCCAGCAGACCGAAGAGTTTTGGCTCGACAGGAATCGAGCGATTAAAAGCGCTGGCGTTGAGTTGGCTGATTTCACTGTGTTCTCGATAAACCGTCATCTGGTCTTCCAATTGATCGATCAATTGAAAGGCAGCCATTGCAGCGGCACCGGCCTGGGGATACTGATGCAAGTTGAACGACAACTCAAATTCACATGCCATTGCATTTTTGACATACTGCTCCAGATAACTCGACATTCGTTGGTCAGACAAAGGGCTGACGATCGGATTCTCGTCGACGAGCCGTTGCGTCTTGTCCTGGATTGCATCTACTGCCGCTTTGCCTTTCAGAAAGTCTCTACGATTGGATTTTGGTTTGTCGGTCATTGAAGACTTGGCGGCGCTTGAACTAAAGGCGTAACGACTTCATAATGCGTCATCAGCATCCATATTGAAAGAGCAAACATGGCAGGCCGTTTGTCATTCAGAAAACAATTTCTTTTCTCCGTCTTGTTAATGATGGTGACCGCGTTGTCTGGAGTGGTTGCCGCAATGGTTGTGCAAGAGCGAACGGTTAAAAAAGTCACCAGAGTCAAACGTCCACAGTTTACTGAGCGAGACTGGGATGGAATCTACTTCGAGAATCTTTTCGAGCAAGGCTTGGTTGGCAACCGCCCAAACGCTGCTGCGATAGGAATGGCTGCAAATGCTGCTTCCAAAGGTGTCGTTGAGGATGGCGAAACTGAAGACGCCGCGGGATTCGCTTGGTCAAAATACATTTCGGGCTCGACGATCGAAGACGAGGTGAAGGCTCTCCAGAACTCATTGGTTCGCGATGTGACTTCGCCTGTAAAATTCAAGAGTGATTACGCCAAAGCCCACCAATCATTTTCGATCCTTTCGATGTTGTTTGGCGTTATCCGAGAATACGATTCAGATGTCCGATGGAAAAAGCACGCGGAGTTGGCGCAGGTTTCATTCGAGCGTGCTGCTGCAAATTCTCGCGTTGGAACGATACAGGCGTTCGAAAGTTGCAAACGACGAAAAGAAGATCTTCAGGAAATGGTTCGTGGCGGCAATTTTGCCGGAGAAGAAAAACCACCCGCGACACTTGATTGGGCGTCAGTCATCGAAAGGTCTCCCATCATGGATCGTTTACAGGTTTCGATTGATTTGCTCAAACAGTCCTCCGCCAACGAAGGAGACTTCAATCGAAACGTTGATAAAATCAAGCATGAATCGGAATTGGTCGCAGCCATGGCTCAGACTTTGATGCGTGAGAACATGACCGACGCTGACGATGATGGTTATTTGGAGTTTTCTAAATCTATGTCAAAGGCTGCAGTTCAAGCAGGTAAAGCATGCGACGAGAAGGATTTCGACAAGGCTTCGACCGCGATCAACCTGATCGGGCAGTCTTGTAGTAATTGCCACGACGAGTGGAGATAGATTTTGACATGGGGCAAATTTTAAGAAATTGTTTAGGAGTTAAGCATGACGGAGTCTGATCCAACAGATTTATCTCCGTGGGCGCATCCGAAAGCGAAGGCTTGGTTTGGAGCGTTGTTTCGACGGACAAATTTTCCACTTGGTTTAGAGAATGAAATTCGTGTTGCGGACGATCAGTTGTCGCTTCCGCAATTGCGGATGATGCTGGCGTTTGCGTTATTACTCGGTCGCAAGGAAATGTGGCCCGCGAAAGAGATGGAAGTTCTCAAGCAGATTTTGAAAAAGACACGAGAGCGCGTCGCGCAGCCGCCGACTTCCTCCAGTGGCAAGCCTCTTTCGGTGGCTGAACATCAAAACCATCAACGAACAGTCGATTCACTGGCTCAGGAAATTGAGCTTGTTCGGCGTCGGCTTGGCAGTTCCATGAGAAAGACGCCAATGAAGACGCCTGACAGTTGGGGAAAATTCTGGCAATAACATGAATTCAAAAAAAAGATCACCGTCGCCCTGGGATGATCCCGCTGCTGCAAAGTGGCTGGGCGGGTTTGACAATTGGCATCAGGTTACTCGGTTGATTCATGGAACACTGAAACTGGATGCCAAAAAAAATTCGCATGAAATTCGCGCAGCGGCTTCGATGGTGATCATGTTCTGTCGTGACAATTGTTGGCCTGGCAGTTCGCCGACTGAATTGGATGATGTTTGCGAGTTGGCTGCAAAACAATTGTCTACGATCAAGCACTTTTACGAAGCAAAGGCTCGCAGTGATCACTCACTAAGGAGTAATCCCAAATATCGCATCCTGCTGGATTCGCTTGGTCAAGAAATAAGGATTTTGGAAGCCCGAATTACAGACCCAAAACCCGCGATGCCAAACAATCCGCCTTTGAC
>CAZQQR010000300.1:0-4581 GCA_964595515.1 uncultured Pirellulaceae bacterium
AAAGTCAGAGTCATCAGCGACTCGATTAACCCGACGCCACAAAGCACAATTGCGAACGGGAAAATGATCTGAAGTGTTGCCCAGTTCAATGGAACTAGTTCATGCTGCAAGAAAAAGAGTTGTGGTAGTCCGCCGCTGATTCCAGAAGTTTCTTTCGCTGCGATCACTTGATCGGTTTCGATGTTTGTCGTTGATTCCGCTGTTGTTGAATCACCAGATTGGCTTTGGTTGAAACTTACAAGCGTGATCGTTGAATCAGTAGACTCGGTGTCTGCCTCGCCGGTTGCATGCAAATGTTGATTTGACTCGGCTGCCACCGTGTTCGTGTGAAGCATGTCTCCGACCGTCGCGATCGTGTTTCCATCTTGGGTATCGGCAGAGTAGTTAACTCCCAGCGAGATGATGGTAACTGTCGCAATGGCGGCGAGTGACGCTGGAACAGCTTGGGTGATTTTGGGTAGCAACCAGATGATCGCCATGGTCAATCCGACCAACGAGAGCATCAGTACTAGATTAGTTCCGGATAGAAATACAAGTTCGCCACTGGACGAAAGCGTCTTGAAACTACCGACTTGCGCCAGCAGGATTACGATCGCCAAACCGTTTACAAATCCGAGCATCACCGAGTGAGGCACCATCCGAATCAGGATCCCCATTCTCGCTAATCCAATTCCGATTTGTAGAAGTCCGCAAAGGATGACAGTTGGGAACAAGTACTCAACGCCATGTTGTGCAACGAGTGCGACCACGACTACCGCCATCGCTCCGGTGGCTCCAGAGATCATTCCCGGACGACCGCCAAGTATGGCTGAGATCAGTCCAATGAAGAAAGCGGAGTAAAGTCCGATCAGTGGAGAGACGCCAGCCACAAACGCGAAAGCGATGGCTTCGGGAACCAGTGCCAGGGCAACCGTGATGCCGGACAGTAGATCGTTTTTGATAGAGCCAGATTGAGGACGAAAGAAGTTCAGCATTGATGGTCCGTAAAGGTATAATCAAAATTCCCCGAGAGGAATCCACTATGTCGTTCGCAAATCACAGACGGTCAATCGTGATCACCGGAGCCGGTGTGCGTTGGCGATTGATGGGTGATGGATTCACCTCATCACGCGTAGAGTTCGTTGGACTATAGCTCGGCCACAAGGAAGGTCAACGTTAGTTTGTGTCGGTTTATTTGACATAGTGACTGGATAAAAACGGATAAAACTATCCTTTTGAGACCATAAGGGTGTTTTCCTCTCTTTAAATGCTTCTCCGGTTAGAGCATTGCACGTTAGAATTCGTCTCGTAGCACCAACCTTTCAGACGGATTTTTCCATAAGTACTTTTGAGTCGCTTTAGGAGAGCCAAACCTGGAAAGTCATCAAATGGCCGTTGGGGAATTCACTAAAATGAAGTCTTCATTTTGACCGACAATCAGTTTGAAAGTACGAAATGTCGAGCCGCATGCCGAGGTATCGCGATCCATATCAAACTTCCAAAACAGCTTCGCGTCCCGCGAGTAGTAAAAGCAATCCGTTGCTGATTCCGGCCATCATTCTGATTGTGCTTTCCGCACTCACGATCCTTTCCGTTCTGGTTAATCTACTGATTATCGTGATCAGTTTAGTTCAGGACCCTGAGTCGTCTTTGGCCGGGGCTCGATTGATAGGAATGATCATCGCTTCCGTCGTCATTTGCGGAACGAATGCAGCGATCATTCTGGGCGGGGTTTGTATGATTCGTCTCAGTGGACATGACGGGGCAATGTTGGGCTCGGTGGTTGCCATGCTTCCTTGCTGTACGAGCTTCGGAATATTGGGAGTTCCGTTTGGTGTTTGGGCCTTTATCTTGGTCAAGCAAAAAAAGATTGAGCGGATGTTCAACGACTGGGACTAAGTTTGTACCCTCAGAACAAATACATACAATTCGTTCACTAAATGAATGAATCGAAAAATGGGGCCTTAAATTGGCCAACACGTTCTTCGGGGGTTAAGTTGTTTCAAAGACAGTGGCAAGATAGATTCAGTTTCAACAACTATTCAGCTTTAACAATTTTACCTTGCCAAGTTTCCATCTGAATTTGTAGACAGTGCTTGCTATGCAGATCCAAAAACTCATGACAATCAAGACTCTGTTTGCCCTGTCTTTGATGCTGGCTTCACCAGTTTGGTTTTCAGGCATCGCCGCTCAAGAACCGGAGAAAAAGATCTCTTATGACCGAGACATTCGGCCGATTCTTTCGGATCGATGTTTCGCTTGTCATGGTCCCGACTCAGATTCCCGAGAGGCTGGGCTTCGGTTGGATTTGGCAACTGGTGATGAGGGAGCTCATGAGTACGCGATCGTCCCTGGTGACGCGGAAGATTCGGAGGTGTGGAACCGAATCGTTTCAGATGACGAATCCGAAATCATGCCGCCGCCGTCTGCTCACAAAAAGCCACTTTCAAGTTCTGAAAAACAGCTGATCAAAAAGTGGATTGAATCCGGCGCCCAGTACGAAACGTTTTGGGCTTTTGAGCCTATCACCAGACCAACGACGCCCAAGCCGAAAGATGCGCAGCGGAGCCGGCATCCGATTGATCAATTTGTGTTGCACCAACTTCAGTCTGCTGGGCTTGAGCCGGCCGAGAGCGCTGATGCTCGGACGTTGATTCGCCGAGTTACATTTGATTTAACTGGTCTGCCTCCGACGCCAACTGAGATTCGTGATTTCCTCGAAGACCAAACTCGCCTCGGGGATGATCAGGCTTGGATCAATCTTGTTGATGGTTTGATTGACCGTCCGCAATTCGGTGAGCACATGGCTCGGTATTGGTTGGACTTGGTTCGGTATGCAGACACCAACGGCATGCACAAGGATTTCTACCGAAACAACGTGGAGTATCGAGATTGGGTCATTCGGGCATTCAATGAAAATTTGGGGTACGACGATTTTCTGAAATTTCAATTGGCAGGTGATCTCTTTGAGCAGCCAACAGAAGACCAACTAATCGCATCGGGTTTTCACCGGTTGCATTTGATCATTGATCGCGGGACGGCACTTCCTGAAGAGAGTTTTACGAAAAACGTGATTGATCGCGTGACCGCTGTCGGGACAGGGTTTATGGGAATGACGGTTCACTGCGCCCAATGTCATGACCACAAATACGATCCGATTTCGCAGAAAGAGTTTTTCTCACTCTACGCGTTCTTCAATAATATTGATGCGAAACCTGAAACGGTCGCTAATCCGCGGCGAGGTTTGCAACAACCTTTTGCTTCTTTTGCGTCTGAGCAACAGCGAAAGGAACTTGCGACGTTTGATCAGCAATTATCAGAGCTGGATAAGAAAATCGCCCAGCTGAAGAAAAAGATCGAAGCAAAAAAGGCAGAGGCCGCAAAAGTCAAAAAAGACGCGACAGACGGTGAGCTGAAATCAGAAAAGCCAACAGAAACCAAGGTCGTGTCAGCAGCCAAAGAACTGAAAGAACTTTCTGACAAACTTAAGAAACTTCAGGCCGATCGCAAAAAGAAACAACAGCAAAGAGAACGGTTTGATCAGACGATTCGTTACGCGATGACGATGAAAGAACGCGACGAAGTTCGACCAACGTTTGTTCTTAATCGCGGGCAATACGATGACCCGGGTGATGAAGTCTCACGGGGCACACCAGAGTTTCTGCCACCGCTCAAGAAAAAAGGAGAAATCGCAACGCGGATGGATCTTGCTAATTGGTTTGTCCAACCCGATCATCCACTGACTGCCCGTGTCGCAGTCAATCGTTTTTGGCAACAGTTCTTTGGTGTCGGGTTGGTAAAAACATCGGAAGATTTTGGCGCTCAAGGCGAAGTCCCCAGTCATCCTGAGCTGTTGGATTACTTGTCGGCCGAATTCATCGAATCCGATTGGGATGTCAAACAGCTCGTCAAAAAGATTGTTCTTTCAAAAACATACAGGCAGTCATCAATCGCGCCTTCTGATCAATTCAAACTCGATCCCGAAAACAGAATGTTGGCGCGCGGGTCACGTTTTCGAATGGACGCGGAGATGGTGCGAGATCAGATTCTCGTTAGCAGTGGGTTGATCAACCAGAAAATGTTTGGTCCAAGCGTCAAACCTCCTCAACCAGCGGGACTTTGGAAAGCCGTGACCATGACCGGTCAGCGTTTTCAGGCCGATTCAGGGGATGCAATTTATCGCCGAAGCATTTACACGTTTTGGAAACGGGCGATGCCGCCGCCGCAAATGACGATCTTGAATGCTCCCAACCGAGACGCTTGTATCGCCAGGCGGGAGCGGACCAATACGCCTTCCCAAGCGTTACTACTGTTGAACGAAGCTGAATATTTCAAGGCAGCTCGCGAATTGGCGACGCAGACTTTAAAACAAGACTCGAAAAATCGAATCGCATTTGTCTGGGAGAAAGTGACTTCGAAATTGCCAGACCAGAATGAAAGTTCGATGGTGGCAAAGCTAGTGACTGAGTTGAAACACAGCTATGAAGAAGACCAATCGCAAGCCAACGAAATATGTTCAGGTTTAGAGCTTGGCGATGACGTATCCAAATCGGAGCTTGCTGCGTGGACCGTGGTCGCAAACACGTTGTACAACCTCGATAT
>CAZQQR010000300.1:4681-6460 GCA_964595515.1 uncultured Pirellulaceae bacterium
GCTCCGAGCCAAGTCGATCTTTTTGATTACAAACCTGAACTGCACAAGCTATTCAAATCAGAGTTGCCTGAATCAATTGTCAAAGGCCAACGTGTCACGGCGATGACCAAAGGGAAAGCCAAACTGGTTGCCCCTTCGAAATTCAAGTTTTCACAGCAAGGGAAAAGCGGCGTTTGGATGAGCGAACTTTTGCCCTATTTGTCGACCCATGCTGACAAATTGTGCTTTGTTAATTCGATGAACACGGACGCCATCAACCATGACCCGGGCAAGACTTCGTTTTGCACCGGTTCGGAAATCCCTGGCAAGCCAAGTATGGGAGCTTGGTTGAGTTATGGGCTAGGATCGATGAACAAGGATTTGCCAAACTACGTCGTGATGCCGTCGGCGACATGGAGTGGAAAGGTAAATGTTCAGGCGCTTTATGCGAGGCTTTGGGGAAGCGGGTTTCTTCCTTCGCAGCATCAGGGGACAAGTTTCCAAACTGCCGGTGACCCGATTCTGTTTTTGTCCAATCCCAAGGGTGTGGACCGAGCAGTTCGGCGTCGGATGTTGGATTCTCTCAAAGAGCTTAATCAGAAACATCATTCTGAAATCGGCGACCCTGAAATTCAGACGACGATTGCTCAGCAGGAAATGGCGTTTCGAATGCAGGCTTCCGTACCAGAGTTGACAGATATTTCCGACGAGACCGAAGAAACAATGTCGATGTATGGTCCCGACGTCTCAAAGCCTGGATCGTATGCGAGGAATTGCTTGTTGGCTCGCCGCATGGCAGAGCGTGACGTCCGATTTATTCAGCTTTTCCATCGAGGTTGGGATCACCACACGCGTTTGCCTGAAAATATGACCGGACAGTGCAAGGATGTCGATCAGCCAACGGCGGCGCTGATTCATGACCTCCAGCAGCGAGGTTTGCTGGACGACACCTTGGTTGTGTTTGCCGGCGAGTTTGGCCGAACCGTGTATGGTCAAGGAAACCTGACGCTCGACAATTATGGCCGCGACCATCATCCGAGATGTTTCACGGCGATGTTGGCCGGAGGTGGAATCAAGGGCGGAATGCACTACGGAAAGACGGATGATTTCAGCTACAACGTCGTTGAGAATCCTGTCCACGTTCGCGATTTGCACGCGACGATGCTGCACTTGTTGGGTGTCGATCACAACCGATTAGTTTTTCCATTCCAAGGCTTGGATCAAAAACTAACCGGCGTTGAACACGCGCATGTCGTGAAAGATATTCTCGCGTAGGACGATCGTTGGCGACCTGGACGGTCGTTATCGCCGCGTTGCAGGTTGGCCGTCGGTTTGGACAGGCGCGGCGGCTTGGTTTTGTTTGCCCGGTGTGAGAACGACTTTCTTCCAGCCACCGAACGCTGGCAGGCGCGGTTTTACGAATATGCCATTGAAGTCTTGGAACTTGGCGAGCTGACTGTTGACTTGACGATTTTCAAAAGTGAAATAGTAACTCTCTTCGTTGCCTTTTCGCGGATCGTACTGTGGCGTGTACATGTGCATTGCTTTGGGCAGAAAGTCTTCTTTCGAAAGAATGATTTCAACCTTTGAGTAGAGCCGGGCGTCTTTGATTCGTTTAGGGTAAGCGACCAGCCAGTATTCGTTTTCAACACCCTTGGGCGTTGCAGAACGAACCCAGTATCGATCTAGGATCTGTTTTTTCTTGGCTCCAAACAAGAAAGGCAGTGGGCTTTCTACGACGTTGCCTTGCATTTCTGGCGGGATCTGAGTTTCGTAAAGTTTCTTGTTTGCGTAATCAAA
>CAZQQR010000301.1:0-6451 GCA_964595515.1 uncultured Pirellulaceae bacterium
GGTGAGTTTGTAAATCAGTGGGTGGGCTATTGGCGCCATGGACTATTGTGACTCTCGAAACAGAAGTTCGGAAACCTATTCGTCA
Source organism: uncultured Pirellulaceae bacterium (assembly GCA_964595515.1). Lineage (GTDB taxonomy): Bacteria > Planctomycetota > Planctomycetia > Pirellulales > Pirellulaceae > Mariniblastus. The sequence goes on from CAZQQR010000301.1 coordinate 86, forward strand.
ATCAAATTCTTGTAGACGATTCGCTTGAACGCTTTACCGTGACCGCCTTGGTACGGATTGATCTGGATCATGAACATCGTGATCATTTTGTTTTTCGGGTCGACCCAGAATCTTGTTCCTGCGGCACCGCCCCAAGAGTAATGTCCTTGGTCGTCGATTCGAAAACCAAGCCCAAACTGAAAGCCTTTGTTGGCGGCTCCCTCGGGTAGTTGGTTCTTGATCATTTCGGCGTGGCTCGTTTTTTGAATGATTCGAACGCCATTTAGCTCGCCTTCGTTTAGCAGCATTTTTGCGAACTGCAGGTAGTCGTTGGTCGTGCTGCACAATCCACCACCACCCGAGAAGAACCCGGTCTCATTCAGAAACCGTCGCGAAGAACGAGCGGGCGCAGTCGCGAGTTTTCCGTCGCGTCCGAAGCGATACATCTCAGCCAATCGAGTTTGTTTATTTTTCGGGACAGAGAAGAATGTGTCGTTCATCTTTAGAGGTTCAAAGATGTTCTCTTTCAGATATTCATCAAATGGCATGCCAGAGACTACTTCGACTAGCCGCCCCAGAACGTCGGTGGAAACGCTGTAGTGCCATCGGGTGCCCGGTTGATATTGAAGCGGAATCTTTCCAAGTTTTTCCACCGTCTCCCCGATCGTTTTGTCGCTAACCAATATGCCTTGATTGCGATACGCTTTGTCGGTGGCCGAGTTGCCAAAAAATCCATAAGTCAATCCGGAGGTGTGACGAAGCAAATCGCGAACTGTCATCTCTCGCTTGCACGCGACCGGTTCACCATCCTTTGAATAGACTTTGAGGTTTTTGAATTCTGGAAAATACTTGGAGGCTTCGTCATCGAGAGCAATCTTTTTCGACTCCACAAGTTGCATCACTGCAACGCTTGTGATCGGCTTGCTCATTGAATAGATTCGCCAGATCGTGTCTTGTTCGATTGGGACGTTTTTGGCCAGCTGACTTTGCCCAAAAACTTCGTGATAGATCGTGTTCCCGTCTTTGAAAACGAGTGCCGAGCAGCCAACTATTTTTCCCTGGTCGATTTTCTCAACGATATACTTCTCTACCGCACTGCTGAACGAATTTGCTTCGTCGTTGCGCGGGGTAGCGCTATCAGATTGAGCGGCCAGGGTGTCGCACATGGTTGCAAACAGGATCGACAAAAAAATGTTGCAAACGATCGGCATCTTCTGTTGAAATCTGGACATCGTCGTCTTTCTAAAACCCAAAAGGGGCTTAATAAGCCTTGGGTAACTCAAGTTGGAAATATTGGAACTCAGGAGCACAATTTTGAGTCGTAGTCGTGTCCTAGGACAGGCTTTGTACCAAGAAAAATTTGAAGCAGTGAAATTCGGCGATCATACGTCCTGTCGAGTTTTTACCATTTTCCAGAGCTCATCCAATACGTTCAAAAACGAGGTGATTCGATCATCTATAGATATTGCTTGTGTTTCGCATGGTGGAATAAGACCCTTGAGACTACGTCGACTGATTTTGGGGGCTTATTATCTTCCGAAACAAGTGACAACGATGATCGAATGGACAGTCGCCGATTGGAAAAATTGCGATTCGCAACTAAATTAGACCTTTACCGTTCCCGCCCAAATTTTCATTCCTGTTGAGACGCTCAAGCACCTCGTCGGTTCATTTTCGACCAGCCACGTCATACCGATCTTTTTACGATCATTCTATACATTGATTTGAAATAATAATGAAACCCAGCAATCAGCCTTCCAAAAGAAATCGCAAATCCAAATTTGAATACGAGCAGTTGGAGGCCAAGAATTTGCTTTCGGCCAACTTGCCCAATGTTGGGGATACGGTCAGTTCTTCGGCGCTTGATTATCTCGTTTCTCATTCATCGCTTGAATACTTGGCGCAAGCCCAACAGCAGTTGGAGGTTGTGGCGACCAAATCAGATGACGGTGACGGGACGGTTTTATATCAACAGCAATGGCAAGGTGTCCCGGTTTTTGGGTCGTACCTGACTGTTCATCAAGATACGGATGGATCGTTTGATCAATTCCAAGGAAATGGGCAAAGTGATTTACGATCACTTGATAGCCTCTCGCCAGAAATTACGGTGAGCGCCGCCGAACAAGTGGCGTCAGGTCACGTTAATGGTGAAATTGAATCACTTGAGACGACTCTCGTTTGGTTTGCCGAAGGCGATATCGCAAATCTTGCCTTCCAGGTCGATGCAACGCTGCAAGGCTCCGAATCGTTGACTGCTGATCGCTCGATCATCGTTGATGCGGAAACAGGAGACTTGTTACACGAAGGTACACCGACTGGGACTTGGCAATTGCTTTACGATCCGTTGACCGTCACCGGCGAGTTTGAGCGAATTGTAATCAACGATGCCGTCGGGCCAGCGGGATCACAAGCTTACGCTGCCTCATTTGATTCGGTCGTTGCGTTGGCTCTCGGTTGTACTGGAACATTGATCGCACCAGATGTTGTCCTGACGGCTCGTCATTGTGGAACGCCTGTTGGCCATCAGATTTTGTTCGGTGATGACAGTAACGCACCTGATTTTACCGCGACGGTTGCGACGGTTGATGATCCAGCGGGGCCGGGAACTTTGTTGGACGGTGGCGACCTGACAATTTTAACGTTAACTGCTGATGTTCCATCGACGGTTGCAACGCCAATGCGGTTGACGGACCTCACGACAGATTTAGAGGGCATGCTCGCGGCTACTGTGGGCTACGGATTCAACGGGGTTGGATCGGTTGGGCATCAGTTTTCGTCGGACGGTATTCGATGGGGTGGTGAAAACATCATCGATGTCTACGGTGCGCCCGCCAGCGCGACAGGTGCCAACATCATCTCGACGGATTTCGATGACGGAACTGCAGGTAGCAACACGATCCCAAGCGGCGATCTCAATCCTTTGGTCAACGAAGCGACGACGGCGCCCGGAGACAGTGGCGGTCCGGTGATGGTACAGCTAGGCGGCGAGTGGGTGATCGCAGGAGTGTTGTCCGGAGGGACGAGTTCGACAAGCGTCTTTGGCGACATTTCTTGGTGGACAGGCGTAGCACCTTTTCGTAGTCAAATCGAAGCAGCCGGAGGCGTGTTTGGTGACGGCACGATTACAGTCGATACCTTTGATGAAGCCGTTCCCGGCTCATTGATTTATACCGCCCAGGCCAGCGGTCGGATTGCTGATCCGGCTGACACGGTCACTGCAGAGTTGAGTTTAGAAGCAGGCCAAACGCTGTCTACCGTTATTCGATCAACAGACGGTCTAACGCCAACCTTTCAAGTGACCACTCCTGGTGGCCAAGTTCTCTCGGCTCAAACCGAAAGTAGCGGCGATGCTGTGATTGAGAATTTGTCCGTATCTGAAGCCGGAATCTACTCGGTTTTGATCTCGTCTACCGGCGGAACAACGGGGACGTTTGATGCTGAGTTTGTTCTAAACGCAAACCTGGAAGCAGAATCTACGACTGGGGTTGCCAACGATACGATGACCGCGGCACAGCCTTTGACCGCGAGTTATGACTTGGGCGGCGACCGTGATCGTTTGGCTGCAGTTGGGAGTTTCTCCGGTAGCGAAGTTCCAGTGATCGCCAGTGACGATTTTGAAACAGGTGTGTTGTCTGGAAGTTGGACCACTTTTTCCAGCGAAGATTTCGGCCGCGTGGAAGTCTCTGATCAGTTCGGAGCTGCCGAAGGCCAATGGGCTCTATTTATGGACACGATCGGTGTCGCAAACAATTTGAACGAAGCAATATTATCTGTTGATCTATCCGGAAGAACCGACGCTACACTCGCGTTCAGTCATGCTGAGTTTAATGATGAGAATACTGCATTGCCCGCTGTATTCAATAACAGCCGCAATGGCGATGGGGTTTCTGTCAGCGACGACGGCGTCACTTGGCATACGATTTTGACAGACACGGAAACTGCCGCTGGGGAGTGGAACCGATTCACGGTTAACCTTGGTGAGTTCGCGGTAGCCAAAGGGATTGAGCTGAATTCGAACTTCCAAATCAAGTTCCAACAATACGACGATGGCGAGATTGGGGCAGATGGTCGCGGGTTTGATGAAATTCAAATTCTTGGGTCTGAGGGCGCGCAAGATTGGTATTCGTTCGGATTAGAGGCGGGACAGTCAGCGACAGCCGCAGTAGGGTTGGGAGGACGACTCAACAACGCCGAAGTTTCAATTTACGATTCGAGCGGAATACTGGTAGGGGCCGGTGTTGATGATCCAAACTTGACCAACTCGATTAAGTTCACCGCAGATACGACGGACACCTATTTTGCGAAAGTCAGCGGAACCGGATTGGTCGACTACGGATTAGTCGTCACACGAAATGCCGAATTCGATACAGGGTCAAGCCCCGAATCACCGCAGGTCGTCACAAATGATACGGTACTCGGACATGCGTCAAGCGTTTCTGAAGTTCAGGCGGAGCCAGACTCCATCAGCCGATTTGTCGCACTTGATGACCTGTTTGAAGGCGTCGCCATCACGAACAACATCACGGGTTCGAGTGTCTATTCTGTGCCAACGTCATTCACGGCTCCGACCGGTACTAGAGTGTTTGGAGTTGATGTCAATTTGGAGGCCGATTGGCGAGAAAACGTCAATGAGTTCCGAGCCGATTTTGAGATTGGTCAGTTCAACGTTTCGATCGACATTGGTTCCGATGACGGAGCCAACGACGTGGGTTATCTCCGAGCATTTGATTCAGACGGCGTCATGATTGCGGAAGCCATCAGTGGGTCGATAGAGCCTGATGGTTTCGAATCATTGACCGTTTCAAGTGCCGAAGGCTCAATCGCCTATATCCTGGCGGGTGGTGTTGGAAACGACGAAGTCGCACTTGATAACTTGCGGTACGAAATTCAAAAGGAAGCGGGAGATTTTTATCTGCTTAGTGCTGCAGCCGGCGAAACACTGAGGATCACTGCAGAGTTTCCGGGAACGGATGAATTCGCGTTCGACAACCAGCTTGTAACGGAAGCCGGTGTGAACTTGCGAATGGAGCTAACCGACGTTGCAACCGGAATGGTTGTCGCCAGCGGAACTGAAGCGCTTAGTCATCGTGTCGACAGTGCCGGCGAATTTCAGCTCAAGGTTTTCGCTTTGCAGGGCGAAGGTGACTTCGTAATCAAAGTTGATCACATTGATGGAATTCTGTTCGAGATCGGCGACACTGGCTTGGGCGTCGCGGCCAACGATTTCTTGACCGGCAGCGGGTTCATCATGTACTCGGTTCAGAATGTGCACGAACGGTTTGCAGCATCGCCGCCAATTGCGGGCAACGCGGAACACTTTGTTGCGGTACAGCACAACGGAAACACATGGCAGTACGACAACAATCGAACTTGGGTTGATTTTACTCCTGCAGAGGGAGATCGGTTGGTGGCAGCTGTAAACTTCGGCGGTGACACGATTGCTTCTCTCCAAGGAGCTTCCGGGTTGGTCGAAGGGATTGTTCAAGGCTATGACGATTCGGATTTGGCGTTCCGGGTGAATCGCTGGGCAGGATTGGGTAACTCTGGAGAGTTCGAAGTCACGGGGACTTACTTTATTGACAGCGATAAAGAGTTCAATATCGGTGCAACGAATTTGGGGATTGGCGTAACGGATGCCGCGACGGGAACAGGGTACTTAATGTTCTCGGTTGAAAATGTTCACACGCGGTTTGGTGGTGAGCCTGAGACCGGGAACAGCGATCACTTAATCGCGGTTCGATACAATGATGGTTGGGAGTTCAACGACAACCAAAATTGGATTGCATTCACACCGGTTGCTGGCGATCAGTTGTTAGCAAGTATTGACTTCGACAATGACACGATAACGTCGTTGCAAGGTAACTCCGCGGCCGTCAATGGAATTGGGCTTGGTTATATCCTTGGGGATTTGACGTTTGTTTCCAATAGCTGGGCGGGAACTGGGAATACAGGAGAGTTCGAAGTCACCGGGACGTTCTTCAGTGTTTCATCGGATGTGTATGGTGAAGTCGGAGATGTTGGCAATGGCGTCGCGGTCACTGACGACGCAACGGGCACCGGTTTCTTGATGTATTCCGCCGAGCCTGCTCAAGCACGGTTCAGTGCAAGCCCTCCTTTGGTCGGTTCAGCACGTCACTTGATCGCCGTTCGCTATGATGCTGGAACATCGAGTTGGCAGTACAACGACAACCGTGCCTGGATTTCATTCACGTCGCTTGCTGGAGATCGCCTGATTGCTTCCATGGATTTTGATGCGGATACGATTACGTCGCTACAAGGCGAGGATTCAATGATCAACGGAATCGGGTTGGGGTATTCAACGGGCGATTTGGCATTCACTGCCAATCGTTGGGCAGGGCTTGGGAATACAGGCGAGTTCGAGGTCAC
>CAZQQR010000302.1:0-6449 GCA_964595515.1 uncultured Pirellulaceae bacterium
TGTTTCTCACGATCATCATCCGCATTGTTACCCCATCCGCCGCCGAGCAATACGTCGACACCGCGCAGAGGTTTTTCTGGATGGCTTTTCGATTTAAGCCCCACCATATCCCGCGCGATATCTTGATAATCAGAACGATGAACATTGTGGGCATAGACGCAAGCCGGAGTCGCATGGTTAAAAGGAACACTGGAAACAATCCCGACCCCGAATCCTTCAGCCTGCATTTCATGGGCAAGCGTAGTCACTTGCTCACCCTCAATCGTCACCCCGATTGAATTGTTATAGGTCTTCACCCCTGCGTTCAGCGATGTCGCCGAAGCCGCCGAGTCCGTATACGGATGCGGAAAATCTTTCCGTTTTCCAATCAAGTAACTCGCATCCTGCCGCGACCAAGGCGTTTGGCCACCAAAATCAACAACGTATCCGCCCAGGGTTTCACCGACTTCCAGAACGGTTTGAGAATTTACGTCGACGGTTGTCGCACTATCGTGTGGCGCACAAACGTAGTAACCAAAATCGTGCTTCACTCCCGCTGGCGCATAATCCAAAAAGCTCAGCCCGCTTCCTTTTCCGCTTGAATACAAGACCGATCTATTTTTGTAAATTGATGCAGCCTGAGAGGTTTCCCAGTCCATTCCGTCAAAGACCAACAGGATGATATTTTTCTTGCCCGACTTCCAAGCCTTTTTGTGCAAGTGATAGATATCAGTCTGATCAAAGTATTCCGCTTCGGGATTCACCGTCTCAGCCGGAAGGAAACCATAGAGATCTTTCAATCGTTGCTTGCTTCGATAAACACTGTTTTCACCCCGCACTGAATCAAAATCCAATCCCCAAGCATAGGCAGGTATCAAGCGATTGGAGTGCGAAGTGTGGCTGGAAAACTGGTCGGTTCTATCTCCCCAGTGAATCCAATCAGCGCGATTCAGCAAAACCGCCCGTCGCTGAAATTCTTTCAAGTCGTCCGGGTCAGATTGTGCATCAACAGAGGATGAACAAGCGAAGGGGCAAACGTAGATCGCAGCCGCAACAACAAAGCACTTTAAGAATGGACGCATCGATTTCAACCGGAGTCTTGTTAACTAGAAATTTCAAGACCGTATTGTAATCAAGATTGGCCCTCATCAAACGGGCCCAATTGTCGCCGAACGTAAGCTATAGGCTTGCGATGCGAATTAACAGAATATTCACATTATTGATTAGCCGCCTTTTTATCAGACGCCTTTTACAATCCCGTCACCTCGCATCATTTCGAGTCGGGCAAAGGCTTAACAATTGGATCGTAAACGTCCGGTCTTCGATCATTCATCCGGTGAACCTCATGCTCACCCGGAATCGCAACAAGATGCTTTTGCCGAGCGTATTCCGGATCTATCTCCGCGTACAAAATCTCTTCGTTGCGATGATCTGCCGAAGCCAAAATCCCACCGCGTGGATCACAGATTTTACTTTTGCCAATGAACTCAAAACCTCGCTCCGTTCCGATTCGATTGACTGACATAAAATACACATGGTTCTCCAGCGCCCGAGCACTTGGAACGACATCCGCCGTCAACCCAGACGTTGGTGGCCAATTCGTCGGCAACGCGATCAGATCCGCTCCCAACAACGACAAACAACGAGCCGCCTCCGGAAAAGAGCTGTCATAGCAGATGTTCATCCCAATCCGAACGTTCGGCGTTTGGATCACATCGAACGGTCGATCCCCGGGAGTCGTGAACCGATCAATCCCAAGGAACGGCAAATGAATCTTTCGATAAGTACCCAAAACGCCTGTTGGACCAACCAGTGCTAACGAATTGAAAATTCTCGCCCCATCCAATTCCAGCAAACCAAAAATCACCATTGTGTCTTTTGATTGACACCATTGATGAACTCGATTCACAGAAGGTCCATCAAACGATTCCGCAAATGGCGTCGCTTCTTCGAGCGAGTTGTAGCAGTAACCGGTCGTCGTACATTCCGGAAACACGGTTAACTGAGCATCGTTCTTGGTCGTCTCATTCAATCGAGCTTCCATCACATCGAGGTTGTGCTCTCGGTCTTCGATTTGGATGTCCATTTGAACACCGGCGACTTTAAATTTGCTCAACTGACTCTCCCGATCGTCGGACGACTTTTTCAAAACTTATACGCGGGCAATTTAAAAACGCGTTTCCACAGACAAAAAGCAAAGGCGAAAACGGAGGCCTATCTTTGCGAACTCTTACTGATTCAACATCCCGTTGGCTTTATCCATCAAAGCTTGATATCCAGGGTGGGCGGGATCAAGCTCGACCAACGACTTGATGTACTTCATCGCTGCTTCGGCATCTTGCTCGACGTCGAGGTAATAGGTCGCCAATCCCATCTGATACCGCGGAAATGTTGGCTGCTGTTGATAGGCCTCAAGCAGGTGTTTTTCCGCCGATTTCATGTCTCGCTGAATAAATGATGACATCGCAAACCGAAAATGAAGCCCGTGAGTATTCGGCAGCCCGACACTCCGCTCAACATCCTTAGCCAACAAACCATGCTCCTCGAACCGCAGCCGATCAACTTGCGCGGCATCCCGCTGCATCTGCTTCATCATCGATTCCAACTGTCTGGCTTGAATTCCGCCCTGTTGTTGAGATTGCTGCATCTCTGAGCGTCGACGACGAATGTCTTGCTCCAACAAAGCCGCCAAGTTCGACCGAGGTCCGGCCAGGTTCGGCTCGATCGTAACCGCCGCGCGATAGTTGTCTTTGGCACGTTCAAAATCTCGAACCATTTCGTGAATCCCGCCCAGCATTACGTGTGACGAAGCTCGATCGTTCTCAACGTAAAGCGATTTCTTCAACTCATCCATCGCTTTTTCAAACGCCCCGCGTTGGTCGGCGGTTGTAAAACTGAGCCGAGTCTGAGGATCAAACATGGTGAACACACGGGCCGCCTCGATCCTTACCCGCCGGGACGGATGATTGAACTTGCGAGAAACCGCATCAGCTACTTTTTTTAGCTCAGACAAATTTGCATTTTGGTCAGACGAGTATTGAAACCGCTCCGAGATCCGGCCAACCTCGGAATCAATTCGAATCAACGCCGCAGCGACGACTTTTGCACTCGGATCATCCAGTGCCTTGATCGCCGCCGCAAGCGATTCAGGACCATCGTCCGACCGCAATTCAGTCAGAGCACTCGCGCGAAACAGGTCAGGAACCCTCGGATCATTAGCAAGCCCAACCAATGAAGGAACGCTATCCTCACGTCCGCTTAAACCAATCGCCAACTGTTCATAGTATTTTGTTTTCTCAGGCGACTGCTCGGCTGGATACCATTTTTCAGTCGCCTCAAGCATCGCCTGATCGACACGTTCCAGTTCAGCTTTGACGACATCATCGCCTTCTTCTGCCGCCATGATCCAATCAAGATATTGGGTCAACGGTTTTTCCGATTTTCGATCAACAAGTTTCTTTTCATCAATATGACAACCAGTGCACGCGTTAGGAGTGCCAAGACTAACACTCATGTCAGGTCGGGGCACGCGAAGACTATGGTCTCGCCGCGCATCCAACAACATATAAGTCGTCGAAGGCATGTGACATTCAACACAGCTTGCCCCCGGCGTTCCGGGCTCATGATGGTGATGATTTTGCGTATCGTATTTTCCAGCAGGATGCTGATGGCACGAAGTACACAATTGGTTGTCGCTGAATTTTACTTTGGTCGAATGGACGTCGTGACAATCAGAACACTTGATTCCATTGTGGTACATCTTGCTTTGGATAAACGAACCGTACACGTAATCTTCATCGCGAATCTGGCCGTCGTGATGATAGACGCGATCCATCACCGTCTGCGTCGCAAAGTAATCATCGAAATTGCAGCCGGGACGAAAATCATTCGCAATCGCAGTTCGCCGCGAATGACAGGGAGCACAAGTCTCAATCTGCGGCAGATTACTTTCCGTTTTAAGTTTCACCAAACCAAAGCCCTGCTCACGATCCCAGAATGGGCTCTTCCGATTCGCCAAGTCAACGTGGTAGCTGCCCGGACCATGACAAGCCTCGCAACTCACGTCGATTTCTGAAAACGTCGTGTGGTAATTGTTGGCAAGAGGATTGAAGTTCTTTTTCAAGTCCGTGCTATGACAGGCCGCACAACTGGCGTTCCAGTTTTGCGTAATCCCGGTCCAGTGCAGTGGATCATCCGGTTCAAGTTTGTCAGTAACGTCAGGCGGATCCAAATGAAACCACTTTTGTTTACTGGTGTCCCAGGAAATTCTTAGCACCTGAACGCGTCCAACCTCATCGGGTTTGGCATCAGACGGGCGCTCGATCTCGACCATGTATTGCTGAAGCGGTCTGACGCCAAAAACGTACTTCACCTCGAAGTCCGACATCTCGCCATCGGGGCCTTCGGTGTTGACCATGAATTTTTCACCGTCTCGAAACATTTTGGATGTCTGGCCATGATGTTCGATCGACTGATCTTTGAAATTGGCTAATACCGTTTCGTCGGTCGCCAGATCCATCGCCAAATCATGATCCGAGCCGTGAAACAATTCTGCTTGTTCTTGATGGCAATCAATACACGAGCTACGCCCGACGTAAGACGCCTCAGCCATATCAGGTGTTTCCCGATAATAGTCCGCCAGCAAATAGCCACCGGCAACGATCAAACACAAGAGAATGATTGCGATAACAACATTTCGGCTCATCAATATTTCTCTGGGTCGCTAACTAATGTTCGATCAGGGCGTTCGTAAACTAAACAGACATCAAATTTTAGATCGAGGAATTGAATTCCAGATATCAATCTACGAAACCTACTTACCCACGCCATTTTAACTTGCTGCACGCCATTCCACTACGGGCAACGATTCTCCAAACACCAAATCCGGTTACAATTTTTGGAAGACCTTATCCCGATGGCTTTGCCCCCTCGAAACGATGCTCCTATCTTCGGCAAACGGAAAATCTCGCCTGGCTTGCATGGACGTTTCCAAGTCAACCCAACGCTTGCTCGAACTTTGTCGCGCAGCCAACATTCAAGATCAGTTCTGGCTGGGATCAACGAACCATTGGATGATGCAAAGCGAGCTGACAGCTGATACAACACTTGCCAACAGTTCAAGTTCAATTGCCGACTCTGGCAAGTCGTGCCCGCTCCTGTTCTGGTGCCCGGGCCAAGTTCCTCTTGGCAAACCCGTTTTCGTCGCCAGTTCAAGGTTGACTCGAAAATTGGAACAGTACTCGAATTGGTTTGATGCCATCCGAACACTTGCCGTGCGACTGGATCCTCAATCGAACTATTGGATCTCAGCCTCAGGCACCACGACCCATCCGTACATAAAACGTGCAGCCGAACTTTTTGGCATGCCATTCGTTCAATTCGAACCTTTCCCCAACCGACCAACGACATCTTGGTTAAGCGAAAATGCAGTTTCCAAAACAACAGTTTTTTATCAACCGATCCAGCCCGGCGACACTATTCGAAAAGACGATCTTCTAACCTCGATCGCTGAATCCGTGTTTCTTCTTTCGGTTAAAAAAGGCGGCAACGTAGAGTCAGCATCAATAAGCCGACTCAACAAATCGAATTCAGGAGCAACTCATTTACTGATCAACCGAAAACTCACATCTCCAAAAGTCGAATCCAGTCTTTTGGCTAATGGAGCTACTGCTTGGTGGTTATATGAAAACGAAAGCCACGTCGAAGTCGAATCCAATGAATCAAGAGAGCCCAAAGAGCCAAAAGCTATCGATGAAAGCGTTGAAAGCTCAAGTAACCTGGAAACAGAAGGGATTGATGCTCAGACATCCAACCCAGGAATTAACGATGCTCTCAGAAGAGTTAATCAAATTCAATTCCCTAAAGTTACGTCTGTCTTACCTGAGGACGACACCCGGTCGGATGCGATTCGGCTTTCGCTTGACGAAATCAAAACGGAAAACTACCTGATTCATTGGACACGGCGCCGGGTGGGAGCTTGGCCCGACCAACATCAATCTGAATACATCGATGACTTGATTTTTCAAACTCGCCGACACAAACATCATGAACTGGCATCGTTGTGTCGGATTTTGGCAAGTAAAAGACTCTATGCATCCAATGATCTCACGCGCGACTCGCGACCCGTTGTTTGCTTTTCGTCCGTTCCCATTAATCGATTGTTAGATCAACGAGTCTTCCGTCCACACATTGCCCGCTGGGATTTTGAACCTTATGGAATCGCGATTGATCGCTCATATTTGGAATCACTTGGAGCCCGTCCGGTCATTTACGGCGATGAAACAAATTGGAAAGAACTGCCTGAAGTCGACCGACCGTTTTTCCAGCTTGCAAAGTCGACTTCCAAGAAGATCGACTGGACAAACGAAGCTGAATGGCGACTGCCCGGTGATTTACACCTTCAAAACGTCCCCCACGATTGTGCATTCGTTTTTGTCCATCAAGAAAACGAATCGGATGTCATTGCCAGC
>CAZQQR010000303.1:0-6418 GCA_964595515.1 uncultured Pirellulaceae bacterium
CTTGCCAACCGGAGGAAGCTGCATGCGTTTCCAATCTGGAGAACCCAATTTCCGGCTAAAGAATATTTCTCCAGTCGCTTGGTCGTAGATCACAATTCGATCTAAGGCGACACCGAATGGGTACTCCCAAATCATTTTCTGGTGATCGTCGATCTCTTCCGGTGATGCATTGGCCGTAACGACTTTGGGGTTTTTGAATCGTGACTCTCCGGGAAAGTAGACAACCAGTCCCATCCGAGTATCTCCCGAGTTCATACTGCTTCGAAATTTCTTGGCGGATTCAAGACTGATCGGTAAGTTGTAAAAATTGTCTAACGTAGCGATCCTCCAGATTGGTCCACTGTCTTCCGTTTCATACTCTCCGTGATGAATATCCGAAACAGAAAGGTGGAACTGTTGGGTGTCATCGAGTTGTTGGGTTTCATCGACAGCGTATTCGCTGGACTCAGCTTCCGGCAGTGTTTCGTCGCCAACGGCACGGACGACTCGACTAATGTTGAATCGAGGGTCGTCCATATAGACAGCTTTTAAGTGACTCCAGAATTCGCCGTCCGCATTGTAGCCATCGCCTGTGTCCAGGACCGGTACATCGTCGATCAGGAACCACTGTGGCGGAATTGCCTTGAAGAGTTTTTCTTGAACTAACATGGGGCGAGTTGTTTGCTCATCCTGCCAGTTCTTTTTTTGCGAATTGTATTCTTGGGTCGTTTCAAATTCGCCTTTTTCCCGAAACGAAGATTGAATGTTGGCGGAGTATTCGGTTTTGGCAAATCTGCTGTATTTGTCCATCCAGGTGACAAAAGCGTCGACGGTGCAGACTGGTAAACCTTCTGTTAGGTCCTTCGTAAAAAAGACTTTGGCATCTCCGTTGATTAGAGGAGCATCTCGAGTCGCAAGTTTCAAATCCGCAGCCGTCAACGGTTTGTCAATTACTGGCGATTTACCGCTGCGAGCGGTCGAGTTCTCTTCTGGAGAGCCTTCGTTCTCGCCCTCCGGCTGGTTTACAGCAACTTCAACGGGCTTTGGAATCAGCAAAGACTGAGCCGCGAAAACGCGTTCATTCAATGTCTCGTCGGGAACCGGAGGTTTCAGTTTCTTGAGGCGGTCGATGACATTGTTTTTCGATTGTTGACTAAGCAGGTCGAACATTGCAGCTGATTCTTCTAGACCAGCAAGCTTCTTTTCAACGTTGGCAATTTTGATTCGCGTATTGCGAGCGGCAATCATGTACCAGGCTGGGATGCCGGTAAGCAAACCAACAATCGCCGCCGAAATTCCAATTTGCTTGATTCGTCGCGACTTGTGCATCGCTGCAGTAGGTGCGCGGAATAGCCGACGACACTTCGTGCACTCACCTTTCTTTCCGACAACCGCCCAACCTGATTTGAGTTTTTCAGAGCAGGCTGGGCATTTGAGCAAAATCTTGCTTGGCATTCCTGACCGACCTATTCTTTGTTGCGGTAGATGTCGAGAAGTCGTTTTTTCGTTGCGGCAATTCGAGTTCGATTTTCTTCGTCGGGGTCTTCAATCAACACAATCTCGCTGGCCATGGCCTTGAGGACACGAAAACTTGGTTCCTTGTTCTTGGCTAAGAAGGCGTCGACCTCGTCGAGCTGACGAACGATTTGACGATTATGCGACTTAACACTTTCGGAGCTTACTGCCCAAATGGCTCCAATACCAAGGAACAAGAGTACGCAACCGATTAGAGCAAATGGAAACCAGAGAAAGACCATTTTTAGGATCTTCTTCCGGTGGTTCACCCAAAATGTTGGCAGGTCAAAACAAACGATGCCGTAGGGAATAGAATCTTCGTCTTGTTCGGGTACCTGAACGCGAACTTTGCAATTTTTGCAGCGAACAGGTCGTCCAACGATGTCTGCGTTGGCTTCCACTTCACTTTGGCACATCGGACACTCAAAGCTGAATTCATTGAGAACGGTAACAATATTGTTCATCGGGAATTTTGCTGAATGGATGCGCCTAGATTTAAAATCTCTATCCTAATATTGAGCAGTGTGCTCTTGCAAGTTAACGTAATTGCGGCCTTAGATCTCGCCGGGAATCGACTAAAATTCGGCTTTGTTACGGGGAATCGAATGAAGCTTAAGAAATTTTCTATCCTACCGAGGATCGCGGTGTTGTTAGCGGTTGGTGGTTTGCTGGTATTCCTGTTTGGCGGCCAACCGGGACCACCACTGGACATCGATCCATCCACCGCTGCCAAAGGAACGGTAATTCTCCAAGGAGGCTTCGAAACGGATTCGAGAGACAATGGTCGCCCAGTGCGGCTGATTGCTTCTGCGCTCGGTGTCGAGCCACAAGTTTTTCGAGATGCGTTTAGCGATGTTAGCCCGGCCATGTACGGGCACCCCACCGAGGCACATGCCAGGGCAAACAAAAAGATTCTGCTGGATGCACTTGGCAAATACGGCGTAACGAATCAGCGTTTGGACGAAGTCTCAAACTATTATCGTTATCAACAGTCTCGCGGAGAAATTTGGAAATACGAACAAGCCGAAGTTGCGGCGATCATTAAGGATGGTTTGGTTAGCGGATTCGAGGTTGTCAATCCAGGTTCTGGATATTCTTCGAGCCCAAAAATCATGGTTGCAGGTTTCGATGAATTAAGAGCTACCGTCAAACTAGGATTTTCAACTGAGATGCGGAAAAACGGGTTCATTGAGTCAGTGACGATTGACTGATTCACCGAAGGACGGGCGGATTCCCAAAATTGCCACTTCAAAAGGCTGTGGGCTGGAGGCTGTTTCTTTCTTTAAAACAAACTTTACGATAACGCTTAAAACCAGCCAGCCAGTTGATCGGCACTCTTAAAGTGAACCTTTGTAGGGTTTGTATTCGATATTACAACGACACGAAATCCATGCGTCGTAAATAATATGTTGATACGGCGATTAGTTTAAATCGTCGTTCAACTCGACTAAACTGGAGTTCAGACTGGCTTTGCGACGCAACAGCCATCGCGCCTCTGCTTCTTGATTTGCTTCGGAGACTTCCATGTTTCGTCGATTTATGTCGGCCTTCTTTTTGGCTGCTGCTTGTTTTCTTCAAAGCCCCGTGAGTGCTCAAGACAATGACGCACCCAAAGACGAAACTCCTGGTATCAATTCTGGTTTGCTCTCAACTCTCAAGTTTCGTGGGATTGGTCCGGCATTGATGTCAGGTCGAATTGGCGACATCGTTGTTGACCCAGTCAAACGATCGACTTGGTACGTTGCTGCTTCTAGTGGCGGAGTCTGGAAGACAACAAACTCGGGTGTTACTTGGAAACCGATTTTTGATGGCTACGGAAGTTATTCAATCGGATGTCTCGCTTTAGACCCGAACGACCGGTTTACGATTTGGGTTGGAACGGGTGAAAACAATTCACAACGTAGCGTTGGGTACGGTGACGGACTTTATAAATCGACCGATGGTGGTGCGAGCTTCAAGCGAGTTGGGCTTGAGAACAGCGAACACATCGGAAAAATCTTGGTTCATCCAGACGACTCAAACACCGTTTACGTCGCGGCGCAAGGCCCGCTTTGGAAAGAGGGTGGCGACCGTGGTCTGTACAAAACAATTGATGGTGGAAAAAGTTGGGAGAAAGTACTTGGGATCAGTGAGCATACCGGCGTCAACGAAGTTCACATGGATCCGAAGAACTCTGAGATCCTTTACGCTTCTACTTACCAGCGGCGCAGACATACCTGGGTCTTGATCGATGGTGGTCCTGAATCAGGGATCCAAAAATCTACAGACGGAGGAAGGACTTGGAAGAAAATCAATCGAGGATTACCCAGCGGAAACAAAGGCCGCATCGGAATGGCAGTCTCGCCAATCAACTCTGAGGTCGTCTACGCGATTGTCGAAGCGGCCTCTGGACAAAGCGGGTTCTATCGCAGTAGCAACCGAGGAGAGTCATGGTCAAAAATGAGCAGCTACGTTTCTGGTAGTCCTCAGTACTATCAAGAGATCGTTGCTTGTCCTCACAAATTTGATCGTATCTATTCGCTTGATACTTACAACATGGTTTCAGAAGACGGTGGCAAGAGCTTCCAACAACTGGGAGAAGAGAATAAGCACGTTGACAATCACGCGATGGTGATTGATCCGCAAGATCCCGATCACTTGATTCTCGGCTGCGATGGTGGCGTCTATGAAACTTGGGATCGCGGCAAAACGTATGATTTCAAAGCCAATCTTCCGATCACTCAGTTTTACAAAGTCGCCGTCTCCAATGAGAAACCGTTCTACTATGTCTACGGTGGAACTCAGGATAACGCGACTCAAGGCGGACCTTCACGAACCAATAATCGGCATGGAATCCGAAACAGCGATTGGTTCATCACCGTTTTTGGAGACGGGTTTGATCCGGCTGTTGATCCGGAAGACCCAGACACGATTTATTCGCAGTGGCAGTACGGTGGGTTGGTTCGTTTTAACCGAAAGACAGGTGAGCGTGTCGATATTAAACCGCAATCCGATCCCGATGGCCCGGCACTTCGCTGGAACTGGGACTCGGCGTTGCTGATTTCGCCACACGATTCCAAACGGGTCTATTACGGCTCTCAGATTTTGTTCGCAAGTGACGACCGGGGTGACAATTGGGAAGCGATCAGTCCTGATCTTTCTCGCAATCTCGATCGCAACAAACTAAAAGTCATGGGGCGAGTTTGGGGGCCGGATGCGGTTGCGAAAAACATGTCGACTTCGCAGTACGGCACCATCGTCAGCGTCAGTGAGTCTCCACTTGCGGAAGGTTTGATCTACGTGGGCACGGACGATGGAATGGTACAAGTCACCGAAGACGGTGGCGAGAACTGGCGAGGAATCAGCAAATTTGGTTCGCTGGAAATTCCTGAGTACGGCTACATCAACGACATCGAAACTGACTTGCATGACGAAAACACCGTTTACGTTGCGGTCAACAATCACAAGCGTGGAGACTTTAAACCGTACATCGTTAAATCAACCGACCGAGGTAAGACTTGGGACAACATCACGGGAGATCTTCCCGAACGAGGCAGCGTTTATACGCTTAAACAAGATCATGAAAACCAAAACCTCTTGTTTTGCGGAACTGAGTTTGGTTGTTTCACGAGCCTGGATGGCGGAAAAAAATGGTTGAAGCTTGCAGGTCTACCAACGGTCGGGATTCGCGACATTGAGATTCAGCAACAGGAAAACGATTTGGTCCTCGCTTCGTTTGGGCGAGGGTTTTACATTCTCGATGACTACACGCCTCTTCGCAGTGTCGACGAGGATTTGTTGAAAAAGAATGCAGTCATGCCGATTCGAACCGGAAAAATTTACGGACAAGCAGCTCCGCTGGCCGGCGCTGGCCGCGCGTTCCAGGGCGCGAACTTTTATATCGCTCCCAACCCTGCCTACGGTGTCGCCATTCGGTATCACCTCAAGGATTCATTGAAAACTAAAAAGGCAAAGCGGTTGGAAAAAGACAGAAAACTGAATGCGTCTGGCAAGGACAACGCTTACCCAAGTTGGGAAGAGTTCAAGGCGGAGGACCGAGAGGTCGCCCCAAAAGTCACTCTGAATATTCGAGACGCCGAGGGTAACCTTGTGAATCGAATCAGCGGAAGCACGTCTAAGGGAATGCATACCGCGAATTGGAATTTGCGACACGCCAACAACGCTCTCGCGATCCCAGGAACTTATGCTGTGGATATCACTCAGACGGTCGACGGAGAAATGACGGAACTTGTCGAAGCAACTGCATTTGAGATTGAGCCTCTGAACTACGAGGATGTTAGTGAGCCGGATCGAGAAGCGATCATGGAGTTTGTCAACGAAGTCCAGGATCTTTCCAAGTCCGTTCGAGGTGCGATGAGTGTTGCTGATCAGACCAAAGAGACTTTGAAGTCGATCAAATCAGTTATCCAACGTTCGACAGATCTTGACCCTGCTTTGCTAAACGAGGTCCGCGATCTTGAGGTCAAGCTGATGGATATTGACGAAAAATTCTCGGGTGATCCAACGAAGCCGAAACGCAACGAACCAGCTCAGCCCGGACTCAACGGGCGGCTTCGGACGGTTATGTTCGGTGCGATGGGAAGCACCGAAGGGCCGACCGGTACTCACCAGCGGCAATACGAGATCGCCAAAGAACAGTTTGAGGCGGTTGTCGGCGACTTGGAAACGCTTGTCGACGAAGACTTGGAATCTCTCAATGAAAAATTGGATGATGCCGCTGCACCTTGGACTCCCGGCCGAAAAATTCCTAGGTTAGAAAACTGATTGGGTGGGGGAGTGTGCTTGCTTAACCGATTACGGCATCTCGTATGGGATGGCGAGGCCAGCGCCAAGTTCTGGGGTTGGAGGGCAATCGAAAGCCCGGGCCGTAATTGTTCTAAGACTTCCATTCGCAGTTGGAACGGAATCGTTTAACGGCAAGCCG
>CAZQQR010000304.1:0-1330 GCA_964595515.1 uncultured Pirellulaceae bacterium
TACAGCCCGCCGACTTGAGGCCCGACAACCGGCAGCTGTTTATTCAGCGGCAAGAATTCATTGATTAACCAAACGACCCCATACCAACCAAATGAGCCAAGCAAAAAGAATAACAGGAGATAGGTCAACCAAACCTGTTTTCGTTTTTGCCCCCACAACCTTACCCCCGTCAAACACAACAACAGTGGGAGTAGTCCCAAATAAAGCGAAGGAACCCAGACCCGATCGGCTCCCGGCAAACCATTCGTCCAACGCTGGTTTCTGGGGAAAGGCTTTCCAGAGATATTGGGCCAAACCAGCTCTGCCAAAGACCAAGGCGGCTGGCTGAACTGATACGAGTGGTCGACGGTAAACCGTGGTTCTTCAATCAATGCTCTGAGCGAGTTTTCATTGATCTCGATTTCGTTTTGATCACCCATGAACGTCATATAGAGATTCGCAGGAACGACTGGATTGGTACGTTCACTTGCTTGAGACCAGTAGTAAGTCGGCAGTAATTGAATCGCCGCCAACAACGAAGTCACAGCAATCATCGTCCCAAGATTTAAACCCGCAACCAATTTCCACTTGAAATGATTGTCAACGATCCCGTGTTTTGCTCGAAACCGTCTCCGCCGACGCCGAAGCATCTCAAACGCGATCGTCCCAATTGCAATTAACCCGACATGATAAACCATCTGCGGGTCTCCCCCGAGAATCATGAGGGCGCAGCACACACCAGCTGCCACCGCCCATCGACGCTGGCGTGTTTTGACCATTTTCCAAACGCAGCAAACGGCGAAGGGTAACCAGGCAGCACTCACCAAGTAAATCACGTTGGTGACTTGGAACAAAACCATGCCACCAAAAGCGAATGAAAAAGCCGCCAATGTCGCGCCGGCTTGAGTTGCTCTCAATGTTCGAGCCAGCCAATAAGTGCCGGCTGCTGCGATCGGAATATGGATCGCCAGATAGATGCCGTAACGCGACGCGTAGGAAAGAAACCGGCAAAAGAAGATCAGCTTTCCGGGATAAAAAACACTCGACGTACCATCCGCGACGACCGGCATCCCATAGTTGCAAAAAGGATTCCAAAGCGGAATTTCACCGGCCAACCACTGAGCGTCGATCCACTTGAACAACGGATAGTAAAGGTAAGCCGAATCGCGGAATCCGCAAACCGATTGGCCTGACATCATCGGCCAGAACAACCAAATCCAAGCGCCGCCAATCAGGATCGCTGGCCAAAATCGTCCCAGCCATAGTCTCAATTTTGTTTTCGAATCGGTCACCCCGTTATCGTACACAATTATTCAAAGCGTATTACAGCTTTCGCCCAATCCTGATTCAC
>CAZQQR010000304.1:1430-6411 GCA_964595515.1 uncultured Pirellulaceae bacterium
GGACCAGAACTCTTGGCGAGTTCTGCTACCGAAACTTTCGCTGAATCGAAATAGTTAGGCCACCAACGATCACGTTGTTGAAAATTTGTCGGAGTAAAAAGTGATTTGGATCATCCTGGGAATTGTGTTGTTGCTGCTGATTGGGTTGGCCATTCATGACATCTTTCAAAAACGCCATCCCATTTTGCGAAACTTTCCAATCGTGGGACATGGCCGAACGATTCTAGAAGAATTAGGGCCAAAACTTCGGCAGTACATCGTTGCCGGGAACAACGAAGAACGTCCTTTCACGCGCGACCAGCGAAAATGGATCTACCATTCCGCAGACAAAGAAAATAACTACTTCGGATTCGGGACCGACAACGACTTGGAAAAAACTCCGGGCTACATGATCATCAAACAATCATCTTTCCCGATTCGCGACGCTCAGCCTGAAGACCCCGATTACGATCCGCAGTATCAAATTCCAGTCGCAAAAATACTTGGCGGACCACGCAATCGGAAACACGCATTTCGCCCTGGTTCCATCATCAACGTTTCGGCCATGAGTTACGGTTCGCTTTCGGCTGCGGCTGTTGAAGCACTAAACCGGGGCTGTAAAATCTCTGGGTGTCTTCACAACACGGGCGAAGGCGGTGTCTCGCCTCATCACGGCCACGGCGGCGATCTAATCTGGCAACTTGGAACAGGCTATTACGGTGCGAGATTGCCAAACGGGCGGTTTGATGAAAACCGATTTGTCGAAACTTGTGACCAATACAATGTCAAAGCCGTTGAGGTAAAACTCAGCCAGGGAGCAAAGCCCGGACGTGGAGGAGTTTTGCCAGGCAAAAAAGTCACGGCTGAAATTGCAAACATTCGCGGCATCGAAATTGGGAAAAGTTGCCTGTCTCCCAACTCTCACTATGAATTTTCCAACGCTGACGAACTATTGGATTTCGTGGAACGGCTTGCTGATTTAACGGGACTTCCGATCGGAATAAAATCAGCGGTTGGAGAAATGGATTTCTGGCGAGACTTGGTATCGCTAATGGAATCGGGCGAACGAGGCGTGGATTTCATTCAGGTTGACGGTGGTGAAGGCGGAACGGGTGCGGCACCGTTGACGTTTTCTGATCACGTTTCGCTTCCTTTCAAGATGGGGTTCGCGAGAGTGTTTCGAGAATTTGCTGCATCGGGACTTCACGAACGGATTGTCTTTCAAGGATCCGGGAAACTTGGTTTCCCGCAAGAATCTTTATTGGCGATGGCGATGGGCTGCGACATGATCAGCATCGCACGAGAGGCGATGTTATCGATCGGGTGTATCCAAGCGCAAATTTGCCAAACCGGCAAATGTCCGACCGGGGTTGCGACTCAGAACAAGTGGTTGATGCGCGGACTCGATCCGACAGACAAAGCAGCCAGGCTTGCTAACTACATCACAATTTTGCGAAAAGAGATTCTGCAGCTTTGTCATGCCTGTGGAGAATTACATCCAGCCATGATTACGACCGACAGCTTTGAAATCTTGAACGAAGGATTTGAATCCAAGAGTGTTAAAGAGTGTTTCCGATTGCAAGGAATTGCGACGGTGCCATCGGAAGAAGATCGAATTGCGATAGCAGATTTGATGCGCAGTCTTTCGCCTTCCAAACAGTAAAATCCGCCTCCACAAAACAATATCAATGCAACATTCGATAGAGCTTTCAACTGCGATCGCCGCTGCTCAGGCAGGTTCGAAGATCATCGCTGCTCATTTCAAGAATTTGAGCGCTGCCGGGATTACAACCAAGTCTGACAATGACCGCTACGACGGACTGGTCACTCAGGCGGACATTGATTCCGAGCATGCTGTTGTTGCTGAGATCAAGAACGCGTTTCCGAATCACTCTTTTTTGGCTGAAGAAGCTCATTCGGATTCAAGTTCGGCGGAACATCTATGGGTGATTGATCCGTTGGATGGGACGAACAATTTTGCGCACGGGATTCCACACTTCGCGGTTTCAGTCGCCTATTACCAGAACGGGAATGCAAAGTGTGGCGCTATTTTAGATCCGATGCGTGGCGATTTATTCATCGCCGAAAAAGGACAGGGAGCCTATTGGAACGGAAACAAAATTCAAGTTTGCGAAAGCAAGAGCCTGGAGCAAACGATGATCGCGGTCGGATTTTATTACGATCGCGGGCCGATGATGAGGGCGACGCTGAAGGCGATTGAAGAGTTATTTCAACAGAACATCCACGGGATTCGCCGGTTCGGAACTGCGGCACTTGATTTGGTTCAAGTCGGGCTTGGTCGGTTCGGAGGATTTTTTGAATACGAACTTTCGCCATGGGACTTTGCGGCGGCTCGATTATTTTTAGAAGAAGCAGGCGGAAGGATCACGACCTGCACGGGGCAAGAACTGTCACTTGAAAAAACATCGGTACTCGCCAGCAATGGCTTGATCCATGATTCAATGCTTGCGATCGTTAGCAAACATTCCAACTACTAATGAATAACGGGCAGTGAACCGTCCCGAACCTGCTACTTCACGAGTTGAAGCGGCGATTTGGTTTTGGAATCAACCTGCGAACCAAGTCGTATCAAATCGCTTTTGACGGCTTCGTAAATATCGGAATCGCTAAACTGGGAGATCGCGGTTTTGAGTGTCTCGCCGTTTTCACTAATAAGAACAACCGTTTTCTTATTCTCAACACTTTGAAAGCGCGCCATAAACGAGTTTTTGCCGGAGCGATGCGTCCAGCTACGAAGCGGAAAGGTTGAGGCAAGTTTGGATTCTAAACCTTCCGATTGGCCGCTCGGCGTTTTGGTCGCGGACATTGCCTTCGCCTGTTTTTGCTCTTTGATGAACGCGAGTTTCCTTGCCTCTTCTAATTGCTTTCGTTGTTGGACAATTTCGGCATTGGCTGACTCTTCCTGCTTCGCTTTTAAGGCATCAGCCACACCAAGAATCTTGATAGAAAACATGTGATAGACTTTTTGCCCAGCCAGATCTGAAACAGAAATGATTACTTGTTCTTCCTCAATTTCAACATCATTGGGGACAAGCCAATCCACTTTGCCCTCCGTTGAAACTTGCATGCCCGCTGGAGCGGCGTCGAGTTTAAATTTGACTCCCTCGTTATTTGACAAAACATCCATCTGATAACCGAATCGCTCGCCAAGTTTAATTTCCAGTTTGGGGCGCGACCGGACAACGAGATAGTCAACGCCAGACTCATCCAAGGCTTGCTTGAGATTGAATTCAAACAGCGTGATGGAATCGGCCGTGTCGGCAAGTTGGCAGATAAGATTGGCATCAGGAACCAGGATCAGCCGCTTCTCCATCGTAAGTACCTGCCTTCCCCACTTGTCGCCCTCATTCGCGATTTTGCTCAAGCCTTGAATTTTGCCAAGCGGAATGGGGTCGCCTGCCCGATGAAGATTCACAACCTCTTGAAATGGCTTCTTGCTCGAATGTTGATATCCCCCGGTGTCAACGCTGAGGTAAAAATCACCATGCACGGCAGGAACCTGAAAAGAATATTGAACAGGTTTGCCTTGAGCGCGAAGCCGATTCGTGTAAATCCCACGAGACGTATATAGGAGTTTCCCATTCGGCGAAGGCAAAATGCGGCCAACAGAAGTGTGGTCGTAGTATCCTTTCCATTTACTGCCAGTTTTGACCAGCGATTGCAGTCCGCTCGGGGAACCGCTCGTCGACCATTGGCTGATCGTGTCGCCGTTGGCAGATATGCGCACAGCTCCACCAGCGCCAAATCCTCGTCGGCTTGATTCCATTTCAATTTCTATTGGTTTCAAAGTCTTTAGATCGATAACGATACCTTTCCCTTCATAACCACGTCGATCACCTTGCTCACCAACAAAGATTGGGCCTTCGGTCGCTGCCCCCATCAACAAGTGAGTCGTGGACTTCGCGATATCAAGCTTCGTTTTTAACTCAAGCTCATGGGTGAGGAGGTCATATCTGGCGATGGTCTTTTTTACGCCACTTGCGATAACCAGCTTTCGTTTTCCCGCGTCAAAGACCGTGTCATCTTCGTTGGCCGGAAAGTAGTGAACAATGTTAGCCACGTTCAGATCGAGCAGCCCAATCTTACGGAGTTCTTTGAAGTGCAACAGAATAAATCGACCATCGCCTCCGACTTTGATTTCGTCGACAACCTTGGGAAGTTTGATTGTCAATTTTCCACCGGCGATCTTCGGAGGAACAATACCACCCAACTCTTTCGCGTCTTGGCTTTTGACTGCGATCGGAAATTGAAACAAGCAAACAAGAAAGACAGATGTCAAAACAGAAAGTTTGAATTGCGATTTCAATTTAGTCTCCGGCATGGCCGGTTAGCAGCCACGATTAATTGGAAAAACAGACTCAGTGTTATCAGATCGCCGTGGCTATCGTAGCAGTGAATTCGTTTCAAGCAAACAAATGTTAGACTTTGCGTTCGGGCTCCAACCGTCTTAAACTTACGAGTCGATTTTCAAAATACTGCTCTCATCTTTTAGGATATCGCGATGATCGTCTATGGCTCAAAAATGTATTTCAAGAGCAACGTCGTGAAAGCATTTGGCACCTGCGAGCACTGTGGGAGGTATGGCAAAAACACCAGCTATCAGGCGCGTAAATTTGGCCATCTGTACTTTATCCCTTTGATTCCAATGGGAGCCAAATCGCAAGTCATTCGCGAGTGCAAGACTTGCAACATGGGAGCCCATGTGCCTTTGGATCAGCTCGACAAAAGCGTGGATGCGCTGGCGGATCAATTCAAGTCTTGGATTATGGCAATTGGGGAAGGGGAAACGGAGCTTGTAGTCGCAGAAGGTGAGAATCCGGTGAATCTCGGTATCCTCGTGGCCGGAATTCTTGAAGACCTTTACTGTCTCAAAGAAATCGAGAATGTCGAATCGCTGCAATCGATTCTGGATGCCAATAACATGGGTTTCGAAAAAGAAATTGTGAACGGACAGTGGTGGGAAATTCAAGGCGATCTAAAC
>CAZQQR010000305.1:0-6407 GCA_964595515.1 uncultured Pirellulaceae bacterium
GTTCGCAAACAAGCCAATCGCCACAGCACACCGGCTTCACTAATTCGTTTTATTGGCCCTGCCAGCTAGTCGCTATCAATCTTAACAATATCCTCGAAGCCGAACTGAGACCCCCTAAGTCGAGCGAACGACGAATACTCTGCATTAAAAAAAGAATGTCCACGTCCGCCGAAAACTGATTCGAGATTGGCATGTCAAATGCGAAGGGAGCATTCGTCTTGAAAGTTATGTGCTTCGAATTTGCTAAGGAGTCGGCGTGTCCACTGTTATCAATCACCCAGTTAAAGATCGTAAATATCAAAAAGAATCAGTCGCCCTGCACTACATTCAACCGTTGATTCGATTTACCAAAGGCGCTTGTTCCAATCGAAACGTTCTACTGGCATCTTTGATCATTTGGATCCTGGCTGTTTCAGCATACGACACTTATCTCGTAGCCATTTATCGCAGCATCATTGGCGACCTTGAGCGAAATCCAGTCTGCATGTTTCTTATTCGATTGGATCCTACTCACTTGACTTGGTTTGTCGCCGGAAAATGTATTGGCAATTTGTTGGTCGTACTGTGTTTGGTTCTACTGCACAAATTCCGATACAAACACGCGATGTTAGTCGCTATCAGTATCGGCTGTTCTCAACTACTTTTGTTTGCGTACTTGTGTCTGGCTGATTTCCAAACGGGTTTGTTTCATTTCGATGACCTGAATTCCAATCGACCGGAAAGGTTTCGCATTGGCGTTCTAATCCTCACAGCACACACCGTCGTACTGTTCTCGATAGTCGGAATGTGGCTCGCATTACGTTCGTTTTTGAAAAATCGGCAAAAAGAAGTGGTTCCGATCTAAGCGGTAGATTCTCAATCGAGTGAACACCAATTAACCTGTAGGTTGCGTCCTATTTAAGCTTCCTACATTTTCGATGGCACTATGATTTTCACTTCCAGAGTCATTTCCAAAGTTTGGTTTCTCACTGCGCTGTTTGTCTTTGCGACAACGCTGTTCCAACTCCCATCTCATTGCGTTGGACAGTCGGATGTTGTCAGCAAAAAATCTCTCAACCATTCTGATTACGACAAATGGCATACCGTCTCAAGCCAACGTTTGTCCAATGATGGAAAATGGATTTCGTATTCGATCCGCAGTGGAAAAGTCGGCGCCGAATCAACATTGAAAATCCGACAGTTCGGCGCCGCAAAAGAGTACGCGATCTCGCGAGCCAGCGGCCCGCAGTTTAGCTTCGACTCAAAATACATCATCTATCGAGTCCGGCCTGATTCTGAACGGATTAAGAAGCTTAAAAAAGCAAAAGCAAAACCGGACGAAATGCCGGGCACCTACCTGGAAGTTCTTGAGCTTGAAACAGGCAAGAAATTCAACGACGAACGAGTACGTTCATTCCAACAGCCTGCCGAAAATTCGACTTGGTTGGCTTACTTGTTAGACAAACCCCTTGAAACCGGGTCGGTTAAACAACAAAACGCCGACGTGGTTGAAACTTACGAAGTCACTTCACAAGGTTTAAAGCGACCTGAGAAAAAACCAAAACTCAAAAAGCGACCTGTCGAAGAAAAGCCGGAGTCAGAAAAACCAGAATCAAAAAAGAAAGAAGCCGAAAAGAAAACGGAGGCGAAATCCGAAGAAGGCAAATCCGAAAAATCAGACGAGAAAAAGAAAGAACACAAAAAGGAAAAATCGGCTGGCACAACGCTTGTCCTCCGCAACCTCAGCACCGGACGTCAGCAGACTTATCCTGACGTCGTTCGCTACGAATTCTCCAAAAACGGATCGCGACTCGGATTTGTAACCTCCGTAGAGAAATCGAAAACCAAGCCGGCGAAAACGAAATCGGCAAAAGACAAAGACTCGGAGGACAGCCATGTGAAATCGGACGGCGTCTACGTGGTCGATCTCTCAGATCTTAAACTGACCAAAGTGCTCGCTGGCGAAGGTGAGTACAAGAACCTCGACTTCAACGAAGACGGTTCACAATTGGCGTTCATCAGCAACACTCAGGACTACGCCTCCAAAACCTCCAGTTGGTCTCTCTATCATTGGAAGGTTCGATCCAAAGAAGCAAAACTGATCGCTGACGAACAATCAGAAGCATTTCCAAAAGGCTGGTGGATCTCCCCCAACACAAGCCCTCTGTTCTCCGAAGACGGCAAACGACTGTACTTCGAGACCGCTCCTGTTCCTGAAAAGGTTGCCAAGGAACGCAAAAATGGCGGCAAGGAAACCGAGGAGAAGGAAGAAGAACCCAAAGCAAAACTTGACCTCTGGCACTGGCAGGATCCTTACCTGCAACCTCAGCAACTGCTTCAGGCCGAGATCGAACGACGTCGGAGTTACCGGGCTGTCTACAACTTGAAAACGAAAAAGCTGGTTCAGCTTGCCACGAAGGACATTCCTTCAATTCAGATCGACACCCGTTCTCATTCCAACGTCGCAGTCGCCACGTCCAATATGCCGTACCGAAAAATGCTTTCGTGGGACATTCCTGGATTTCAGGATACTCACCTAATCAACTTGGACACCGGTGAACAAGAGACGTTATTAGAGAAAAGCAAATCCAGCGGTCGACTTTCTCCAGAGGGAAAGTTCATCACCTGGTTCGATGGAGAGCAACAAAAATGGTTTGCCATGTCCACCGGGAAACAACGAAAGCAAGTTGAGATTAGCAAGGGAATCGAATTTCCACTTCAAAACGAACTTCACGATACACCTAACCTCGCTAGACCCTATGGCTCAGCTGGCTGGCTAAAAGACGACGAAGCGATTCTTGTTTACGATCGGTTTGATATTTGGAAACTTGACCCAACTGGAAAATCGAAACCTGTTTGCATTACCATGGACACGGGCCGCAAAAACTCGATTCGATTCCGTTTCCGCCAGCTAGATCGTCGGGCACGTTCGATTGATCCTGTAGAGCCAATGCTCTTGACCGCGTTCAATGAAAAAACGAAAGCCAGTGGATTTTACCGTTTGAAACCGCCGACTGAATCGAAGTCAAAAACCGAAAAAGACAAAAAGGTCACCGGCTCATCGCTCAGACGTTTGATCATGCTCGATGAAAGACTTTCCGGTTTAACAAAGGCCCGCGACAGTAACCATGTCGTGTTTAGCCGAAGCACATTTCAGCGATACCCGGATCTTTGGTCGAGCACGACCGATATGAAAAAGATTCACCGCGTGAGCGAAGCCAATCCTCAGCAGGAAGATTATCGCTGGGGGTCGGCGGAGCTTGTGCACTGGAAAGCAACCGACGGGCAGCCGTTGGACGGAATCCTTTACAAGCCGGACGGTTTTGATCCGGACAAAAAGTATCCGCTGATGGTCTATTTTTACGAACGCAACTCAGACAACCTTCACAGTTATTACACGCCTGCGGCCGGTCGTTCGATCATCAATCATAGCTTTTACGTGAGTCGTGGTTACTTGGTTTTCGTCCCGGATATCCCTTACAAAACCGGTGAACCGGGACCAAGTGCCGCCAACGCAGTGCTTCCGGGAGTACAAAGTTTGATTGACCTTGGGTTTGTCAAAAAAGACAAAATCGGAATGCAGGGACACAGTTGGGGCGGCTACCAGACGGCCTATTTAGTCACACAAACAGACATGTTCGCGTGTGCTGAATCAGGAGCACCCGTCAGCAACATGACCAGTGCCTACGGCGGTATTCGTTGGGGCTCGGGCATGAGCCGAATGTTCCAGTACGAACGAACGCAAAGCCGAATTGGTGCGGATCTTTGGTCGGCACGTCAAAAGTACATCGCAAACTCGCCCGTGTTCTTTGCCGACAAAGTCAACACACCGTTGTTGATTTTGCATAACGATGAAGACGGAGCCGTTCCGTGGTACCAAGGAATCGAGATGTTTGTTGCCCTTCGCCGCTTGGAAAAACCGGCTTGGCTGATGAACTACAACGGCGAACCACATTGGGTGATGAAGGACGCCAACCGAATGGACTTTGCAATCCGAATGCAGCAGTTCTTCGATCACTATTTGATGGACGCGCCCGAGCCAGAATGGATGGCCTACGGAGTTCCTGCGGTCGACAAAGGCAAAAAGTTCGGCTTGGATTTGTTAGAGCCTGAAAAGGAAGAGGCAGAAAGCTCGAAGGAAAAAGAAGACGATTAAAGAAAT
Organism: uncultured Pirellulaceae bacterium; assembly: GCA_964595515.1. Classification (GTDB taxonomy): domain Bacteria; phylum Planctomycetota; class Planctomycetia; order Pirellulales; family Pirellulaceae; genus Mariniblastus. The sequence goes on from CAZQQR010000305.1 coordinate 4,142, forward strand.
CGAATTCTGGAATCTGATTTTGGGAATATGTCTCGCGGAGACGCTGAGGCGCGGAGAACGATTTGTGATCCTGGATCGATACTGCGCGCTAAAGCATTCTGGTGGCGGGTTGAGCCTCTGCAAGTGCAACAAATACTCCGCGCCTCTGCGGCTCAGCGAGAGATTTGTGCCAATGGAAGATTGAGCAGAAAGTCACACAAGAAGGGCTGGGGTTGTCGCGATTCAAACACAACCTGTTTCGTTGTCTGCAATGGTTCTTTATTCTAGTACATTGTCCAAGCCAACCAAACTAAGCTCTACCATCATTCGAGTTTTAAATGTCCAAAGGTAAAATCGTTTCAGGCAAAGCGACTCCGTTGGGAGCCTATCCGCATGTCAAACGAGTCGATGATTTAATTTTCGTTTCAGGTACCAGTTCGAGACGGCCAGACAATTCTGTTGCCGGCGCGGAACTCATCGACGGTGTAAAAACGTTTGACATTCAGAAGCAGACCCGAGGTGTGTTAGAAAATATTCGCGACTATCTTGCTGCCGAAAACGCGACTTTGGATGACGTGGTCGACATCACCACGTTTCTTGTCGATATGAAAGACTTCCAAGGCTACAACAAAGTCTACGGTGAGTTCTTCTCTTCCGAAAATGGACCGGCCCGAACGACCGTTGCCGTTCATCAGCTTCCGCACCCTGATTTACGAATTGAAATCAAAGCGATGGCCAGAAAGAAACTTCAATGAGTCAGCATTCAAATATCTTGAACTTTATTGGCGGCGAGAATATTGAACCCGCCGATGGGCAATGGATCGATAATGTCGATCCTGCGCTGGGTGTTGTTTCGGGAAAAGTCGCCAATTCGAACCGCTTGGATGTGGATCTCGCTTACGCTGCCGCCAGTGAAGCGTTTGATCAATGGTCCAATACGCCACTGGAAAAACGAGCGGCTATCCTGAACCGTATCGCAGATTTGATCGACGAAAACCTCGAAGCGTTGTCGATCGCTGAAAGCGAAGACGGTGGCAAACCAATCTCGCGAGCGAGAACCATCGAGATACCCCGCGCTGCTGCCAACCTTCGTTTTTTTGCCGCGGCCATCACGCAGTTCGCAAGTGAATCACACGAGAGCGTTGGGCTGGGCGCGCTCAACATTACGCTTCGCCAGCCAATCGGAGTTGTCGGTTGTATTTCGCCCTGGAATCTTCCGCTCTATTTGCTTACCTGGAAAATCGCACCAGCGATCGCAGCCGGAAATTGTGTGATTGCCAAACCAAGCGAATTGACTCCGCGAACTGCTTTTATGCTTGGAGACATTTGCAACTCAGCCGGCCTACCCTCCGGAGTGCTGAACATCGTCCAAGGTAACGGCTCGACGGCTGGCCAAGCTATCCTTGATCACCCTGGCATCAAAGCGATTTCGTTTACCGGCGGAACAGTCACTGGAAAACACGTTGCCAGTGTCGTCGCACCCCAATTCAAGAAACTCTCCTTGGAATTAGGCGGCAAGAATCCGAACATTGTTTTTGCAGATTGTGATTATCAAAAAGCACTAACAACAACGGTTCATTCCTCGTTCGCAAACCAAGGTCAGATCTGTCTTTGCGGTTCTCGGATTTTTGTTGAGCAACCAATCTATGAAAAATTCAAGACAGACTTGGTCGCGAAAGCAAAGGCACTAAAAATTGGCCCCCCTGCCCTTCCTTCGACTGAAATTGGAGCCCTGATTTCAAAATCGCATTTCGAAAAAGTACTCGGCTACCTCGATCGCGCAAAAGACGACGGAACCGTGTTGTGTGGCGGCGGAAAAGCTTCCGTCGAAGGACACCCAAATGGCTATTTCATTGAACCCACGGTCGTCGAAGTCAAATCGAACAACTGCCAACTGAATCAAGAAGAGATCTTTGGCCCGGTCGTCACCATCATGCCATTCAAATCCGAGCCCGAGCTGATTGAGATAGCGAACGATGTTCGGTATGGATTGTCCGCAACCGTTTGGACCAATGACCTTAACCGAACGATGAGATTAACAAAGAAGATCGACGCGGGCGTCGTCTGGGTCAACAGTTGGCTGATGCGCGACCTGCGAACACCGTTTGGGGGAATGAAAAATTCTGGCGTCGGCCGTGAAGGCGGATTGGAAGCACTTCGTTTCTTTACCGAACCAAAGAACATTTGCATCGCGTTCGATCATTAGTTCTCGCAAGTCCATTATGATAAAAGGGGATGTGAAGAGCCAGGGATGTACGAGAGGCGGTAAGTCTCATTTTTTTGTTCC
>CAZQQR010000306.1:0-2497 GCA_964595515.1 uncultured Pirellulaceae bacterium
CCGAAATCGTCCTTAGCTCTGGAGATATCAAAATAATGACTCTTGGCCAATTGAGCCGCTAGAAACCGGGTCATTCTCGGTTCTTGTTCGAAATTACAAAGCTCGTAAAACGTTTCCAAGCTGTATCCCAATCGGTAGGCCCAATAGTACGAAATGGATTTTCGGATTCGCGGAAGCCCAGCCAAGCCGAGGACTTCGTTGATCCAACCCCAGCAGTTCACCGGATCGTCTTGCGAAAGAAAATAGGCGTTTCCGCAAACAGGCGATCCCGGCTCCATCGCTTCGGCCGCTTGAATGTGAGCCTGTGACGCGTTGTCGATGTAAATCGTGTCGACCTGATTCATACCATCGCCAACACGCCGAAGCTGTCCTGCTTTGGCACGTTTAATCAAACGCGGAATCAAATGTCGATCGCCTGGCCCCCAAATCAGATGCGGCCGAAGCGCACAAGTCATCAGCTCTTTTTCTTCGTTGGACTTGAGAACATATTTTTCAGCGAGTGCTTTGGAATGAGGATAATGACAAAGCCATTTTCGAGGATAAGGCGCTGTCTCATTCACGTTCATTTGATGTTCACCATCAAAGGTAACGCTAGGACTGCTCGTGTACACAAGCTTTGGAACTTTGCATTCCAAACATGCCTCAACCACATTCCTCGTACCGATGGTGTTGGTGCCGTGGTAGAGCTTCCACGAACCCCAGATGCCTGAGATTGCTGCGCAGTGAAAGACAACGTCTTGATCGCGACAAGCCTCAACCACGTTGTCGAAACTACGAATGTCACCATTGACGTGGCGGACTTGCTGAGACGAAATCATATTGTCTCGCCGGCGCGTCATTGCGGTCACCTCGTAACCTTGTTCAATCAAATGTTTGACAAGGTTCGAGCCTAAAAAACCGTTTGCGCCTGTTACCAGTGCCTTCACGTTCCGCCTAAAATTTAACCCAAGTTTGAATAAGCATGTTGCGGATGGATTTTAATCACAATGGCAGCACTTTGTAAGTCGAGCCTTTGTTTCTCACACGTTTTTCGGATCGGGATGAACCCACGGTTCACGGTAAGGCCGGGCCAATAACTTGGTCGCTTCTTCGTCGCCGATGCACGTGTGTGTTTTCGGGTCCCAGTGAATGGTTCGGCCAAGCTTCATTGCGACATTGGCCAGAATACAACTGGATGCAGAAATGTGACCTTCTTCGATGTCAGAGATTGGGCGTTCGCGTGACTCCACGCATCGCAAGAAATCCTTCATGTGGCCGCGGACGGCGGGCGCGACATGCTTTTCCAGTCCCGGTTCGGTTTTGTCTTCGGGGTACTGCTCAAGCTCATAGACAACGTCTTTGGCAATCGATTCTGCCTTTTTCTGTGTCGGCTGAAAGTGCCATTTGTGAACGCTTAGCCGCAATGTTCCTTTGGCTCCATAAAGCGTTGCACCCCAGGGAAATTCTGGATCGGCCGGATGACCATACGTCCGATGTTGCCATTGGACGCGGAGGTCATCGAAATCAAACGAAGCCGACTGCGTGTCCGGGGTGTTAGCTTTGGCATCTTTCTCAACCAAAATTCCACCCGTCGAAGCGATCTTTGTTGGCCATCCGAGATCCAACATCCAACGAACCGTGTCGAGCATGTGAACGCACATGTCGCCCATGATGCCGTTACTGTATTCCATAAACGCACGCCAACGTTTTGGATGGACCAGAATGTTGTAGGGCCGCATCGGCGCTGGGCCAGTCCAAAAATCGTAATTAAGATTGGCAGGAGGCTGACCGTCGGGCGGGTTCTGTTTGGCTCGCATGTGGTAATAACAGTAGACTTCTGCCAAACCGATGTCGCCTAACAAGCCTTTGTCGACGATTTCTTTTTTGGCTTGGATCAAATGCGGAGTACTGCGCCGCTGCATTCCGACCTGGACAACCCGTTGGTATTTTCTGGCGGCCGCCAACATTGCTTGACCTTCAATAACATCAACGCCGACCGGTTTTTGAACGTAAACATCAAGACCTTTTTGACAGGCTGCGATCATTGGTAGTGCATGCCAGTGATCAGGCGTATCGATCAACGCGATATCAAGACCGCCCGCGTCTAAAAGCTCTCGATAGTCAGTATAAGTTTTTGGTTTGTTGCCCGATTTTTGTTTTGCTGTCACGAGTTGGGCACATTCCTCAAGCATTTTCGAATCGACGTCGCAGAGAGCCACGACTTCTACATCCGCGACTTGAAGTAATCGAAAAAGATCGACTTTGCCGTACCATCCACATCCAATCAGACAAACGCGTTTTGGTGCGGCAACAGTATTGGCACTGGTAATTGACGTCGCCGACGCGAGCGCGACTGCGGCAGATCCTGTTTTGATAAATTTTCGACGATGCATAATTAGTCCATGGGTTGAGTGTCGACGTATTAGACAACAATTTCCAAACGCGATCAATTTACGATGCGATGTAGCGCGAGAAGGTGATTGCGGCGATTACAACTGAAGGCAGTGAAGGTTTGCCA
>CAZQQR010000306.1:2597-6298 GCA_964595515.1 uncultured Pirellulaceae bacterium
TATTTGAAGCTCGTCAGCTGCTCGACTCCGACCGGTCCACGGGCATGCATCTTTCCAGTTGCGATCCCGATTTCTGCACCCATTCCGAACTCACCACCATCAGCAAACTGCGTGGAGGCGTTGTGAAGCAAAATCGCAGAATCGATTTCGTTCAAGAATCGACTAGCCGTTTCACTATTGGCTGTCACAATCGACTCGGTATGATGCGAACCAAAATTGTTGATGTGAGTGATCGCTTCGCCAACTCCGTCAACGACTTTGATCGAGATAATTGCATCGAGGTACTCGGTAGACCAATCCTCGTTGGTTGCGGGTTTACAATCAGCTACGACTTTACGCGTAGTGCCGTCACCACGAAGCTCACAACCAGCTGCCTGCAATGCATCCGCGATCGGCCCAAGGTGTGAATCCACTACCGATTGGTCAATCAATAGTGTCTCCGCTGCGCCGCAGATCCCTGTCCGGCGCATTTTTGAATTGAAAACAACATCGATGGCCGTCTGAAGATCTGCTTCACCATCCACAAATACATGGCAGACGCCTTCGAGGTGGGCGAACACCGGTACGCGCGATTCATTCTGGACTCGAGCAACGAGACTTTTTCCGCCCCTTGGAACCAAGACATCTAGGTTTCCCTCCAGTCCGCTAAGCATCTCACCAACCGCCGCGCGATCGGTCATCGGAACAATCTGAATCGCGTGCTCAGAAAGCTGAGCCGATTTTAGTCCGTCAACCAAACACTCGTGAATGGCCCGAGAGGAATGAAACGAATCGCTTCCCCCCCTGAGAATCACCGCGTTGCCGGCTTTGAGACAAAGCGCACCAGCATCAGCCGTAACGTTGGGGCGGCTTTCGTAAATCACGCCGATAATTCCTAGCGGCGTTCTAACGCGTTGAATTTTCAGCCCGTTTGGCCGGTCCCACTCTGAGATTACTTCACCGACGGGATCAGGTAATGCTGCGATCGATTCGAGACTGTCGGCGATTGCGTCGATCCGTTTTTCATCGAGAGCGAGTCTATCAATCATGGCAGCCGATAAATCATTCTCGGCCGCATTATTAAGGTCCAGTTGATTTGCCTTCAAAATTTTTGACGTCGCATCTCGAAGATTGGAGGCAGCCGAAGTGATAGCGAGAGATTTGGCCTCGTTCGACGCGGTTGCCAATTGCCACGCCGCCTTGCGGGCGAATGCTCCAATGGAGTTCATGGCTGACTTTATTTCTTCTCTGTTCAAGTCGGTCATCGTTTGGCTTGTTTAGGGGCGGCGGCTTGTGAAGCGTTTTTAGTTTGCTACAAAGTGTGAACGTCATTTTTGAAAATTAAAACGTCAAGGCCAAGGTATGAAGACATTCGAGTTTCCACAAGGTTCAATGCCCGCGATCGGCTTGGGAACATGGAAGATGGAAGACGGATCCGCGACGGCGGCGGTCAAGTCGGCCCTTGAAGCCGGCTACCGGCATATCGATTGTGCGCCGATTTATCTGAATGAAAAAGATGTCGGCATGGCCTTCGCCGACGTGTTTGGAAACGGCACCGTCAAACGAGAAGACGTCTGGGTGACTTCAAAGCTTTGGTGCAATCGACATCGGCCCGACTTGGTTGAGTCCGCCTTAAAAGAAACGCTGTCGGATCTGCAGCTAGATTACCTCGATCTGTTTATGATTCATTGGCCAGTCGCTTTTCGGCACGACATCCATCGTCCGGAATCAGGGAAGGATCTAATCAGCCTCGAAGAAATGCCTCTGGTTGAAACTTGGAAGGCAATGGAAAAATGTCTGGATTCCGGTTTGTGTCGTAACATTGGCGTCTGCAATTTCAGCGTTAAAAAACTGAAAGTGATTTTGAACGACTGCAAGGTTAAACCTGCTGCCAATCAGGTTGAGTCTCATCCGTTTTTCGCTCAGAAAGAACTTGTCGATTTCTGCCAAAGCAACCAAATTCAATTCGTTGCTTATTCACCGCTTGGATCGGGAGATCGGCCCGAACGAATGGTCGGTGAAAATGATCCGAACTTATTTGAGGAAAAAGTATTTAAGGATATTGCGACGAGTCGAAGTATTTCGGTTGGGCAAGCGATGTTGGCGTGGGCGGTGACACGAGGAACGGTTGCGATCCCAAAATCTTCCAATCCAGCTCGTCAATCGGAGAATCTTGAGGCTGGCTCGATCACTTTGTCCGATGAAGAAATGAAAGCGATTGAGAGTATTCCAACAATTCATCGCTACGTTCACGGAGGATTCTGGTGCATCGAAGGCGGTCCTTATACGCTTGAAAACTTGTGGGACGAACCAGTTTCGAATTAAATTGACTCCACGTCGATATCAGCTTTGTCCAAAATCTAAGTCCCAGGAGTTTCATGTTCGGTCGCAAAAAACGTGAGTGGGAGATCGACGAGTCAAAGGCCACTCCTGAATCAGTCTTTGTCGCCAGGCGCAGACTGATCAAAGCTCTAGGGGTCGGAACAGTGCTAGGAGGAGCCGGTGCAGCAGGATTGCATGCGGTCACGCGCCCACGTTTGTCAAAAACTGAAGCATTGAACGGAGTCGAAAAGAACAAAGAGTTCATTGCCGACCGCAAACTGACTTATGAACAAAGCGTTTATCGGTTCACTAATTTCTACGAATTTGCTGGAGACAAACGTTCTCCGGCTTGGCTGTGTCGGGATTTTAGGATCGAGCCGTGGAAGCTAGAAATCGGTGGATTGGTAAGGCGACCGATCACACTTGATCTGGACGACATCAAGAAGCTTGCACTGGAAGAGCGGGTCTATCGGTTTCGATGTGTTGAAGCATGGGCGATGACCGTTCCCTGGATTGGCGTTCCGCTGGCAAGTTTGATTGAGATGGCAGAACCGCGGCCCGGTGCAAAATTCGTGTCCATGACCAGCTTCTTTGATCCACGACTGGCACCCCGTCAAAAGAATTCGACTTTTCCTTGGCCATACCAAGAAGCAGTTCGATTGGACGAAGCCATGAACCCGCTCGCCTTTGTTGCAATCGGGCTATATGGCAAAACTCTACAGCCTCAAAACGGTGCGCCGCTAAGAGTTATTTTTCCCTGGAAGTACGGATTCAAAGGCGCCAAGAGCGTTGTAAAAATCAAGCTGACGAAAAAGCAACCAACGACGTTTTGGAATTCATTGCAGCCTCAAGAATACGGTTTGTTCGGAAACGTAAATCCTGACAAACCACACCCACGCTGGTCTCAAAAAACGGAGGCGCTTATTGGGACTTGGGGCAAGCGAGTGGCGACGCAAAAATACAACGGATACGGTAGCATGGTTGCAAACCTTTACCCGAACGACGAATAGACCGGAATTGCCGAATCTGAACCGCGACCGTTTGAGCGATCGCCGAATTCGATTTGGCTTCGCTGCTAATTAAGAAAGAATTCCATGTTGGAAGCAATCATTCCTCTGCTCTATCCGTTGTCTTCGTTTGTGTTCATCCGGCTTGCAATACGAACTTTTGCAGCGTGGGCAGAACGCCCAAGACACTCTACCTTTTTGCTAGGCGTTTGTTTTTCAGCGGTCACCATTCATTCGGGCTGGATGCTTTTGACTTGGTCCGTAACGCGACCACAGTGGTGGATACAAGCCTTAATCGTGTTGGCTTTTGTCTGGATCAGTTTTAAGAACCTGAGAGAGATCTGGAAGTTCTCCAATCTTCAGGGCAATCAAGCTGAGGCTGTATAGTTAGCG
>CAZQQR010000307.1:0-1075 GCA_964595515.1 uncultured Pirellulaceae bacterium
ACCGGAATCTGGTTCGGTGGTGGACGCCAATGGAATTTTTCGGATTCATACTACGGAACTCGAACCCATCAGCTGATGAAAAACGTATTGAGTAAAGGTGGAGTGATCGGCGGTTCATCTGCGGGGGCTTCGATCCAAGCCCGCTATATGTGCCGAGCCAATCCAGTTGCAAACTTTGACATCATGGCTCCTGGTTACGAAAGGGGGCTGGGATTCATCGGCGGAATTGCAATCGACCAACACTTTTCACAAAGAGGTCGTCAAAAAGATATGACACAATTGGTGGACCGATATCCTCAACTGCTGGGGATCGGAATTGACGAAGGGACCGCGATTATCGTACAGAAGTCGATGGGAAAAGTGGTAGGCAAAGGCAAGGTTCACTTTTACGATCGGACTCAGCCAGTAATCCCAGGCAAAGACGATTTCATTGCCCTACCCAAAGAATCGGTTTTCGATCTTGCGAATCGAACCATCGTTAAGGACGGTCGAACAGAAACCCAAAAGAAAACATCCAAAGATAAATAGCATACCTTTGGCTACAGACTCTTTGGCAACATGACTTTTACAGAGCACAACTGAACAACTGCGACTTAGTTCAAGGAAACGTTATGTTCAAAAACCTATTTCGATTTTCCCTCAAGACTTTTTTGGTCATCGTATTGGCGATCGGCACGTTTGGGGCGTGGATTGCCAACCATCATTTTACTTACCAAAAAGAAATGCAATTCGTCGACCAGCTGATAGATTCAGACAAGCGGTTCGCACAATCTCCCTTCGGGCAACTTTCTTCGAAATCCCTCACCAAAGACGGCGACTCAACCATCATTTCTGGTTACTCGGGGATAAGCTGAGGCACTCCTACTTTTCGCGTGGTCGTTGACTACGCTGGCCCAGGTTATCTTCGCACCATCTGCCGAAGATTCGACATTCAAACTTTCGATCGAATCAAGAAAGTTAGAGTTGCAAACTTTGTGATTCAGGATCTTCAAGCACTCGATCAACTATCGCATCTTGAGCTGTTTTGCTCTGCAGACACCAACCGAGAAAAATGGATTGAGTATTTTGAAACCAA
>CAZQQR010000307.1:1175-6255 GCA_964595515.1 uncultured Pirellulaceae bacterium
TTCATTTGTTCTTGAAGGCCTATTCAACATTTTGCGGATAAGGATATCAATCGGAGCTTTGGACGAATTGAGCTTCGTCGCTAGCAGGGCGTCAACATTTGCTAGGGTGCCGCGATCGCGTCTCGAGTTGGAATCTCAAAATCATCAGGCACTTCGATTTCCATATACAAAATCCCAAGCCCATGGGTCTTGCCTTGAGCATCTGTTTTTAAACTTTCACTGCCACCGCCACCAAGCGAATCATGCAGAATAAAATTCAATGCTAAGAGGTTTGGAGCCTCGTAACGATCGACTGATCCGAAACAAATTTCTTTGAAGTGTTCTTTGACTCGCTCGGGCGTCAAGACTTGCTTGATCACTTCGTAACACTGAGAGTTGTAGGCCACGACCCCAACGTTGCTGCCGTCGCCCTTGTCGCCCGACCGAGCGTAGGCAAGTTTTGAAAGTGAGACCTTCATCGCGTTATCCAAAGAAATTGAGTGACTGAGTTCAAAGTCAACTATAAGATGACGCCGGAGACTTGACGAGGGGAAGTCTCTCCTACGGAACACGTCAATTTTTGAACAGATTCTCGAATAGCGACAATGAGTTTTAGGCCCTACCGAAAAACGAGGGCAAATTTTCCTGTTTGTTTTTATTTTTTGAGGTCCATGCGTCCTTCGGCAAGCGGTTAACGAATGAAACCCCTTCGAGGGTAAAAACCCTTTCGATTACCAAACAAAGGCGATTGCGTTGGTTACTGACAATGAACTTATAGGTAGATATCTGTTCGCCGACGATGCAGCGGCTTTTGAGGAATTAATGCGCCGGCATTCGGGCTTGGTCATGGGTGTTTGCCGAGGGATGTTGCTTCAAACCCAAGACGCCGAAGACGCGTTTCAGGCAACGTTTTTAGTCTTGTCCCGAAAAGCCAAGTCGCTGATTGATCATGGTTCGATTGCAGGCTGGCTGTATCAAGCCGCCATGCGAAACTGCCTTCAGGTTCGGAGACGCAAAAGCAGAATGAGGGAAACGGAAATGAAAGTAGAGCCCTGTCGCGTTGACGAACCGTGGCAAGCGATTGCTTCGGCACAAGAAAACGATTTGGTCTCTCAAGAAATCAATCGACTTCCCGTCCGGTATCGCGATGCGATTGTGCTTTGCCACCTCAAGGGGCACAGCCGCGCCGAGGCGGCTGAACTTCTTGACTGGACCGAGCAAGCAGTCAAGGCTGCACTTTCACGCGGCAGAAATTTACTGAGAAAACGCTTGATCCGAAGTGGCCTAATCACTTCCACGCTGTTGGTGTCGCTGAGCGCTGCTACATCGTCAGGACAGGAATACGTTTCGGATTCACTGATTACATCTTCGCTGGAACATTGCCAGGGTTTGACACCGACCGCGCAAGTCGGAACCAGTTCTCAATTCGTACACTCGTTAGCCAATCATGGAGTCATGAGCATGCAAGCTTCAACTTTGATTAAATCTGTTTCTATCGCCGCCGCACTGTTTGCCGGTGTGATGATTCCTTTGGGTGTGATCGCTCAGCAAACAGGCGTTCACTCTACCAGCGAAAAATCCGATTACGTGATCGCCGAGGTCCAGACGGACGCTGCCAACGACGATAAAGTTCCCGAATCGATAATTGCCACGATCAAGCAAACTTCAGCGTCTCAGAATTTGGACGGTGGTTCAGCAACAACCATTCGCCCCCACGAAAACGGTACGACCCGCTTAGCACCAAGGTCTTCTTTGGGCGCAAAACGCTTAACTGGATTGAACGAATTCGCAGTTGAAGATTCGCTTCAGTATTGGGAACTGATTCGCAAGTCAGCCGAAATTCGATCAAAAAGCTTGACCAGTCGAGCCAAGAATGAGGGAGACACGGATGCGATGGCGGATGCTTATGAGCAACAAGCCAAAATCCTTGAGGCGGAAATTAACATGAAGCGGATTCAACACCTCAAGAACAATCCTCAGCCGGAGAGGTCCAGCAACACTAGTCTTCCAGGTGTGGCGGGACGCATTAATCCACCCAGAAAGGACGGAGTCACACAGCAAACTATTGAAATTGAACAACCAACGCCTCGTGCCGACCCGATTCTTCTTAAAGAAGAGCTTGAATCCATGAGAAAACGCCTTGGAGAATCACATCCAAGTATCAAGAAACTTGAACAACAAATAGAAGAACTCGAAAGTGCGCTGGCGCTAGCTAGCCGCGGCAGAAGTCCAATCGCGACTTCCGCCATCCCGCCGGCTTCGACCACACCAGTCCAGCCTGGAGAGACTCTATTGGTCGAGTCGATGACCGACCCGTCTCTCAATCGCCGAGTCGTTGTTCGGGCCGACCACACAATTTCACTGCCTCTCGCCGGGACTTTGTCGGTAAAAGCAAAAACGGTGGACCAAATTCAGGAGTCTCTCGAAGTCAAATTCTCCGCCTTTGTAAAAGAGCCCATGATCTTTGTCGCCCGAGAAAGTGCATCCACTCCGTTGGAAAAATGACGAACCTCAGAGTGGGTTGCAATTAGGCCAGCAAGCTTGGCCTGGTTGTCCGATTTCAAACTGTCCCGCGCTGATTGACCCGGCGGGCGCTCTGGATATTGTTTTTTGACTGGTAATCGACTTAAAATGACGACACGCTTCAGCGGATATATCGTTGGAGCCGTCGAATTTGATAAGTGCACGCCGGGCTAAAACAACATGAGTTACTACGAACAACCACGACAACAACAGCGGCGCCGTCCAAGCGCGTTTTCAGGTTTGAAGCTTCGCCTGTTGATTGGAGGCGCTATCCTGTTGTTTTCAGTCATCACGTATTTGAACAAGGGGCAAATCAATCCGGTCACTGGAGAAAAACAGCGAGTGGATATGTCGGTGTCCGACGAAATCACGATGGGATTGCGAGCGGTCGGCACGATGGGGGCTCCGTCACTTAATCGGGAAGCCTCCCAACGCGTGGATACGATCGGTTTCGAATTAACTCGAAAACTAGAATCCCTCCTGGCGAAAAATGGAATCGACCTGCCTTATCCGTTCGAATTTCACTTACTCGCTGACTCCAGAACCGTGAACGCGTTCGCACTTCCTGGCGGGCAAGTCTTTATCACCGAAGCCCTATTCAGGCATCTCGACAATAACGGCCAGTTGGCTGGTGTGCTTGGTCACGAAATCGGACACGTTATTGAACGGCATGGTGCGCAGCGAATGGCAAAAGGCAACCTGTTCAAGGGAATCGCTGGTGCGGCTGGAGTGGCGGGCGGAGGCGCTGGCGGGACCAACGCGGCGTCATGGGCGACTAATATGCTTAGCATGAAATACGGACGTGCAGACGAATTGGAGTCAGATCGTTGGGGCGTCGAGCTAATGGTTTTGTCTGGCTATGACCCCGAGCACCTTTTGTCGGTCATGGATATTTTGGAGCGAACGTCGGGCGGTGGCGGCACACCTGAATTCATGAGCACTCATCCGCGTCCTGAGAACCGCCGCGAGTACATCAAGCAAATTATCGCCGAGCGATTTCCCAACGGAATCCCCGGTAACCTGCGATAGTTTGAGCGAAATTCGAAAACGGATTAGGCTGGATATTGATTGTTTTCCAGCGTCGACCATGCTGGTGAGTAACGCTTGATCGTTACGCTCAGACGTACTTCAGCATGAGACCGCATCAGCTTAAGACCGCACTTCAAAGTCGCCGATGAAAAAAATCATAACAATTGCCGTTCGTGAATATCGGGCGATGGTCGGCACCAAAGCGTTTCTGGTTTCCATCATTATGATGCCGGTTCTGATGCTCGGCAGTTTGCTCGCCATCGAATTGCTTCGTAACGCTGGCGAAATCAAAGAGCGAAAGATCGCTGTCATCGACCATACAGGAAAGTTCAATGCCGCATTGAACTTGGCCGCCGAGTCCCGCAATCAACAGATTGATGAAGCAGAAAAACGTAAAGCCGACGGCGAGGAAAGCTCCGACGAAGACGGCTTTCCAGGTTTCTCTCGCGAGAAATATTATTTCGAAGCTGTCGATCCCAGCTCGAAAACAGACAACACGCTTTTTGAGCTTTCGGAACGCATTCGCAACCAGGATCTTTATGCCTTCATCGAAATCCCAAGCGACTCGACTTCGCCGACAGCCAAAACCGGTGATCGAGTACGGTTTTACGCGCAGGACTCTAGCCTGTCCGAGGCGCGCGGCTGGATTTCGCAGATCCTCAACCAGATGGTTCAAATTGAACGGCTGAGAGAAGAAAAGATCGACCCGGCCATTGTTCAAAAAGCCAGCATTCCCGTCAGTGTCGCCGGAATGGGATTGGTTGAAAAAGCAGCAGATGGCTCATTGAAGTCGAAAGAAGAAGACAGCGCCATGTCGGCGATCTTCTTACCCATGGGCGTAATGCTGTTGATGTTTATGGTCATTTTCATGGCTGCCCAACCAATGCTCGAAAGCGTGCTCGAAGAGAAATCGCAAAGAATCGCAGAAGTCTTACTGGGCAGTGCCAACCCGTTTCAGTTGATGAGCGGAAAATTGCTCGGGACAGTCGCAGGCTCCCTGACGGTATTTGCGATCTACTTGGTTGGAGCCATCGGGTTTGCGACGTACAAAGGGTACACCGACCAAATCCCTTTTCATCTTGCGCCTTGGTTTGTCGTTTTTCAAATCATGGGTGTGTTGTTTTATGCAGCCATTTTTCTGGCAATTGGTGCGTCGGTTTCGCAGCTTAAAGAAGCCCAATCCATGCTGCTTCCTGTTTGGATGTTGATGATGAGTCCGATGTTTGTTTGGATCTTCATCGTTCGCGATCCACTTGGACCGATGGCAACCTATTTTTCGTTTTTCCCACCCGCAACCCCGACCGCAATGATGCTCAGGCTCGCGACGGGTCAGACGATTCCCGTTTGGCAACCAATCGTTGGTTTCTTGCTAATGATCATTTCGACTTTGGTTATCGTTGTAATCGCCTCACGCATTTTCCGAGTAGGCATTCTCTGGCAAGGCAAAACTCCGAAGCTCAGCGAAATCCTCAAATGGGCGGTAACGGGTTAGACGTGGCTTGAAACAAAACAAGGAAAGCAGGAATCCTTTATTCTCAATCTCTCGCTG
>CAZQQR010000308.1:0-6234 GCA_964595515.1 uncultured Pirellulaceae bacterium
TGTTTCCATTTTAACGGCGTCCCGCGAGGAATCGCTTCCGACGCATTGCTTTGCAAGACATCATCCATGAACTTTGGTTCTAGTCCCTGTCCGGGACGAATGGACCGAACGTTTTCGTCTGTGAATGCTTCTCCCGGCTGAATGTCACGAACGGCAAACAGCGAACGCCGAAATGCTCGATTGTTTTTGTCGCTTTCGGTTGGCCCATAATGAACACTGCCCATTGTTGATTCGGCGGCGCGAACAGCAGACACCATTTCTGCGAACTCGCTTGGCTCAAGCGAAAATGAACTGTCCGGGCCAGTTTCTTCGCGCGAAATCGTCAAGTGTTTTTCAACGATGCGGGCGCCTAGTGAAACCGCAATGACAGCAGTTTGACTCGAAAGCGTATGGTCTGACAAACCGATTGGGACTTGGAACCGGAACGCGAGATCGGGAATCGTTTTTAGGTTCATCGATTCAACCGGAGACGGATAGGCGCTCGTGCATTTGAGCAGCGCGAGTTCGTTACATCCGTTGTCCCGCAGCGTCTTGACTGCCAATTCTATTTCCGCGGTGGTTGCCATTCCCGTGGAGCAGATAACCGGCCGGCCCGTTTGAGCGACTTTTCGCAACAACGGAATGTCAACAATTTCGAAAGAAGCGATTTTGTACGCCGGCACGTCTAGTGATTGCAGGAAATCTACCGCCGTAGCATCGAAGGGACTTGAGAAAAAATCGAGCCCGAGTTGCCGCGCGGTCCGTTGAAGTTCCGCATGCCATTTCCATGGCGTGTGCGCTTGTTGATAGAGATCATAAAGCCGCTTGCCATCCCAGATTGTTCCTTGGTTTATCTTGAAGTGCGGCTGGTCCGAATCAAGCGTCAATGTGTCAGCAGTATAAGTTTGCAGTTTAACCGCATCCGCGCCCGCCTGATGGGCGTAATGGATCAACTCAACGGCTCGGTCAAAATCCTGATGATGATTCGCTGACATCTCAGCGATGATGTACGTCGGGTGGTCGGCGCCAATCTGGCGTCCGTTAATCGTGATTTCGTTTTTGAAGTCATTCATCATGAGTAATCGCTGTTCAATGACACGACGTCTAAGCAGATTTTCGTTTGGAAGCGTATGAGTTTGCAGTTTGACCTGATCGATCACGAAAGAACTGGCTGGCAACTTTTCCATTTACAATGACCGGTGCCATGGCTTGATAACCGGTGGCTCGGAACGCTCGCTCTGAAGCCGTGTTCCCTGGTTTGATT
Source organism: uncultured Pirellulaceae bacterium (assembly GCA_964595515.1). GTDB lineage: Bacteria > Planctomycetota > Planctomycetia > Pirellulales > Pirellulaceae > Mariniblastus. The sequence continues at coordinate 1,244 of CAZQQR010000308.1, forward strand.
TGAGCGATGACCGTTTGCACGTTTGAAGAATCAAACAACAGCTCGGTCGCGTCATCAATCAATAATCGCCCGACTCCCCTGCCCCGATTCGCTTGATCAACGACAATACTTATCAACGCTGTTGATTCATCGTCTGAAATATCAAAACGAATTTGTCCCACGGGAGAGTTATGTTCGTCTTCCGCGATTAAGATTCTGGTGCGACCGTCTTCGAGTCGCCTCTGCATCCACTGTTTGTGAGATGCCAGTGGTATGATTTCGCTTTGGAACGATACGGCGCGGACTTCAGGATCGTTTCGCCAGTCTAAAATTAACTGGGCGTCATTGAGCGATGCTTTTCTTAGGCGATACTGCATCGCCATCATCTTCCGAGTGATTCGCTGGGCACCGTTTCCGTCGACCAATTGTTGGCCTAGATTTTTCATTTGTTGGCGGCGTTTGCTGTTGGTCAGGAGACCGCGAATCAGTTTGGTTAGCCGCTTGATTCGTTGGGGTTGCGAAAGACTGGAGTCATGTCCAGGTTCTCTGTCAATTGACTCCATGACACCAAATTCATTCATCGCTTCAGCGACAGGTAATTGGTTGTCGACGATCGCGGTAACAATCGTTGGAACGCCTGACAAAGCAAGTTCATAACACGTTGTTCCGCCAGCTGAGATCGCCAAATCAGCCCGGCCCATCAAGGTTGACATTCGATCCACATTTCGATGACATCGAAGTGTAAAGTTTGCGGTTTTCTTAAACTGTTCCAACTCTCTGACATGTTGGTAGCAAGCGCCAACAACGCAATCAACGACCAAGTTCTTCCGGTTAAGGTCAGCCAATACTTGAAGTGTCTTCAGCGTCCAGTTGTCCGGGTCCGCTCCGCCAAAAGTTACCAGGATCCGACGTGCTTCTGCAGCAACTGGCGCATGGGTGCTGGCGGGTAAATTCAAAAACTCGTCCCGCAGCAAAACGTACTTTGGACCGGACAAGACTTGACTTGATTGATAATCATGCTTGTGCGCGTAAGCATTTTGGTTGACAACCAAGTCCGCTGCGGAATGAGATCCATGGCAGTAATCATCCATCACCAAAAGTTTTGCACCTGATCGCTTGATCGCTGTTTGGTACTGATCATCAAAATCGTATCCGTCGAGTACGATCCATTCAGGATTACTGATCGCAGCGATCTCCAGTGTGTCTTTGGCGTCACTTCCATCGGCTTTATCATTTTGAATCGTGTAAATGGCGAAGCCTGCGGATTTGATTCGTTGAACCAGTCCTTGGGGCAAGGTTCCACAAACAAAAGTCACATCACAGTGGTTTGTTTGTAGAGCCTGAGCGAGTGCAAACATCCGCATCACATGACCCGTTCCAATTCGCGGATTCGCATCAGCTCGAATGAGGACTTTGTTAGAATCGGAGAACATGTTTACCCTTCCATTGGAATGCTCAAGCCGCCTTTTGGACGACTTGATGGTTAATGGAACGCCAATTCGGATTTTGCTGATACGCCTCTATGACTTCTTTCCAGTCAAAATCGGTTTGCCCCAATTTTTCCTGAAAGTGATGGTAGATTTCTCGGACCAATTCAAGGTCTTCTGCGGTGTCGACCGTCCAGCGAAGATCAGACCAATCCGATTTTGCTTGAACCGAAGCGATCGAGAACATGCCTTGATTCCGATACGCTCCCAACGTCACATGCTCGCGAGCGGCGCTGTCGGTCGCTGTTTCATCAAGTCGATTCAGCGTCTGTTGGGTAAAGACCTCGCAGTCGAGGCCTCTTGGGTAACGCCGGGTTGGATAAAAATTGCAGCCATATTCGGCACCACCAGCATGGGGAACAAGATCAGCAACTTGGTCGATCAATGTTGGCTCAATCAACGGGCAGTCCGAAGTAATTCGGATGATCCGGCTGGCATGATGGGCATTGGCTGCACCAACGAATCGCGACAGAACGTCGGATTCGCTTCCTGCATACCAATGCCAGTTCTGTTTTTCGCAGAACTGAATAAGCGGTTTGTCGCCGGGTTGGTCCGTGGTCGCGATCACGACCTTGTCGACACAATTCGCAAGGTTTACCCGATGAACGACGTGCTCAATCATTGTTTGCGCACCGATTTGTTTAAGAACTTTTCCCGGTAATCGGGTGCTCCCAAGTCGGGCTTGAATGACGGCAACGGTGTTCATGGTTTCGGTTTCTATGTTCGTTGAGTTAGGCTGTTTTCTTTTTTGCTGTTTTTTAAGCTGTCTTTTTTATCGCTTGTTTCATGGTGCCAACACTTACCAGCTCGGATACGACGCTCCGGATTTCAGATTCGGAAATGGCTGGAAAGATTGGGATCGAAAGGATTTCTTGATAGACCGATTCAGCAACTGGACAACAGCCGGATTGATCGCCGAACGAATTCACATAAAACGGATGTTGGTAAACCGGTTGATAGTGAACATTGACTCCGATTCCTCTTTCCCGCATCGCAACGAAGGCTTCGTCGCGAGAGATGCCGGTTTTCTCTTGATTCCATTTGACGACGAACAGATGAAACGCGTGTTGACGATTGTTTTCACGGGCTAGTGGCGTGATATGCGAGACACTGCCCAACAGTGAATCGTAAAAGTCCGCAATCAAATTTCTGCGACGCGTAAAGCGTTGAAGTTTTCCCAGTTGGGAAAGCCCAAGGGCACATTGAATATCAGTTAATCGGTAATTGAATCCTAGCGAGGTCATTGAATAAGCGTGTGTGACTTTTTGTTCTCGTTGGCGAAAGTCTGTCGTGATTCCATGGCAGCGAAATGATCTCATTCTTGCCGCACCAACTTGATCATTGGTCGTCACCATCCCGCCTTCGCCGGAAGTGATCTGTTTGATCGGATGAAGGCTAAAACAGGTGTAATCGGCGAGACTGCCAACGGGAGCGTCGTCTAATTTGCCGCCCAGTGAGTGGCAGGCATCTGAAATCAAAACAAGGTTATGCTCGTCGGCAATTTTTCTTAACTCGACATAGTCACATGGCTGACCGCCGTAGTCCATTGCCACGATTGCACGTGTTTTTGACGTGATTTTCTTTCGCACATCAGCGGGGTCTATCAAAAGTGCTTCCGAATCAACATCAGCGAATATCGGTTTGGCACCCAAATAGATTGCAGCGTTTCCGGTCGCAACAAACGTGATCGCTGGGACGATGACCTCGTCGTTTTCTTGAACGCTGGCGGCAAACATGGCGGCGTGAAGTGCGGCCGTTCCGCTATTGAATGCAACCGCAGAATTTGTGTTTGTGGCAGCAGCAAACGCCGTTTCAAACTCCGTCACGCGAGGTCCGGTGGTTAGCCAGTTCGAGCGAAGCGTCTCAACAACGGCTTCGATGTCGTCTTCTTCAATTGTTTGTTTTCCATAGGGCAACATGGGATCTTCCTTGATCGTTGTCAGGCGGCCGAACTGGTTTCCAGGGTAGGTGTTTCTTCTTGAAGCATGATCTGAATCTGTTCAGTCGTTAGCCAAGCGTCGTTGTTGTCGCTTGAATAAGAGAACCCTTCTGGACATCGTTTTCCTTGAGCGGCGTATTGAGGCGCGTCCGTTGTCCAGCTTCGAAACGCTGGTTGAATGATGTAGTGGTCATCGAATTCGAGTGTGTGACGAGCTTCGTCTGCCGGGATCATGCACTCGTGCAGTTTTTCGCCGGGGCGAATTCCAATGATTTTTGTTTCACAGTTCGGCCCGACCGCTTTTGCGATGTCCAGGATTGTGGTGCTTGGGATTTTAGGGACGAAGATCTCGCCGCCTTCCATACGATCAAAAGCAGTAAACACGAGCTTGACGCCTTCCATCAATGTAATGATGAACCGTGTCATGCTTGGGTCGGTAATCGGTAGCACGCCAGTGGCGGCTTGTTTTTGAAAGAACGGCACGACGCTTCCGTTGCTTCCCCAAACGTTGCCGTAGCGGACGACTCCGAATCGAGTTCCATTTTCTCCAGAAAGCGAATTGGCGGCCACGAAAAGTTTGTCGCTGCAGAGTTTGGTGGCTCCATACAAATTGACCGGCCCCGCGGCTTTGTCGGTCGAAAGTGCAACCACCTTTTTGACGCCGCAATCGATCGCGGCATTGATAACGTTTTCAGCACCACCAATGTTTGTCCGAATGCACTCCTGCGGATTGTATTCCGCAACGTCAACGTGTTTCATCGCAGCGGCATGAATGACGTAGTCGACGCCTTGAAACGCTCGTCGCAATCGTTGTTCGTCACGAACGTCGCCAACAAAATACCGAAGCTGTGGATATTTATCAGTCGGGAAATGATTACGCCGCATGTCGACGTGTTTTTGTTCATCGCGACTGAGGATAATCAATCGTTTGAGCTGAGCATGCTCAAGCAAATAGGCCGCGCATTTTTTTCCAAACGAGCCAGTGCCGCCTGTGATAAGTACCGTTTGGTCTTTGAGCCAGAACATCCTTGTTCCCTGCCAATCTTGAAAACGCAATCGTTGAACCTTTTAAGCTATCCCACTTGTTCCTAATGACCAATACGAGTTTTTAGAGGAAGTGAAAGCGTTTGGTGCGAGTTGGATTCGCGTTAAAAGGCTTGCCAAATTTGCGGAAAAATGCGAGGTAAAATGATTTGTGATAGCAGCCGTTGTAGGACGTCAGTCAGGCCGAAAGGAACGCTTTTCCAACCAAAAGGTCCCGTTTCGGCCTTATGTGCCAGAATATGAAATTACGCAGCCGCTTCGACTTCGCCCGCAAGAAACTTCTTGCGGTTCTGCCGGAAAGCACCACCAAAGTTGCCAGATGAGGCGAGTCGATTTGTTGATCTGCCGCGCAAAAGTCCACCGATGTGGACTCATTGTCGCCCGGTCAGATGCTCCCACCATGCCACTCGGTGTGGTTACGTGACGTCAGCGAAAAACGTCGCCCAGAATGGGCATCCTTATGTCAGCCCAGGGCAACGCCTTGGGGATCTATTGCAACAAAAAAGACGCCCGGTCAGATGCTCCCACCATGCCACTCGGTG
>CAZQQR010000309.1:0-1235 GCA_964595515.1 uncultured Pirellulaceae bacterium
GAATGTTCATCGCTTAGAACCAGTTTCTTAGTTCGCCAAAAATGGGCCTAATTGCAACGGTTTATCCGAAGCTTTATCTTGAGCTTCACCCTAAGCCATAAAATCAAATGACTGCTTATAGAACTAAGTCGCTGCAGAATTATGCGTAACCAAGCACATTGTAAATTTCATCTTTCTTGACTGGATTGATGATCCCACGTTCTGTAATGATCGCGTGAATATAATCTGCCGGCGTAACATCAAACGCCGGATTATAAACTTGGACGCCCTCAGGAGCTGTCTGCCGGCCGAAACCGTGAGTGATCTCGTTAGGATCGCGCTCTTCGATTGGAATCTCGTCTCCCGTTTCAATCGATAGATCAAAAGTGCTGCTGGGTGCGGCGATGTAAAACGGAATCCCATGCACGCGGGCAAGCACGGCCAAAGAGTAGGTTCCAATTTTGTTGGCGGAATCTCCATTGGCCGCAATCCGATCTGCTCCAGTAACAACTGCCTGCACACGCCCCTCGCGCATCACTTGAGCTGCCATAGAGTCACAAATCAGCGTGGCTGTAATTCCACGCTGCATCAATTCCCAAGCCGTCAATCGTGCGCCCTGTAGCAGCGGCCGAGTCTCGTCGACATACACGTGCAAGTCATGCCCTTTATCCTGCGCTGTAAAAAACACGGACAACGCTGTGCCATATTCCGCCGTCGCCAACCCGCCTGCGTTACAGTGAGTCAGAACACCATCGACGTTTTCAAGCAACGACGCGCCGAATTCGCCGATCGAATGACACATTGATCGATCTTCCTCGTGGATGGCTTTGGCTTCTTCCAGCAATTTCTGTCGAACCTGGGCGACATCATTTTCTTCACGCAGTTCTTCTGCGTGCTTTCCCATCCGATCAAGTGCCCAGAAGAGATTAACGGCCGTTGGACGACTGGTTGCAAGATAAGAAATAACTTCCTCGAGTCGATCATAGAACTTTGCACCGTCTGGCGTCGTTTGCAATCCGACGATCACACCATAAGCCGCCGCGATACCAATCGCTGGCGCTCCGCGAACCCGCAACATTTTGATGGCTTCCCAAACCGTTTCCACGTCGCGACACTCAATGCGCTTCATCTCGGTCGGCAGCAACGTCTGGTCGATCATGTCCAAATAACCATCGACGCCGCCCGACCAAATCATCGTTTCAACTTTTTTCGAATCCATATTAAATACTGCTTTACGTTTCCCAAGTGAATGACTG
>CAZQQR010000309.1:1335-6227 GCA_964595515.1 uncultured Pirellulaceae bacterium
AAATCACTAGCGGGATCGCAGATTCGAATCGCATGCATTCCGGAATTTTGGGCGGCTAGAACTTCAGTCAGACTTTCGCCAACAAAGAGTGTTTCCCAAGGCGAAACAGTAGCGTGTTGGATCGCAAGCAGAAAAATCGACAGGTCGGGTTTTTCGACTCCAACCTCCGAAGAAAGAAGCACCAACCCTTCCTCGAACAACTCAAACTCGAAATTTGACGGAAGAAGTTTTTCTAATTCATCGCGAGAGAGATTCCCGGTATTGGAAATCAGCCCAACTCGAATTCGTTTCGATTTCAAGTGCGAGATTAGTTCTTTCGCGCCCGAAAGCCATTTCTTTTTTGAGACAAGCGTGTCACCAATGTCAAAGAAGACGACTTTTGTTTGGAGCAGCGAAGGCATAGGGATTCCGACGTTTTAGGTTTCACGATCGAGAACGAAGCGGAGATTAGAAGCTAGAAGTTCTCGCATTGCTAATCGAATTTTCTTGTTGTCTGGTTCGCGATGCAGTAAACAGCGTCCGTAGCTCAGGGCCTTCGTCCCGCTATGAATAGCTTTCTTCCAAGCTTTCATTGGGATCAGTCGTAGACCGCTTTTCCAAAACCATTCGAATGGGAACTTCTCCAAAATCAAGCGAGTCCCGAAGAATGCCAAGCAGATACCGCCGATAGGTTTTAGAAAACGCATCGGGGTTATTGCATTTTAGCATGATCGTCGGCGGCTCGATTCCAATTTGAGCGGCGTAGTAAATTTTGGGCCGCCGTTTATTGGACGCCATCGGTGGCGGGTGTTTAACCAAAGCCTGTTTGATAATCCGGTTGAGCTTCGGAGTACCAACACGAGTTCGAGATTGCTTGAACAGCATCTGAGCGTGGTTCATCAAGCGTTTACAGTTCTGCCCGGTTTGCCCCGTCACAAAAGCAATCGGCGCGTTCCACATCGTCGTAAAATTGTCTTGGATATAATCCGCCCACCGAGAGGTGACCATGTGTTCTGCCATCAAGTCCCATTTGTTGATGACGAAAATACAGGGCTTGTAGTTCTGCTCGATGTAACCGACCAGTTGCCGATCGACTTTGCTGATTCGTTGACTGCAATCAAACATCATCAAAATCACATCGGCGTAGCGGATCGTGCGGTGAGCCCGATGCGTTCCATAAAAGTCGATGTCGGTACGAATACTCTTGCCACGTCTCAGTCCAGGCGTGTCGATCGCGACCATCGTTTTGCCATCAAGATCAAACCGAACGTTGACACTGTCTCGCGTCGTTCCGGCGACTTCGCTGACGATCATCCGCTCTGAATCAACCAGCGTATTAATGAAGGTGCTTTTGCCAACGTTGCGGCGGCCGACGAGCGCGAATTTCATTTCGGGATCTTCGGTGTCACGCTGGTCAACTTCTTCCTGTGTCGGTAGCCGCTCCATCATTTCGTTGATCAAGTTCTGGCGATACCGATTATTTTTTGCGCTACACAAAATCGGTTCACCGAACCCAAGGCCGAAGAATTCGCTTGCTTCCAGCTCCCAGTTTTCGCCATCGCATTTATTGACGACCAGCATGACGGGTTTTTCGATGCCTCTCAGTCGTTCCGCCACGCGAACATCGAGAGAGACTTTTCCGTCTCTGGCATCCACGACAAACATCAACAGATCAGCGCCTTGGATACCGATCTCAATCTGCTGCTCGATCTCTTCGTCCAGTTCATCAACGTCGTTGATTCCGATTCCGCCGGTGTCAACAATCTCAAAATAACGACCTTCTTCTTCGATCATGAAAGTCATTCGGTCGCGAGTGACGCCCGCCATGTCATCAACGATCGCCAAGCGGCGGCCCGCCAGCCAATTGAAGATACTGGATTTTCCGACGTTAGGTCGGCCGACGATGGATACTTGTGGCAATGCCATGATTTTGAAGCTGAAGAGTAAATCTAAAGCTGATTAACGGTGACTCAAATGTTGTTGATTTTGGAAGAACCAAGATCCGCGGCTAAGCGCATCAGGAAATGAAAACGATTGAAAAAACGATGACAAAAAGCATCCACTCGAAAATGGGTCTGTTTGTTTAACCAGCCGTTTCCTGGCTGCCAGGAATGCAAATCTGAACAAGATAGGTGCGACTCTCCAGATTATCGGAGTGTGGTCCCTTTTCTCAGGTTCGAGGATTCTTTCAAATGATACTCGAATGTCAACTTTAACGAGCAAATGAAACGGAATCCGATGGCGAAAGTTGAAAATCCTTCTGACAGCCAAGCTGAATCGGCGGACGAGGCAAAAATTGACGGACAGAATCTTGATGTCCAGAAGGCCATCCATCAGCGGTTGGAAAGCTTGAAGTTGTCCGGGCTTGAGGCGCTTCCGCGCGGAACAGGCGAATACAGTTTTGACTTTGATGACATTCAAGCCACGGCAACGACCGATTCTCCGGCAATATCTGCCGATGTCAGTGAGAAAACCACCCAGTACGAGACCCCGGTCCAGTCGCCAGCCAAACCGTCCGCAACAGCAGCGGAACCATCCCATGAAACCGCAAAGCCTGCGGCCAAAAAGAAACCAACCGCGGCCGCTGTCGTTTCCATGACCGATCCCTACGGAGACGCGACATCTGAATCCGATCGACCTGCCGCCCTTCAGATTGTTGCCGATGAAGTTGCCAGTTGTGAGAAATGTGAACTTTGCAAGACACGTAACAAAACGGTATTTAGCGTTGGCACGCCGACCTCAAAACTTGTCTTTCTTGGCGAGGGCCCGGGCGAACAGGAGGATCTTCAGGGAGAACCCTTCGTTGGTGAGTCAGGCCAGTTACTGGATAAAATTTTCGCTGCCTGTAATTTCACTCGACAAGACGTCTACATATTGAACACCGTCAAATGCCGTCCGCCTTGGAATCGCAATCCCACTGAGGATGAGTTGAAAAACTGCTGGGGCTACGCTGAGCGGCAGTTGGAGATTATTCAACCGGAATTCATCGTTTGCCTGGGAAGTGTCGCGGCCAAGAAACTTTTAAATACCAACCAGTCGATTGGACGATTGAGGCGTCAATTTCACGCCTATCGGGGGAGCAAGGTCATGGTTACCTATCATCCGGCTTACTTGCTAAGAACGTCTTCGGCCAAAAAGCACGTTTGGGAGGACATGAAGATGCTGATGCAAGAAATGGGCATTAAGCTGTCGAAATGACCGATATCGCCCTCTAAAACCTCGCAAACCCTGAGCCCATTACCCGTCCGACGAGCAATCGGCGAAAGTCAGCTGAACGTCCATCCGATAAAATCCTCATTTTCAGAGTTTCGGAATCGAAAGCTGGTACAGGCTTCCTAAAAGCCGGGAAATTCTTGCTACTCTGCTTAACCGCAATTAATATTACATTGGACAAAAAATAGGCTTTAGAGCACCTGCCGGGGCATTTTCGTTTGGCAGGTCTTAACCATAAAAGCATTGTGGAGAACCAAATGTTTGGTCGTTGTGCACGTAAACTTGCAGTTTTATTTTTGGCGACAGGCGTCGTCTTGCTTTCCCAGTCAGCTGGATTCGGGCAGTTGGGCGGGGGAGGCCAAACTCCCGATCCCGGGCTGGCGACTGGTGGTATCGAAATCGATGCCAACGGTGTGCTAACCGAACGAGCATTCACTGGCAATCCAATGCTGTTGAACAAAGAGCGGATGGCGGCTGCCACTGCTGCGATCAACAAAGATCTTCAGCAGCCAAGCGAACTTCGAAAAATCTCAATCACACGTCTTGAGAAAGAAGTTGCCAAACTTGTCGACGCCGGCAAACCTGTTCCAGCTGACATGCAATACCTCGCTGGTATGACAAAGATCACTCACGTGTTCTTCTATCCTGAAACCAAAGACATTGTGATCGCTGGACCCGCCGAAGGATACTTTATCAACGCACAGAATCGTGTGGTTGGAATGAAGAGCGGCCGAGCAACATTGCAGCTACAAGATCTAATCGTTGCACTGCGATCGTTTTCTCCAACCTCCAAATCAACCAGCGTGATTTCTTGTTCGATTGACCCGACTCAACAAGGTCTAGCCAATTTCCAAAACACATACCTCCAAGTTCGGCAAAGCGGAAAATTCCGCCCAGGACTTGAACGAGAAGTCGTACAGCTTTTCCGCGATTCACTTGGAATGCAGACCATCACAATCAATGGCGTGAACACCAAAACGCGATTCGCTCGCGTAATGGTCGAAGCCGATTACGAAATGAAAATGATTGGTCTTGGGCTTAAAAAGCCAAATGCGAAAGTCAGAATCACAAGCTTCATGGAAAAAGCCAATCCGGGTGCCGTTGCCAAGAACTCGCTTCAGCGATGGTATTTCCAACCTGATTACGATTGCGTTCACATGAACGAAGATCGCACTGCGATGGAATTGGTCGGAGCAGGCGTCAAATTGGTCGGTGAAGGCGAAAGCATCGTTCGTGGCCAGCGAGTTCGAACCGGAAAAATGGACGGAGCAAGCAAAGCGTTCTGCACCACGTTCACCAAATCCTACGAGCGATTGGCCGAACAGGTTCCACTTTGGTCTGAACTGCGAAACTTGATCGACATGTCGGTTACTGCCGCTTACATTCAAAAAATGGGCCTCTACCAAAAAGCCGATTGGCAGATGACAACCTTTGGCGATGAGTCAAAAGTCCCTGTTGAAGTCTTCGAAGCTCCCACACAGGTTGCTCCCGTTGCCAACGCGAAATGGAAAGGGCAGTACTTTATGTCTCCAATCGCTGGTGGTGTTAGCATTCAACCACGAGTTGCTCTGAATTCAGATCGAATCAAGACTGACAATGCCGCTGAAATCACCAAAGTCAAGAACCAGATCGTTCTTGATAACCTCGCCGATGGCCAGTGGTGGTGGGACTAGTTCCATTTAGCCAAACTAGACAAATAC
>CAZQQR010000310.1:0-4661 GCA_964595515.1 uncultured Pirellulaceae bacterium
TGAACAAAGTTTATTTGAATCGCGTACAGCGTCCGCTACAATCGACGGCAGCTTTTCCCTTTTCTTAAAGGCATCATCATGTTTGTGTTGAAGACCGCCTGCTTGGTAAGCGTTTTGACTATTTCAAGCCTGCTAACAGCTAACACGACTCCTCCAATCATCTCTCCGGCAAGAGCAATGCCGGGCCCCGGTTCACCCAAGAGTCTTTTGCTGCCGACCATTCCGCCGTCCACCTCGCCAGATTTTATGCGGCAACCTCTTCCATCGTTCAAAAGAAGCTCAAAGAACAGCAAACCTAGAGTTGTTAACGCTCCCAACGTTGAGCCGCTCCTTGTGGCTTTGTTCAGAATGGACGACATCAACGACAATGTTGATCGGGTCGCACCATGGGTTTATCAACACGGGACAGAAGAGATGGTAGCGGATCTCGAAGATTCGATTAAATGTCTGGAACGTGCAGACAGTTATCTATTCGAATCAATGCAAGTCATTTTCAGCAAAGACGCAACCTTGGGTGCCTCGAAACAATTGTTGTCTGAGGCCACGACAGAAATGAATGAGGCCGAATGGACGGTGAAAATCTTGTTCGAAATTTCATTGATTGAACTCTAAATTCGAACACGGCAGACCCGTTGCGGTGAGTACGCCTGCTACCTAACACACGTAAGCACGAGACTGAATACGGCCCAACAACAGTTCAGCAATCACGCCAGCCAGCCTGACTCCTGTGATTCGTCGTGTTATTAAAGCGCTCAAAAGAAATGATTCACTTTTTCTTCTTTTTGGCCGTCTTCTTCTTGTTTGATTTCTTGGTCGCTTGGGGCTTCGATTTAGCTTTCTTGGCTCCACTGCTTTTCTCGCCAAAGGCTGACGCCCAGTTGGATGAATATTTCTTGGTGGATCCGCTTCGAAGAATGGTCATCTGATTGTTCCGTATTTGTTTTGGTGAGTTTGAAAAGCTGGAAAAATATATGCTGGTACTTTTGGTTGGAGTGGGTCGCGAATATTACTCGATTCTTGGTTATTGAAAGATTCGACTCCCGAACGGTACGGCCTAATCCAGAGGGGAGGGCCGAGCCAATCGCGGTTCGCGAGACATGTTAAGCCAATTAAGTGATCAATTTTTTGTACTTAAATCGCTTAGGCTCGTCTTCCTTCAAACCCAAACGTTCGCGTCGCTGTTGTTCATAGGTCTGATAGTTCCCTTCACACCAGTGGAGGTAGCCGTCACCTTCGAAAGCCAAAATGTGTGTCGCGATTCGATCAAGGAACCAACGGTCGTGGCTGGTGACGACTACGCAACCAGCGTAGTTCTCGATGGCTTCTTCGAGTGCACGCAGCGTATCAACATCGAGGTCGTTCGTCGGTTCGTCCAACAGCAATACATTGGATCCTTTGCGAAGCAATTTCGCCAAGTGAACTCGGTTACGCTCTCCACCTGAGAGGACGCCAACCTTTTTCTCCTGGTCGGGGCCGCGAAAATTAAATCGATTCACATACGCTCTGGCGTTCACTTTGCGTTTGCCAATCTCAAGCGTATCGTGGCCTTCGGAAATTTCCTGGTAGACGGAAAGGTCGTCGTTGAGGCTGTCCCGAGACTGGTCAACGTAACCTAGTTCCACTGTGGAACCGATTTTCAGACTTCCACTGTCAGGAGTTTCTTGACCAGTAATCATGCGGAACAAAGTCGTCTTGCCGGCACCGTTGGGGCCAATGATTCCCACGATTCCACCGGGTGGCAAACGGAAATTGACGTTTTCCATGAGGACTTTGTCGTCGAAACCCTTGGACAACTCTTCCGCTTCGATCACGACATCCCCAAGGTGAGGCCCGGGCGGAATTTGAATCTCCAATTCGCTTTCTTTTTCACGCTGGTCGGCATTCAACATCTGTTCATAGGAACTGATCCTGGCTTTGCTCTTGGACTGACGGGCTTTGGGAGAAAGCTTGATCCAATCGGCTTCGCGTTTTAGTGCCTTCAGTCTGGCTTCGTTTTGTTTCTCTTCAACCGCCAGTCGAGCCTGTTTTTGTTCAAGCCAAGAAGAATAGTTTCCTTCAAACGGATGTCCTTCCCCGCGATCCAATTCCAAAATCCAACCAGCCACGTTATCGAGGAAGTAACGATCGTGGGTGACGGCGACAATCGTTCCTTCGTATGCCTGTAACGTTCGCTCAAGCCAGTGTACGGAATCCGCGTCGAGGTGGTTAGTCGGTTCGTCCAGCAGTAACAGGTCTGGTTTTTCGAGAAGCAATTTGCAAAGTGCAACCCGGCGTTTCTCGCCGCCCGAAAGCTTCGTCACGTCCGCGTCTTTAGGCGGGAGGTTCATCACCTCGAACGCGACTTCGATCTCGTGATCAAGGTTCCATGTGTTCGTGGCGTCGATTTGATCCTGAACTCGGGCCATTTCGTTGTAGACTTTTTCCATGGCCGCTTCATCGAGCGGTTCACCACATTTCGCGCTGAGTTCATTGTAGCGGTCCAACAATCCACGACGGTCGGCAACGGCTTCCTGAACGTTGTCCCAAACATTTTTTTCTGGGTTAAGCTGCGGCTCTTGCGGAAGGTAACCCGCTTTGAAACCTTCTGTTAGTCGCGCTTCGCCATCGAACTCCTTGTCGATGCCTGCCATGATTTTCAAAAGCGTACTCTTACCCGCGCCGTTACGACCCAAGACGCCGATTTTGGCTCCGGGGTAAAACGAAAGCCAGATGTTGTTGAGGACGACTTTTTGACCATGCTTCTTGGTCATGTCGACCATTTGGAAAATGTATTTCTTGCTCATCGTTTTATGCGTTAGGTGTTTTTAGTTGAATTGAAAGTTTCTTAAAAAAAAGTGACCGAGGACCACTGATGTCCCATTTCACGGAACAGAATTTGGCTGGCCAAGTCCCGACCCACTATTCCCATTCGATGGTTGCCGGCGGTTTCGAGCTGATATCGTAACAAACTCGATTGATTCCGGAGACTTCGTTAATGATTCGCGTCGACATTTTCGCCAACAAGTCATAAGGAAGTCTGGACCAATCGGCCGTCATAAAATCATCAGTGTCGACACATCGAATGACCGCTGCGTTTTCATAGGTCCTGGCGTCGCCCATCACGCCGACACTCTGGACAGGTAAAAGAACGACGAACAACTGGCCGGTGGATCGGTAAAGCTCTGCGGCAACGACTTCTTCGACAACGATTGCATCCGCTTCCCGAATTACATCCAATTTTGGTTTGGTAACTTCGCCAAGACATCGCACGGCCAATCCCGGTCCGGGAAACGGATGTCGCCAAACTAAATGTTCCGGTAAACCAAGTTCTAGCCCCAGTTTGCGAACTTCATCTTTGAACAAATCTCTCAGTGGTTCGATCAACTCAAACCCTAGTTCTTCAGGCAGACCTCCGACGTTGTGATGAAGCTTGATCGTGGCAGCTGGGCCATCTGGAGCGGCACCGCTTTCAATCACATCTGGGTAAAGCGTTCCCTGGGCGAGGTATTTTGCGTCTTCGATCGTATCTGATTCTTCTTTGAAACACTCAATAAAGACGTGGCCGATTCGTTTGCGTTTTTCTTGAGGCTCTGTAACTCCAGCAAGCTGATCGAGAAAACGTTTTTCACCATCGACGACTCGAAGGTCAGCTTTAAAGTGACCTGTGAACGCCTCGACCACAGCGTCGGCTTCACCTTTTCGAAGTAACCCATTATCCACGAGAATGCAGGTCAACTGTGGCCCGATGGCTTTGTACAAGAGTGCCGCCACGACAGACGAATCCACGCCGCCCGAAAGCCCGCAGATCACGCGATCGTTGCCGACTTGTTTTCGAATGCGCTCGATGGCTTCGTTGGCAAAATCTTCCAGTTTCCAAGTCCCATTGCATCCGCAGACTTCGTAAAGAAAGTTTTTGAGAAGGATTCCACCTTCGGGCGTATGAGTGACTTCCGGATGAAACTGCAAACCGTAAACCGGCAGTGTTTCATGTTTGACGGCCGCGTAGGGACAGGTCGGCGTTTTGGCCAAGGGCTTAAAAGCCTCGCTGACTTGTTGGACCTGATCGCCATGGCTCATCCAGACTTGGGCTTGTTCTGGAAAGCCTTTGAAAAACTCATCATCCGATGTGATCTCGCAAACGGCTCTTCCATACTCTCCAACGTGATTGCTTTCGACTTTGCCGCCCAAATGCAAACAAGCCAATTGCATCCCGTAACAAATTCCCAATACCGGAATTCCCATTTCGAAAATGCCTGGATCACATTTAGGTGACTCAGCTTCGTAAACACTACTTGGGCCGCCTGAAAGAATAATCCCGGATGGCTGATGAGCCAGAATGTTTTCTGGGGAGATATCGTGACGGACAATCTCGCAATAGACGTTTTGTTCACGAACTCGCCGCGCGATCAATTGGGCATACTGGGACCCAAAATCGAGAACCAGAATTCGTTCGGCGTTGGTCTTGATTGGGCTGGTTGTCTCTTTTGCTGCGGCCACGGTCATTCGTTCGTCCGTTGGATGCTGTTGATTGTGGTATCTTCTCAAGCCACCGATCGAGTCCGACTGATAATTTCGACAGTTTTGAGAATCCAAGATTATACGAGTTGGGCAACCCATTTCCAACGTCCAATTCAGGGGTTACTTTATTCCGTTTTACGGGATCTTTGCGGATTAAGTTTCCA
>CAZQQR010000310.1:4761-6223 GCA_964595515.1 uncultured Pirellulaceae bacterium
TAACTGCCCAGCTTCAATTCAGGGAACGAATGACGACGGTTATTGAATTAGCCCGTCAAAGTTTCCGGCTTAACCGAAATGGACTTTGATGAAGATTTTGTTCGTTAATGATGACGGAGTTCACTCCCAAGGCTTGATTCAGTTTGCCAAACTTGTCAAACAAGAAGCGGAGGTGTTTGTCGTCGGGCCACGGGTTGAACAAAGTGGTGTCAGTCAAGCGATTACGTTTCTTTCGCCCTTGTTTCCGATTCGCCTAGGAAGCGAGTTTGACACTCAGGATGATGGGATTGAAGGGTACTCGGTCAACGGAACACCGGTGGACTGCTTAAAACTTGCACTCGGGGAATTGTGTCCTTGGAAACCGGACTTGGTAATCAGTGGGATTAACGGTGGTCTAAACGCAGGGATCAATGTTTGCCATTCGGGAACCGTCGGTGGAGCACTGGCAGCATCAACGTTTGGGATCCCGGCAGTTGCTGTCAGTTTGGAGTACACGACGAAAGAGATGCAGTTCAAGCGAGCGGCCGAGATTGCCTGGCCGTTGATCAAAAAAATTGTCGACGTTGAGCTTCCTGATAGAACGGTTGTGAATATCAACATCCCCACCGCAGCTTTGGCGGGAGATGCAGAGGTTGTCATCGTTCCCGTTGAACCCAACCCGATGGCGTTTCATTTTGACAAAGGTAACGATCCCAAAGGCCGACCCTATTTTTGGTCGACGACCAAGCCTAACCCTGAGCCTTCGCCATTCGAAACGGACACTCAGGCTTTGTTGGAAGGGAAAATCACCATCTCGACAGTTTGCTACGATCTGAACGCGCCAGCCGCGCTGGAAGTTCTGTCAAAAAATCTGTAGTCGAGCAGTTCCGAAACGAAAGTTGATCGCCGTGCAAACGAAAATTGGTATCGTGACCGTCTCTGACCGAGCAAGCCGTGGTGAATATGAAGATCGCGGCGGCCCCGCAGTTGAGGATTACTTGAATGAAGTGATCGTGTCTGAGTTTTCCGTTGTCGCCAAAGTAATTCCGGACGACGTCGAGTTGATCCAGCAAACGTTGATTGAACTATGCGACAATTCTGGTTGTTGTCTCGTTGTGACTACCGGTGGTACTGGGCCTGCGGTCCGAGATGTTACACCGGAGGCAACTGAAATCGTCTGCGACAAAATGATGCCGGGTTTCGGTGAACAAATGAGAACAGTCTCGCTGACGAAAGTGCCGACAGCGATTCTGTCTCGACAAACAGCAGGTATTCGGTCGGCCAAAGTTTCTTCGGCGGAACTTCCTGCCTCTTCTTCCGATCTTTCTTCGACAAAGGCTGAGATTGAAAGCAAGCGCTGCGGTAGTTTGATTATCAATCTACCTGGAAGCCCAAAGGCCATCGCAGAATGCCTTGATGCGGTGTTTGCGGCGGTGCCGTATTGTGTCGACTTGGTTGATGGACCGATGATTGAAACCAATCC
>CAZQQR010000311.1:0-6222 GCA_964595515.1 uncultured Pirellulaceae bacterium
ATGAGCCTTTCATCGGTACATCATTCAAATATTGGTACAAACGGCTCTCTGCTTGTCACATCGCTTTTTTTGCTCCCAGCCTTTTTTTGGCGGTCGCCTTTGCCTTAGCTTGGGCAGCAGGGAATGGCCCTACTTCTTTTCCGCGTTCCACGAATCGTCTTTTCCGTAAAACAACATGTGTTGCCAAGGAAGACCATCAAAGCTGCTGACAAGCTTAAACCCGTTAGCGACCATCTCCTTGTCGACCTGCGCTTTGCTCATTTTATGAAGCTCCTTGATGGGAACTTTTGGATCCTCTTTGCGATACTCTAGCAATACAATTTTGCCACCCGGCTTTAGACTCTTTCGAATCGAAGCCAGCATTTGCACCGGGTGAGAAAACTCGTGATAGACATCAACCATCAGAACCAAATCTATTTGATTCGGTGGTAGACGAGGGTTGTGATACGATCCCAAAATCGGAATCACATTCTCAACGCCTTGTTTCTCCATACGCTCACGCAGGTATTCGAGCATTTCTGGCTGAACATCGACACCAACGACTAGTCCTTGGTCTCCGAGGATCTTGGCGATGGGCAGTGAGTGGTAACCGTTCCCGCAGCCCATGTCGCAAACCGTCATTCCCGGTTTGAGGCCAAGATTGGTCAGCATCATCGAGCAACGCTCTTCTCGCTCTCGAACATTTCGTATCAGCCATTCCGCTCCGGTGTAATGCATGGTTCTGGCGATTCGCCGTCCCATGTAATGAGTGAGAGCCTCGGGCAATTTTGCAGCTGGTTCTTCTGTTTGTGTTTCCGATTGCAATTCTTGTTCGGCTTTGGTCTCTGTCGTTTGCTGCGCAGAAAGCTGGTCTGCTAATCCAATTGTCAGGAAACAAAGGACCAGCCACATTACAGCTGAGGACCTTAACGTGACGAAATGAAGTCCTCGGCGAAATCGGAATTGAGGACTCACCATCGATTCGAAACTAGATATGGGAAAACTAGACATGGAGGTTCCTGAAAAAGTAATTTTGAAGCTTAGTCCGCCCACAAATAGAGCCACTTGATCCAGCGCCTCCGTGTCGCGGGCGTCTATTGATTTTCGCCCGACACCCGCCACCGCGAGTTGAACATCCAA
The DNA here is from genome assembly GCA_964595515.1 of uncultured Pirellulaceae bacterium. GTDB lineage: Bacteria > Planctomycetota > Planctomycetia > Pirellulales > Pirellulaceae > Mariniblastus. The sequence continues at coordinate 1,120 of CAZQQR010000311.1, forward strand.
ATCATCATGAACAGCAACAACGTATTAAAGCAAACCGTGAATAGAACGTAGCCGCCAAAGTGCTTTAGGTCACGAAGTGGGTAACCGAAAAATTGATACGGCTCGCTACTGGGTGCTCTTTGCCATTTCATCGGATTCGCGTCCCCAAACTCATCCATGTAAATCGGCACGTTGAAGGCTGCGGCGAAGGGACTGGTGACCGTCAAGCTGTTGACGATTCTCGTCCCCTGAGCATTGGGAAAATAATTGTTACCAAAGAATGACATTGCTAATGGAGCAACGTAGAGCGTCAAAATAACCGTGTAGGTCACCATCAAACTGGTGCTTGTTTTGTAGAACACGGTCGAGCAAAACAAAGCCAGCACGGCAGTCGTCACACAAGTCAATCCAAAGATCACAAAATACGCCGAGATAGTCGGGATATTCCACCAGTACTGTTGCACCATCAGCAGCGCGAGCACCACCGGCCATAACAAAAAAGAGGACAGAACGCTGGAGACTCTGAGCCCAGAAAGCAATTTACCCCACAGGATTTGCCAAGGCGTAATCACGGTGGTCAGCAATAGATCGAGCGTCTGTCTTTCGCGTTCGCTTGTCACGCTACCCGCTGAAAACACTGGACCAATCAGAATGTTGAACAGCACGACGTAAGAAATGTACCAAGGGGCGAGGCTTCGCTGGATATATAAACACCAAGCCATCACCGGGATCGCGACCACCATGCTGATTTGAATCGCCAGCCTCAGCATCAACGTGCCTTGACCAAAAATCTCGCTTCGAAGCTCTTTGTCGTAAACGGGATTTGTGCCATCCTCCATCAGCGTCTCGCGTTTGGGCGGCGCGAAGAGTTTGTCGGGGAATTGGTCGCGTTGAATCACCAAGCCAACTGCCTGAGCTGATTCTTCTTCCAAATCGACCACTTCTTTACCTTCGCTACCAAAATCTGGAGGGTAAAGCATTCGGGCGCTGCAAATATAGAACAGCGGGATCGTGATAAAGGCTGCGATTCCAGGAATTACGGCGACCGAAAGTTTGAATCGCGTTTCTCCAAACTCACTGAGCGATGACCAAAATATAATTCCCAGCAAAGCCATCGGCAGGATCGTCAAGTAACTCACGACCAATGACGAACTGGTTCGTGGAAAAAAGCTCCCACAGGCAACGCTGATCATGCCAAACGTGATGACGCTGGCGATCAATGCCAGGTAGGCTGCGAGGACTTCGTAAAAAGAAACACCTCCCAACGGCAAGCAAAGCATCACGATGGGTAACGATGCAAAGATCAAAATCGCGAGGTGAGTCAAAGCCGCAATGAGTTTGCCCATCACGATTCCTTCTGGGCGAATCGGGCTGGCCAGCAGCATCTCGTAAGTTCGACGTTCTTTTTCGCCGGAGATCGCGCCAGCCGCAAAGCTGGGAGCCATCAGTGACGCCAGGATGTACTGGCCAAGAAAAAAGAGATCGACAAGCGTACTGGTTCCGCTTTCGGTCAAATCCAACGGCACGTTGTCTTTGGGCCAAGCAAAATATACAACCGCCGCCAACACGACTTGGTATAGCAGCAGCAATACAAATGCCCGCGGCATTCGCAGGTTAACCAGCAATTCCCGTTGCAGGACAGGATTCTCTAAAACGCTCATCAGCAGTCTCTGTTCACATGTTCCGTCCGTCTCATTGTACGGGCGAATCAACTCAGATGCACGTCGAGCGGGTCGTGAAACTTTTTATTGAACGGGCCTGCGTCTAATAATCTCGCGGTGAAACCTTGGCTTGAACACGTCCAGGAAGGCCTTGGATTCGCAAAAAGCCTTCTGCGTCGTCCTGATTGTAAGACCCGCCGCCTTCCATCGTTGCGATTTGATCATCGTACAAACTGTTGGGGCTGGATCGCTCGGCGATCGAAATGTTCCCCTTGTAGAGATCCAGGGTCACGCTGCCGGTGACAACTTTTTGAGCTTCTTGGTTGAACGCCAACAACGCATCGAATTTTGGACAGTACCAGAATCCGTAGTAAACCATTTCGGCGACTTCGGGGGCGAGTCGGTCTCTAAGGTGCATTAGGTCGCGGTCCATCGCCAGTTGTTCGACGTACCGGTGTGCATCATAGAGCACGGTCATTCCGGGCGATTCGTAAACTCCCCTGCTCTTCATGCCGACGAATCGGTTTTCGACCATGTCGATTCGTCCGATTCCGTTTCGCCCAGCGATCTCGTTGAGGGTCTCGACGATTTCGAGCGCCGAACATTTTTTTCCGTTGACTGAAACAGGAACACCGGATTCAAAATCAATGGAGATGGTTTCTTTCTTGTCGGGAGCTTCGGCAGGAGAGACTCCCATGCCAAACTCGACGACTTCGACACCGTTGACGTCCAGTTCTTCGAGCTGACCTGCTTCGTAGCTAATGTGCAAACAGTTTTCGTCACTGCTGTAAGGTTTGGCAACCGAAGCCTTGACTGGAATGTTTTTCTCTTCGCAGAACGCGATCAGTTCGGTTCGTCCAGGAAAAGCGTCGCGGAATTTTTTCATTCGCCAAGGAGCGATGACTTCGATGTTGGCGTCGAGGGCTTCAGCGGCCAATTGGAATCGGCACTGGTCGTTTCCTTTTCCTGTTGCGCCATGGGCGTAAGCGGTCGCGCCGACTTCTTTGGCGACCTGCAAACAGACTTTTGAAATCAAGGGACGTGCGATTGAGGTTCCGAGCAGGTACGGACCTTCGTATTTGGCTTGCCAAGCCAAAACAGGGAAGGCAAAATCGCGGCAGAGTTCTTCTCGGGCGTCGACGATTCGAGCGCTTTTAGCGCCGGCGTCCTCAGCCTTTTTTAGAATTTCCTGGCGGTCTTCGCAGGGTTGACCCAGGTCCACGTACACGGCGTGGACTTCGTAGCCTTCGTCCATCAGCCAACCAAGAATCACACTGGTATCAAGTCCGCCAGAATACGCGAGTACGCAACTTCTCATTTGTTTCTCAAGCTTTGTGGGAATCGGGAATTGCCAAAAGGGAATGCCCAAAATTTTGTTTTCAGTCAAAGCAATGATTGTAGTTGAACACTCCCGTTTGTAACATGCGAGAAGCTCTTTGTTCGGAGCAACCTTTTTAGAATCGGATCGACAACATGATTAACGCTCACGAGTTTCAGCAGGCCGCCAAGAAGTTTCGCGCCGGACGGATCACCCTTTCTGATTTTACCGCTCTCGTTTTCGACGGTGAGCCGGCCCGTAAGCCCACCGAAGGCGGGAAGAGTTCGCGTATGGAGTCGAAATCAGATACGGCGCCTGGAATCAATGTTGAACCGGGGGCTGTGGCTAAAGTCAATTTGATTAAGCGGCTTGCGCCTCTTCCCAGTCGCCTGCCGCAGTCTCACAAAGGAAATTTTGGCCGTGTGCTCGCCATCGGCGGATCTGAGGGAATGGCTGGGGCAATCAGCCTGACCGGATTGGCGGCACTGCGAACAGGATCAGGGCTGGTTCGGGTGGCTGTCCCCGAGATGATTCAGTCTTTGGTCGCCGGCATTAATCCCTGTCTGATGACGATCGGATGTTTGGCAGAAAATGACGGGTTTCACGGAGCTGCGGAAGGATCACTGTCTCATCATTCTGAATGGGCTGATGTGATTGCGATCGGTCCGGGGATGGGACGCGGCGGAGCTCAAGAATGGATTTTGAAAAAGCTGTTTGCAGACGTTCAGCAGCCGATGGTTGTCGACGCCGATGGTTTGAACGCGCTGGCGGATGCTGAGGTTGATCTGTGCAGTCATGAAGGTCAGCGAGTGTTGACGCCGCATCCTGGAGAGTTTCAACGAATCGCCAAAACGAAAATCACGAACCGATCTGAGATGGAATCGGCTGCCCGTGAGCTTGCTAGTGCGACGAAAACAACCATCGTCCTCAAAGGCCATCAAACGTTCGTGACCGATGGCGAAAAAGATTTCCGAAACAGTACCGGGAATCCGGGGATGGCGACGGCCGGATCGGGGGATGTGTTGACGGGAGTGATAACGTCTTTGATTGGCCAAGGGCTTTCGCTGTTCGACGCTTCCGCATTGGGAGTTTGTCTGCATGGGATGGCGGGAGATTTTGCAGCGGAAACGACCGGAGAGGCTTCGTTGATTGCATCCGACATTGTTGAGCACTTGCCTGCGGCGCTAAAGGCGCACGCGAACCAAAGTGACGGTCGAATCGGGTTTTAGACTTTTGCGGACTTACTTGATACTGATTGATGCGCTGAGCAAAAGTGGTTTCGGGCGTCCGTGCCTCCAACCAGTGGTTAATCAGGAAATCAGAAAAAAGCGATTGGACGAAGTGATGCCGTCGGTAGATTAACGAATGACTCGCGTTGCTCGAGATTGCGCCATCATGGCACGTTTGATCGCGCAGCTAGAGACGCGGTTGGAACGTTGGTAAGAAGAACCGTGCTGGCGGGACGAACCTAATCCAGCGTTGAATAGTTGGATCGCGGAACGAACGGCTGCTGGAGAAGAATGTCTGGTGGCATAGCAGTCGGCTTCTGCTTCTGCCTGCTGGACGGAAATGTTTCGCCGGAAATGATTCAGGCGGTGGTGTGCATACTCATGGTGCATGAAAAACTCGCTTACATGCGGTCCGTATTGTCTTTGCATTCTTGGGTTGAACGAAATGACTGGGTTGCCTCTTCGGTCGACAGTTGCGACGCCGATGTCGCGTTGAAAGATACGATTGACCTTGCGGATTTGTCCCTCGCAAATTTGTCCGGCCAAAATAGCACTTGTTAAAAAAACGAAAACGATAAAACGGATACTTCGAGTTTGCATTCGATTGCCCCAATTCAATAAAAAGAAACTTGCAACCAAGACATGAGCTCAAAACGCGAACCGTTGTCTTGGTCGGATCTAACGAAGTGGGAGACGCTGAGAGGAGCGAAGAAGGTGTGCGATGAATGGCGACGTCGCTTGATCCGCAGATCGTTGGCGACTTCGATCAATCTGCCACACACTTTATTTTTGGTGTGTGTTAGTGAAAAAGCAATGAAACGATTTGTGGAGCTTGCAGGAAGAGGTGGATGTAGGACCGAACGTTTGTGTTGCCTGTTGGTCGGATGCGTTTTTGGCAGGTTGCTCTTACAATGAT
>CAZQQR010000312.1:0-6221 GCA_964595515.1 uncultured Pirellulaceae bacterium
AATCTGGCACAACTTGAAAACCAAGTCGTCGAACCAATTGCCGAAGTTGTTCTTGATGCGGTTCGCCCTGAATTGTCGCGATCCCTTCACCCAATTCAACCACCACCGATTCAACGCCTTCCATTTTTCGAATCGCGGATTCAAGTTTGTTGACACACCCACCGCAGGTCATCCCGCTAATTTTGAGTTTCGTTTGTTGCTGACCACTATCATTCGAGCGATTGGCAGCCAAATATCGGCGAGTCCAACGACGAATATCTGACCAAGCAAAAGACGCCAACAGTACCCCGAGGACAATCGCACTGGCAATCGACCACCAGTTATTGTGGTCATGATTGTGAGCGTCTCCGGTGACTACTTCGGCCGTCAATAACCAATCGAACATCCAGGCAAAAAACATGCTCCCCAGAATGATCGTCGATAAATAAACTGCCAAAGTGATCTTTCCGAACCGTCCGTAAATCGCACCAATCGTCGTGATATTCGTCGCCGGACCAGCCATCAGAAAAACCAGCGCTGCAGCTGGTGGCAACCCTCCCACGACCAATGCCGCCGCGATCGGTACTGATGCAGTCGCACAAACATAGAGCGGTGTTGAAACGAGGAGCACAATCAACATCGATGGGATCAAACCCCAGCTTCCGACCGCTTCAAAAACGGATGCTGGAATCAAGACTTTAATCGCTGCGGACAACACAATCCCAAGCACCAACCACAACCAAATCGATTGCACGATCTCAACGCCGTGATCCCAACATCGTTTCCAGGCTGGATCTGTCATATCGTTTTGATGCTCATGATCATGAGTATGAACCGGCAATTGCTCAGGCTCGGCATCCGCAATACCAGACTCCAAGTGATCGGTTAACCAACCGCCAACCACACCCGTAAATCCTGCGACCACCATTTTGAAAATAGCAAACGGCCAACCAAAGAACGACGCACTTACCAAAATCGAATCGATTCCTGTCTGCGGCGTACTGATCAAAAATCCAACGGCCGCTCCATTACTCGCGCCTTGATTTTTCAGCCCAATTCCAGCCGGAATCACGCCACATGAACAAAGCGGCAAGGGCACGCCCAACAGGACGGACTTAATCACGCCCCATTTGCCTTGAAACTTTCGGCGAACAAATCCAACTGGCAACAATACATGAAGCAACCCGGAAAGCAGCATCCCCAACAGCAACCAGGGAGCAAGTTGACAAAATACGTTCCAACAAACGATTAACATCAGACGCGTTTCTAAAGTGACAGCAAACAGAGACTGGGTGTTTAAAACCCTTCAAATCCATCTTTGGTAAAGAATACCTCAAAAGACAACCCACTGACCATGTCGATAACGACAAGGATTCCTGCCTTTCCCAATGCAAGAACTGCTGGTTCGGTTTGAATTTCACGGCAAACCACTAGAATTATGATTCTCCAATATTCGAGGACGGATTTTCGAAAATGGAAACCCGAACATTTAAGAACGCTCCAGAAAAATCGCCTTTTCGAAGCCTTTCTGCAGAAACATTTTTTCAATTCCACGCAATGACAAGCAAATCAAAAACTGACCAGTCGGAAACACAACTGGATCAAGTCGCAGATGAAATCGTCAGTTCGTTGAAGTTCCCGGACTCCGGGCACGCAGCTCCGATTCCGGAATTCGATTCATTGGTCGACATGATTCATCGGCTCAAGGCAATCGTCTATCCCGGCTTTCGTTCCAATGAATCTTCTTGCGGAAAAGTACGAATCGATGTCAAACAGCGATTGGCTGATGCGCACAAAATTTTGACTCGCCAAGTCTCCATCGCGATCGCACGACATTTTGAAGCCTGTGAAGACATGATTCATTCCGACTGCGACGAAGCCGAATCGATGAAGCTTGATAAACCAGATGACATCATCGGTTTTAGCGAAGAGATTGCGACAAAGTACATCAGACTCATGCCGAGGATTCGCGAAACGTTGATGACGGATGTTCAAGCAGCCTATGTTGGTGATCCGGCGTGCAAAAATTACGACGAAGTCATCCTTTGTTATCCTGGACTTCAGGCTGTCACCGTCTACCGGTTGGCTCACGAGCTTTACCGTTTAAAAGTTCCATTCTTACCAAGAATGATGACAGAGTGGGTTCACGGTGAAACGGGAATCGACATCCACCCCGGTGCGCAAATTGGAAACCACTTTTTCATCGACCATGGAACGGGGGTTGTCATTGGTGAGACGTGCATCATCGGCGAGCATGTAAAAATTTACCAAGGCGTGACGCTTGGCGCACTAAGTTTTCCGATGGATGAAATGGGACAGCTGATTCGGGATTCAAAACGTCATCCGACAATTGAGGATCGAGTCGTGATTTATGCCAACGCAACGGTGTTGGGCGGAAAAACGACAGTTGGCAAAGATAGTGTGATTGGCTCAAGTGTCTGGTTAACTTATTCTGTCGATCCGGATACAACGGTAACCATGGAGAAGCCAAAATTAAGACTTCGGCAACCCGATCAGGAAAACAAGTCAGACAATTTCCAGATATAGCAATTGTGGTTGAGCGTCGTCGAGCTGAGCGATATCAAACAAACGGTATCGATGTTGAGATTGAACAACGACTTTAGCAAACCACAGAACTGAAAATTGATGACTATCGCCTCGCAGGACGACCGTAATACTGACGACACAGTGTCCCGTTCCTCCAGGCGAACTCGATTCGGTTGGATACTGCTGATCGTCGTTTGCACGTTGTTGCGGATGGCGTTGGTGGCCGACGACGAGATCACTCCGGTTCTCTACGATTCGACTAACTACGCGAAAATGGCGTCGCATTATTTCAACGTTGATGATGCGTTGTCTTTAGTGGGGCTCAACGATAGATCGCCGATCGACAGCCTTCAAGCGGACCCCTTCAAGACATTTCCAACGCACCGACCCGGGCTAGGATTATTGGCCTGGGGAACGACCCAAATTGGGATTCCGTACAAGCTATTCCTTGACGCACTGATTCTACTGGGCGCGGTCTTGGCGGGACTTTCGATCGCAAGAATCACAAAAACGCCCATCGTCGGAATGACGGCTTTTGTGTTGCTAATGTTCAACCCTTGGGCGATCGAACATGCCCAACTGTTCATGACCGAACCGATGATCGCGGTCATGATTTTGATCGTCGTTGCCTCCACTTTTTCCATGGTTTCACGCCCAATTCACGACTGGAAATGGAGTGACGCAATGATCACTTCGTTTGCAGGAACGATTTATATTTTGAGCCGCAATGAGACGGCTTTGTTGGCTGGCTACTTGGTTCTGCTTTGGTTGATCGTGCTTTTCCGCCACAGAAAAACGATCGGCTGGCGATTGTTCAGCGTCAACTTCTATCGCGACAAACGCAATTGGAAACTTGGGTTTCTAATGCTTCCGCTGGTGTTCGCTTGGGTGGGAACCAAAGCGGTTGGCAAGTACAACAAACGGCTGTTTGGTGTTTCCACGGTTTGTGTCACCGAAGCCGAAGGCATGAAGGAACTTGTCAGTGCTTTGCGATCTATCGAACCGGACGAAAAAATTCGCTTCGCCCCGATAACGCGGAAAACAATTGAAAAGGCTTGTGACGTTTGCCCAACCCTCAACCAGCGACGACGTGCCTTACTCGACGTAAATGCTCCGACGTATCAATCTGCCAAGTCTGCGTTGAAACTCGACGGAGAAGTCGGCACCTGGATTAGTTGGCATCTTTCTTGGTGCTACCAAGGAGTAAATCGCAGCTCCAATCATGAAATGCGAATCGCCGCGAAAGAGGTTCGAGAGGCCTTGGACAATGGAAAATTGCCAAAGCGATTTGCACCATTTCCTTACAATCCAATGTGGAAAGAATGGTTACCTGAAATACCTGAGTTTGTCTGGCGCTCCCTCAAGAGAACGTTTTACACTCAAGACCATAACGTTGCCGCTCAGTTTGACAACTTGCATGTTTCAAACGCTGTCGAGCAAGGATTCTTTGATGAGGGAGTTTTGTGTCGGGCAAGCTCGGGCTATGGGCATACTATTCGAGTCTTTGCAAAACCCGTTGACGCGAAGGCTTCCAAAATTTTTAAAGCCCGAATCGAATCTCCTGCGGGCGACTTGGTTGCCGACATCCCAATCGACAGCCCCAACCGAACTTTCACCGGCTCTTACGATGATGTCGAAGACAAATCAGTCCAAGGCCCATTAAATCTTCGCATGTTCGCAAAGATCAAAGGCAAAGAAGTTCAATCAACAACCGTCAACATTGAAGACCTTGATCAATGGGGACACAAAACGTTTACGTTCGGCGGCGGGATTGATTCTGAATACTCTGAGTCTTGGTACATAACCTCAACTCGATCGTTCCAAGAACCTGGTCGTCGGGCGACCATTAAAAACTACTTGGAAAAATGGTATTGGTATTTTCTTCTAGGCGGGATCGGGTTCTGCATGATCATGGGATTCTTCGCGGCCAACAAGCGTGGCGTGATCGCCAACGTGGCTTGGGCAGCGTTTGGGATTCTCGGATTTTTGGTCGCTCGCTGCCTGTTCTACTCTTTGATTCACGCTTGGCTGTATTGGGGGCTGGACCGTTACGTTGACCCAAATGTTTTGGTCGGTGTGGCGTTCATGCTGTGTGCCGGTTTTGTTTTGGGCGGCGTCGCAGGCAGGTTGTGCGGAATTAAGCCTTTGGAACTCGTTGAAGAAACTTAACAACAAGAGCTTCAATCGTTCTTATGGCGAAGACAGATTAAGAAGCTCCGATCCCATTTTTGAATATTGGTGCATCATCGTCCAAGCGCTTCAACGGTTCCTCGGCGTCTTTTTGATTGGATTCAACAGTGATTTGAAGAACGACAAAATTAAATGAACCAATCGTTCTAGAAAAGCTGACCCCTGATTGCCAATGATTTATATTAAGGGCTAGTCACGCCATCAATCCGATAGAAAGTTAACAATGAACATCCGCAAAACTTCCTTCTTGCCGGCATTGCTTCTTCCGCTTTTCTTTCTCTGCCAAGTATCTGACGCTCACGACAAACCGCTAAAGGTGTTTGTTCTGGTCGGCCAATCCAATATGCAGGGCCACGCTCAAGTCCGAACTTTTCCACACATTGGGATGGACCCAAACACGAAACCAATTTTGGATCTGATCCAAACCGAAAATGGCGAGCCTCGCGTTTTCAAAAACGTTTGCATTTCTTTGCTTTCCAATAACGGCGTCCGATCAGGATATCTGACGGCAGGATTTGGCGCGGATGAAAACAAGATTGGCCCTGAACTCACGTTTGGCGTGTACATGCAAAAACGGCTGGGCGAACCAATCTTGATTATCAAAACGGCTTGGGGTGGCAAGAGTCTTAATACCGATTTCCGGCCGCCCAGCGCAGGGCCATACGTGTTTGAGCCAGCAACGTTGGAAAGAATGAAGGAACAGAAACGCGATCTTGAAACGATCAAAGCAGAAAAAGAAAAATCGACCGGCGTCTATTATCGGCAGACGGTTGACCACGTCAAAAATGTTCTCACGGATATCAAAAGCGTTTATCCCGATTACAACCCCAACGCTGGACACGAACTTGCAGGTATGGTTTGGTTTCAAGGTTGGAATGACATGGTCGACCGCGGAACCTACCCAGATCGTGATGGCGATCGAGGCTACCAACAATACAGCAAACTTCTGACGCACTTTATCGGTGACATTCGACGCGATCTTTCCGCACCTGATCTACCGTTTGTAATCGGGGTCATGGGAGTGAACGGCCCAACTGACAAATATGCTGCCGACCAAAAACGATACGTAAAAGTGCATCAGAACTTTCGCAACGCGATGGCGGCACCCGCCGGTGAACTGGGAGAAAACGTCGTTGCGGTTCTGACTGAAAAGTACTGGGACCTGGAACTGGATAATTTAGTTGCGCGAGACAGCAAACTAAAAAATGTACTTAAGAAACGCCAGAAAGAAGGCGAGCTTTCCAAAAAAGAGTTTCAACCTGCATTGGAAACCGCGCGTGCCACAGAGTTTTCGGACGAAGAAATTGAGATCTTGAACACCGGCCAGTCCAACGCAGCCTATCACTATTTGGGATGCGCCAAAATCATGGCTCAAATTGGCAAAGGGTTTGCCGAAGCCATGCCGCTGGGCGAACACAAATAACGTCACTTTCACGTTGAGCTGCCGTGTGCGCCACGATTTATTCCGAATGGAAAATTAGTGTTCGATCAGTGAAGATTAGTGT
>CAZQQR010000313.1:0-4495 GCA_964595515.1 uncultured Pirellulaceae bacterium
GATCCGGCAACCATCGCAAGCCTTGTCGATGCCGTTTATCTCGTGACTCGAATCCGTAAAGGCGTCAAACTGACTGCCCAAAAAGCGAAAGAAACACTTGATCGGGTAGGGGCCAACTGGATGGGTGTTATCGTCAACGGAATTGATGAGAACCCGCACTACAGCGAGTACGGTTACCAGTACGGAAGCTACTCTTACTACGGCGGATACGGTCGCTATGGGCGATACGGCAGCTATGGGTATGGTGGTGGCGGGGATCAGCAGCCAGCTCGAAAATCTTAATTGGTCCACCCAGTTAGCTGTCGCTTCTTTGAAGGCGAAACACAAAACGCCTGCGTTAGCAGCAAAGTTCGATCAAACAGAGCACTCCGATTCCTCCGCGCTCTCTGCGCCTCTGCGTTTTAAAACCATCGCCTACGACATCAATCGAGCGTGTTGTCGGAACGTCGTTCGTTGGACGGATTGTCTTTTTGATTTTCGTAGCAGAAGTCGTCAAGACTTTTGACTGGCTAAATAGGATTCATTTCGTCGTAGTCATGTTGTTGAATATCAGGAACTTTTGACAAGTTCCGCTACTCCAAACCTTCGCTGGAACAACCTTTGACTCCCCAACATTGAACTTGAGCTTCGTCAGAACAAACTACACATGGTTTAGAGCCAACTGATTGCCTTCGTTACTCAACGTCGCAGACTTTCACTCCATGCCGAAGTGAACCAAGCTTGTCCTCCCAAGTTGGGATGAACTCCTGTGCGATATACCCGTCGTAACCGGTATCCAAGATCGCCTTGATGATTGGCGGGTAATTCAACTCCTGATTCGAATCCAACTCGCATCGTCCAGGATTGCCCGCGGTGTGAACATGCGAGACGTATTCGTGATGAGCCCGAAAGCGTCGAATCGGATCGCCATTCATGATTTGCACGTGGTATACATCGAACAACAACTTCATTCGCGGCGAACCAACGGCTTTGATCATATCGATACATCGTTCGACGTCGTCACCGAAATATCCTGGATGACCTTTCATCGGATGGGAATCGTCGCGGCTGTTCAACATTTCCAACACAACGTTCACATTCTTTTCTTCGGCATACTCACAAGCCTGTTTCCAGCAGTCGATGCAGTTAGTCATCGCTTGTTTGTCACTGATACTCTTTTCTCTCATTCCAGTGAACGTAATCACGCCGGGGCAATTCCACTCGGCTGCGGTGTCGATGCCTTCTCGAAGTTTCGTTAGGCACATCTCGTGATTGCCACGATTGATCGGACCATTTTTGAAGCCGTGACTCGATGTGATCGAGACGCCCAAGCCATGCTGTTTCATCAATGGGTAGAATTTTTTGTCGATCCCTTCCATCGCTGACAAACCCATTTTGGCGCAAGCAACAATCAACTCTTCCATTTCTATTGGCTTAAAACACCAAGCCATCACCGACTGTTTCGCTCGCCCATTGACGATTTTGTAATCCGGACCAGGAATTTCATCTGGCGTCGTTCGAGAACTTACTGCGGTTGGGTTTGCAGCCGCCAACGAAGAAGCCGCCGCGATCCCGGCACCTCCGTATAAACTGGCAAGCATCATTTGACGTCGAGTCGAATTGGTCATCGTAGTACCACTCTGCTAAATCAAGTAAGAGTTTGTATTTGTAAGCGATCTGCTACAAAAACGCCTCATCGCCATCCCATCGAACGAATCCTTCAATCGCTTCGTATTCAGCCAACCCAAGTGAATCATATAATCGAGCCGTGGCCGAGTTTCGATCTTCTGCCCGTTGCCAAAATTCTCGATCATCATGGCCAGGATAGACAGCCCGATCCTTTTGTGACTCGTGCTTGAAAATTGAATTTCGTTTCAATTCGACTTCGCCAGGACTCAGCGGAACCGCCATTTCAATTTCATGCGGCTCCCATTCATGCCAAGCTCCACGATAAAGCCAGATCGTACACTTTTGATACCAGTCTTCATTTTGAACTTCAGCACAAGCACGGAGAACAGCGGACAAACAAGTTCGATGGGTTCCGTGTGGATCTCTCAAATCCCCCGCCGCATAAATCTGATGCGGTTGGATCTCGTTAAGCAGTTCCACGACAATTTGGATGTCTTTGTCTGACAACGGGTTCTTTTTGATCGCACCTGTTTCGTAAAACGGCATATCAAGAAAGTGTAGATTCTCTTCGGGGAGACCACACAATCGAGTGGCAGCTTTTGCTTCTCCCTGACGAATCAACCCTTTGATCGTGCGTACTTCTTTGCCGTCCGTTTCACCAGGTTTTTTGTTGCGCAAATCTTCTTCGATTCTGTTATCCAGTTCTTTTGTCTGCTCAGGGTCAACGGAAAAAATACGATTGAAGCTCGCCATAAAATCGCAAAACCGAAGCGCGTCATCATCAAAGACCGCAATGTTCCCAGACGTTTGATAGGCAACATGAACGTTGTGTTCTTGTTTTGCCAAACGAATCAATGTTCCACCCATCGAGATAACGTCATCATCGGGGTGGGGTGAAAAGATTAAGACATTTTTGGGAAAGATATCGTCGTGGTCACGCGGAACATCACCGGGCAGGCGACGATCAGCCGGTTTCCCGCCAGGCCATCCAGTAATCGTTTGTTGCAAGTGACGGAACACGTCGACGTTAATGTCATAGGCGGAGCCGTGTTCGGCAAGCAGATCCTGCAGTCCCTCTTCGTTGTAGTCTTCGTCCGTTAGTTTAAGGATCGGTTTCTCAAGCTGTTGAGCCAACCAAATAACCGCCTTTCGAATTAGCGGCTTGGTCCACTCAATTTGTTCAACCAACCAAGGACATTTGTACTGCGTTAATTCCTGTGCGGCAGAAATATCCAACATGAACCGGCAGCGAGGATGCTCCTGAAGAAAACTTGCTGAAACGGACGGTGTGATCTCGCCCTCGACCGCTTCGGCAACAATTCCAGCCTTGTGTTCACCAAACGCAAGAATGTAAATTTCGCTGGCACTGAGAATCGAACCAACTCCCATCGTGATCGCTTGACGTGGGACATTTTCTTCACCAAAAAAGTCGCCGGCCGCGTCTGCTCGCGTGACGCGGTCAAGCGTGATCAGTCGGGTTGAACTTGTTTTGCTTGAACCAGGCTCATTGAAACCAATATGACCTGTTCGTCCGATCCCCAGAATCTGAATATCGATACCACCCAACAACTCAATCCGAGTTTCATACTTCGCACAGTATTCGCTGACCTCAGATTTGGAAAGGGTTCCATCAGGAATGTGAATATTCTCTGGCGGGATATCGATATGATCGAACAAATGTTCCTGCATAAACCGATGATACGATTGCAGTTCATTCGGCTGCATCGGAAAATACTCATCGAGATTAAACGTGACAACGTTCTTGAACGAGACGCCATCTTCCTGGTGCATCCTGACCAGCTCGTTGTAAATTCCAACGGGTGTGCTGCCGGTTGCCAAACCAAGAACACACCTGCGTTCTTCGGACTCGCATTCGCCAATTTTCTCGACAATTCGTTGGGCAATCGCAACGGAAGCCGCTGATGCTTGCTGAAAAACCCGGACGGGGATTTTCTCAAAGGGACTTGTTTTCGAATTCAACAGCGAACTTGATTCTTGGTCACTGGATGCGTTCGATTCGTCTACCGTTGCCATTCCATCTCCTTGATTGCTCAATTTCGGAAACTTCATTATCCGCATTTCAACCAAACTTGAAACCGACGACATCCAATCCAAAACGAATTAACACAAATTTCAATTGGAGCGACGCTTCTGATTCGATCTACAATGAAGCTATAAAATCCGTTTCAAACTACTTGAAAAATAGAACTATGAAATCGCACCTTATGATCTCGCTGTCAGCAGTACTACTACTGACACTGAACACCCAAGTTCTCCGATCTCAAGAACCCGTACTGGATAAAGCGATTTCAAAATGGGAAAAGCCGATCGCTGCCTTGGAGGAATTGGCCAAAACGGAAGTCACTTCAAAAGAGTCCGTTCTATTTTTTGGGTCCTCGTCAATTCGTCGATGGGACACGATAAAGCAAGACATGAGCCCTTGGTTGACGATCCAACGCGGGTATGGCGGAGCAAAACTAATCGATGCGAATCATTATGCGGCCCGAGTTCTTGGTCCATACATTGGTACCGCCAATCCAAAACGCTGCAAAGCGATCGTGATCTTCGTCGGCAATGACATTAGCGGCAATCAAGAAAAGGACGCTTCTCCAGAATTAGTCGGTCAACGTTTCTCTCGACTTCTTCAGTACATTCGCCAGTCTGATCCCAACCTGCCTGTATTCTGGATCGAAGTCACTCCCACGAACAAACGGTGGAAATCTTGGCCTCAAATACAAGCCGCGACTCGGCAAGTTCAAACAGTTCTTGATCGGGACCCTAACGCTTTTCTGATTCCCACCGCCGGAGCGTACTTGGGTGAGGACGGGAAACCTCGATCGGAGTTATTTGTAGATGACGAATTGCATCTGAACGAAACGGGTTATGA
>CAZQQR010000313.1:4595-6221 GCA_964595515.1 uncultured Pirellulaceae bacterium
AACGCATGCCAGCAACAGACTGTCTTCAAGAAGTTACATAAAACATTGACCGATTGAACTTTTTTAGTCACACCTGTCCGCGCATCCGTCAGAAATCCCTTTGACCTTTTCCCGTTTCAAGATAAAACAGAAGCATGGGATTGGGATTAGAAAACATCGACTTGCAACCGTCTGGTACGCGCAACGGTTTCCGTCTCCTTTTTGCGTTTGTACTGTTTGCTGCGATCCAGGGATTGATCGTTTTCTTTGGTAGTACGACGCTGGCGATTCTTGAGCACCCAGACTACTCATTGGCTGGAAATTACCTCAGCGATCTTGGACGTCGAAAATATGAACACTATTACTTGTTCAACTATTCGCTGATCTGGCTGGGACTGTCGTTGATTCCTATGTTCTTTATGATTTGGATCACGGATCCTCGCAATTCCCTGTCAGCGAAACTTACCGCAGTGTTTGGCGTCCTCTCAGCGACCGGATTGGTTGGGCTGGGAGCCAGCCCAGTGGACCGAGCATTTATTAGTCACCATTTCTGGCTGGCTATTTGGCTTTTTCCGATGCTCTACATGACCGTCAGTTTTTTCTATGTCGCGTCACGAAGCCCTTACGTGGGAATCGGTTTTATCACGGCAAGTTTGATAATGGTTATCGGGATGATTGTTTACCTGCTCAATGTCGAGTTAACGACCACTGAATTGTTACAAAAAGCAATTGTTGTTTGTGGCTTTGTTTGGTTGGGATACATGATCGCTTTCATCATCCAGTCGGGCTACAAAGTGCTCAAGAATTGGGAGGTCTACGACGACACTCGGGCTCGCAAAGAAGCCTCTTATATGTCGACGCTGAAATACGGCAACCATCGTTCCAAGTAGTATCAACATCGAAGATGGCGGTCGCCAGTCAAAAACCCCTACAACGCAGCGATCGCAGGCACTCGATAAATTGCAACGTACCTCTCTCTAATCAGGCCGGCCAGCATCCAGCTCTTCTTGAAGCTTGTCGAGCTCTTTCCATTTGCCGGCTGCTGCCAAACTCGATTGCCGTGGCCAAGTGTCTGGGACATGAACGTTAAATCGAGGGCCTGCATTGTCCAGAATTTGTTCAAGCCGTTTTTTTGGTGCGGCGGCAAGGTTCTCAAACGTTCGAATTCCATCGGCGACTAAGAGTTTTGCAATCTTCGGCCCAATGCCCTCGATTCGAGTCAAGTCGTCCTTCCGCAACTCTCTATCAACATTGGAAGACTCTCGTTTAGTTTTAACTTTGGACGAACGCGTTTTTGAACCTGCGGCTTTGCCAGATTTTGAGTTCTCGATCTTCTTTCGAGACTTTGCTGACGCTCCCTTTTTCGAGTTCGCACGCCCTCCATCTAAACGATCTTGAAGAACTTGTAGCTCTTTCCATTTCCCTGCGTTAGCCAGCTCCGCCTGTTGCGGCCAAGTCGCTGGGCTGTGCATCTGAAAACGGGGACCAGCGTTGGCAAGGATTTTCTCTAGCCGTTTCTGGTTCGCCTTCGCAAGCTTTGCGAATGAATGAATACCGTCCGCAATCAGCAGTTTCTCGATCTTGGGGCCGATGCCCTCGATCTTTTTGAGATTGTCTCGCTTTTTTCCGGCTCCGGATTTGTCTTTG
>CAZQQR010000314.1:0-6185 GCA_964595515.1 uncultured Pirellulaceae bacterium
CAGTCGCCTCCGGCTTGCCGTTAAACAAAAATAGCGAGGGCGATTTTTGAGTGGACGCTGTTAACCGTTTGATTAGTCATCAGACTCGTACCTCAATCGTCGTTCTTTTCACCTGACTCACACTTTAATCGTCTTGCTTCTCAGTCGTCTTTCTTGATCGAGAAAGCGCAAAACCCCAAGTCGCCAAGAAAGCCCCCATCGTTCCTACCACGATCAGCGGTTTGCGAAAGTCCGTTGAATCATGAGTCCAGAATGACGCAAAGGCAATAATCAACGTCCAAACCAGCAATACTCCAAGGACGATTTTTACTCCTTGGTTTCGAAATGTGTCGTTGTCGCTCAATAGATTCTCAAACAAGTTAGCCGTCAAATTTTCTATCTCTTAAACTAAACCGCGATCGTCCGTCTCGATAGTCCAGAATTCGTCTCCCCAATAATCCCTTTCGATTCCCTGTTTTGTGCTGCAATTTATTGCTGATCTTTCTACGATACAGTTGGGATCAAGAACGTTTTGAGGACTGGATGGCAATCTTTTATGCTGCGCTATGTCGATTTTAATATCACCATCGAGCCGGACGATAACGATGACGAGCTTCAAGTAAGAATTGAATCTGACAATGGAACAGCCATTGTCCCTTTTCAGTTATCGCTTGGAGATTCAGGCACGTTAAAAGAACGACTGGTAGTTCTTCGCGAAAACTCACAGACCCAGATTAGCCGAGGAGCATTTGCTGACGATGATGAAGCTCCGTTTGAACCCAAACATGCACCCTTAGAAACATCTGAGATTGGCGATTTGCTTTTCCAATCCGTCCTTCACGGTCGATCGTTGGAATTGTTTGATCAATGCAGCTTGCTTGCGACGCAAAACGGGCAGGGATTGCGAATCAAACTCAGAATCGATCCGGCAGATCCAGGCCTAACGGGTGTCGCCGCGTTGCCTTGGGAATTACTTTATCGCAAATCAAAATTCGAATACGTCGGTCTTTCCAGCAAAACTCCAATCGTTAGGTATTTGGATGTCCCGGGCTCATGTCCCGTGTTTCCATTTCAACAACCGTTTCGAATTCTTGTTGTCATCGCAAATCCCAAAGGATCCTTTCAACTGAATCTTGATCAGGAGATACAACAGATCAAGCAGACTTGGGGCAGCCGTCCGGGTGTCAAAGCCGAATACTTGGAGAACGCGACCAAGGAGAGCCTGCAAGCAAAGCTTGCTTCCGGCGATTTTCATGCATTGCACTTCATGGGACATGGTGATTTTCATCCGCGATCCGGCCAAGGGGTCTTGTTACTGGAAAACGAGCATGGTGAAGCGGACCGGCTGAGCGGTCAGGCGCTCAGTGTTTTGCTTCGATCCAAGCCAAGTCTTCGGTTGGTTTTCTTGAACGCTTGTAATACCGCTCAAATAACTGACAACGAAAAAATCAATCCGTTCACAGGCGTCGCTTCATCGCTCGTCATGGCCGGAATACCTGTCGTTGTCGCGATGCAGTATCCGATCTCTGACTCAGCCGCCATTTCGTTTTCGGACAAGTTTTACGAACTATTGCCGCAGTGCCATACCGTCGACTGGATCGTAACTGAATCGCGGATGCGGGTCTTTTTGGAACAGCAAAAAGATGACGGATTCGAATGGGCCACACCGGTTTTGTTCATGCGATCAAAAGACGGCAAAGTGTTTGAGACGGAGTTTGGCCAACGCTCTCAACAAGCATCAGAAGACGACGCGTTTGCGATCTTAAACCGCCAAGTCGACGAGCTATGGGTGCAACAGAAACTTGACAAAGACATTCCAATCAAGCCACCGATCGAACTCGACAAAGAGTTGGTCCCAAAAGCATTACAACGAACTTTTGGCGTGGCCGATCGTGACACTTTCGTTCCCGCCGGCAAAACAATCGCGACCGTGTTTGATGAAAACAGTCGGTCGCTGCTAATCCTTGGCGACGCTGGCTACGGGAAAACAACCAGCTTGCTCGCGCTCGCCCAGGCGTTGCTTCGCCGGTACGAACTTGACCGCACACAACCTAATCCCGTCGTTCTGTTTCTTTCGACTTGGTCGGATTCAAATCTGTCGCTTGAAGACTGGGCCGCGAAAGAAGTTTTGGACAAGTACCGAAGTTCCGATCAACAGTTCTTAAAATGGCTGAAGGATGGAAGAATCGTTTTACTATTGGATGGACTCAACGATGTCGCACCTTCGAAACGATTGAAGTGTATTGAGGAGATCAATCGTTTTGCCAAAACTCAACGTTCTGCCTCAAAGTTTGGTGGCGTCGCTGTATGTTGCCGGCGCGATGAATACGATCGTTTGGCGACGCAACAAAAGCTGGATTGCGATGGTGCAATTCAACTTCGGCCATTGAGTGACGAACAGATCCGTAGTTTTCTCGAAAAATTCGGGGATACGAAAACCGGGCTTCAAGAGTTCCTGAACGAAGACGCCGAACTATTCGAAGACGCGAAATGCCCACTGGTTCTGGGAATGTTGAGCGAAGCCTACGACATGGACCCGGAACGGTTTTCTGATTTCGTAAACCAGTCAACGACTAATGGTGATGATGGCAACCTCAAAAGCGACTCTCGAAAAGACCTGATTGTTCAGACGTATCTGGAACGCACCTTTCAAACGGAGCACGCCGAGGGCACATTTTCGCGAGCGAGAATTACGTCGAGTTTGAACTGGTTGGCGACTCGGATGCATGAAAATCACCAGACGGTATTTCAAATGGAAAACCTTCAACCGACTTGGTTGAAGAAAATTTGGCATCAGCTTTTTTATTGCATCATTTACGGGATTTCCGTCGGGCTCATCATGGCTGCGAGCCTGAGCACGATTTGGTACGTATCCAATGTCGTCGACAAAGCGTTCCCCGCAGCCCGGCAATCGGATCAATGGATTTGGGTATTGGCGCCACTCTGGGCCGTCCTTGTCACGGGCGCGAGTTTAGTTTGGAGATCGTCAAAGTGGAGTTTTGACTCTACGACAAACTCCGCGAAACAAGTCCCTATGCCTGGGCTATACGACCGAATCACAGCACTGGGAACCAAACTCAGGGTTCCAAGAACACTTCTTCATTCCGTCGCCGAAACGATTCACAAAAAGCGTATCCGGTACGCGGTACTTTGGATCGCGTTTCTTTTCTTGTTATGGATGGCATTGTGGCTGTTGGTTTCTTTTTTGGTTTGTGACTGGAGAGGACCAGAATCCAAAGAAGACCTTTTGCTGCCCGACAACATGGATGGACGGACTTGGATTTCGCATTCGATCACCGGCGGTATTATCGTGTCGATCCTCTACGGGCTTCGCACATTCAATTTTAGCCGGACGTTTATTGGAACAAGCGAATCTCTTAAATGGGATTGGTCGAGAGCACTCAAGGGTTCGGGGCTTGGACTGGGAGTTGGCCTGCTGGTTTGGGTAGCGTACTGGAACAACTATCGTGGCAACCCCAACGGTCTCAATGCGGCTGGCTTGCCACTAACAAATAATCTCTTTCTGTATCCTCCCATGGGAGTGGTGACAGGATTTCTATTCGGTGGATTTCGTCGCAGGATCCTGGCATCAAAATCAGTCCCCAACGAAGGCGTCAAACTTTCTCTGCGGAATGGAATAATCGGAGGTGTCGTATTCACATTGGCGATTGCGATTACGCTTGTTCCAATCTTGATGTCCGCGTTTTCCGAGTCTAGTTCTGGAACCGGCAACGAAACACCTATCGCAGTCAATTACGCAAATGGTGAGACGGGGCAAACCTCAGTTGACGAGCAACCTCCCCGATTCACCTTGGCAAATATGCAAGACAAGTGGTTTCCGGCTTTGCTGTTGGGATGTGGTTGTGGATTGGTGGCGTTTGTTTGGTTCGGCGGCGCTGATTTCTTAAGGCATTATTGTTTGCGTGTCGTTTTGCTGGTTACCCGACAATTGCCTTGGCGTATTGCAAAACTGTGCGACCAAATGGCTGATTTGATCCTCTTGCAAAAAATTGGCGGCGGATACATCTTTCGAAACCACCTGTTGCGTGATTACTTTGCTGGTAGCGATAATACAGAGATCAGTGAACAAGAAACTTAATGTTGCAGCTTTAAGTCTTTTCATTTCAAAACCACCAAAGTTCAGGCGCGGGATTCAAAATTCGTGGCAAAATCGAATCGTCGAAAAACTCCCGGGCAAACCGGCTGCGGCTTCCTGTTAGGCACCGGTGTGGTGCTAGTGGTGTTGCTGTTGTTGAACATTTGGATCGTTCGCACGTTTGGGGAGGGAACGATCCTTTCGATGGATACTCGCTTGTTCCAAGCGGCTCAGTTTGTCCTACCGCTGGTGATGACGTTTGGTCAATTGTGGGTTTACGATTATTTCGTGACCTGGAAACGGTTCCGACGTGACGAAAGTGATACCGGGAAATAGAAATTTGCTGCTGGTAACCCGTGGGCCGTAAGCACCGATGACTTACGAAGCCGCTTGAAAATCTGATAACGAACAAATTTATTTTCGTTTGACAACGATCGGATTCGACCCAAGCCCGAATCCTTCTTTGGAAACCAGAATCGCTCGAACCAGGCATTTGCCTGTCATGCCGGCAGGAACATCCAGTTCGACGTTTACGGAGCCTCGCTTGGCATCAACGCTTTTTTCAACCCACACCAAATCGATGGCTTGATCGTAAGTCTCCTGGAACTTCTTTAACGAGGCATCGCTTCCATCAAACATTTTGCGGCGTGCCATTCGTTTGCGTAAGCGATCTCGTTTATAAGCCAACTCCAATCTTAGTTCGCCATCAAAAGGGACCTCACACTTCACATTCAGCTTGCTACCCGCGACCACCGACGCGTCGGTCTCAACCTCGACCATAGCTGGACGTTTCAAACGAAGCAGCGGGTCACCCAACAAGTGCATCAGGTCAACGTGTTCCAACCGCTCTTGTTTAAGCAGTTTGGCGACAGGGCTAAACGTCTCCCCCATCCCCTGAATCATTTGACGGTATTCAGGATGATTGTCGCTGCCACTAACCAATCGACGTTTCGCGACACAAACGAGTTCACCAAGCGTTTCGACGTCGCCTTCGAAAAATTCATGAACCATTTCCAGTGAAAACAACCCCATGCCATAGGGCATCGTCACACGGGTGCCGCTGACAATCGCGATCGGTCCGTTGGGACGGCGAAGCATATTCTCAGCCAAACAATCTGTAGAGTGGCTGCAGTCACCTGTATAACAAGCCAGAAAAATGGCGATCGGATTCCCGGATTTACAATCAAGCTGCGTCACGGAGCGATTGGTCAAAATGTCGTAGCTCCTATCAGGCATGTGGATCCGATCAAGATAGTGGCGAGCGCCGTGCCCGATATAAACCCAGAACATGCAGCCTTCGTTGAAACGATTGATCGCCTCGCGTGAAAAATTTCTTGGATCAGGACAATAGGGACTCGTCCAGCTTCCATAGGTCATCGATGTCTCATAGGCAGGCGGAATCAAGTCCATCAGAAATTGCTTCGTCGTTTGTTCGATCACTCCGTCAATCATCGGACCAAAGCCACCGACGCCTGCGATACAATTGACTCGATTTCGCCAAGCTTCATTGTTCGCCGTGGCTTCGTAAGCAATCACGCGGTTTGTAAATTGAGTCAGTTCCTCAACCGTGTCGACGGGAATCCTTCCGATCGCAACATCCGGCAAACCGTCTTTGTCTAAATCAGCGAACGTATTGTCGGTAGGAATCGTTGGATCGGAACCGAATCGAACATTGACTTTGGCGACGATCGAATCGGTTGCCACTCGTCGCCCATCGATCGTTTTCCCATCACTCACATCACCGACAATTACAACATGCTTGAGTGAAGTAGATTTTGCCCCACCAGCTGCAGCAACGATTTGTTTGTGGATTCCGGCACTGGATGCTTGCGGTGTGACAACCTGAATCTTGTGCCCCTGCTCAGTTCGATACTTAATCCAAGGCTGCAACGCGCTTTGAAAATCGGTCGGACAAAGCACCAACGTATCCGGCGCGTCTTCTCGCGCGATCGTATTTGCACAACACAAAAAACAAACGATTAAAACGGATAGCAAATAGCAAATTCGAATCATCAGAGCTTCCAAAGATAGGTGCAAAAAAATTTGCGGTGCCCCAGTCTGGGAGAATCAAGCCAGCAAATCAATAGAAATCTGAATGTTCGCCGGTGTT
>CAZQQR010000315.1:0-6173 GCA_964595515.1 uncultured Pirellulaceae bacterium
CTCTTTTTGGGCCAGATTAAGTCATTAGCCCCCTGTGGTGAGGGAACGAAGCCCTTGGTCTTTCTATGCCGGTAAGTGGAAATTCGTCTATACCGTTGGTGTGGAAAGGTAGGTAAAATCTCCCTGCAATTCCTAGGTTAAACCGACTTGCCAAACTCTGCCGATAAAAATCAATACGGCATGATCACATCATTTGTTGTGACTGCTCGCTAATTGGCTTCGACGAAACTACATCGAAACACACCATGATTGAATCAAACAACACTCCGCCTCTTCAAGGTGATGAAATGTCAAACGAATTACGAACCGCACTTAAGCACCATCTACTTTGTACTTTTGGTTATGGTGGCCATACGTCTGAACTGAACGATGCGAATTACCTTTACCGCGCCGCTGCGGCGACGGTTCGAGACAAGCTGAGCGGACCCTGGCGAGAAACGCGAAGACGATTTGCGGAAACTCAAGACCGACGCGTGCACTACCTGTCTTTGGAGTTTTTGCTGGGGCGATCACTCAACAACGCTGCCCAAAATTTGGAGCTGGAAGAACCGCTTCGGGCTGCGATCCATAGCCTGGGACTTGAGCTAGAAGAAGTCGTTGACCAAGAGCACGATGCAGGTTTGGGCAATGGTGGCCTGGGAAGATTGGCAGCGTGTTTTTTAGATAGCTGCGCCAATCTGGCTTTGCCTGTGATTGGATACGGTATCCGATATGAATACGGAATGTTCCACCAAAAGATCGAGGACGGTCGTCAAGTCGAAGCACCTGATCACTGGTTGAGAGATGGAAATCAATGGGAGATTGAGCGCCCCGAAGATGCGAAAACGATTCTGCTATACGGTCACACCGAGCGAATCATGAACGCGGATGGCTCGATGCAGTCTCGTTGGGTTGGTGCCAAAGAGTTGGTGGCGATGCCTTATGACATGCCGATTCCAGGATTCCGGAACGACACGATCAACACGTTGAGGCTTTGGAAAGCGGAAGCAACGGATGCGTTTAATCTGGAAGAATTCAACGCTGGATCTTATCCGGAAGCCGTGGCTGCAAAAACACAAGCGGAACAAATCTCGATGGTTTTGTATCCCAATGACGCAAGCGAAAACGGCAAGGAGTTGCGACTGAAGCAACAGTACTTCCTGGTTTCTGCAAGTCTCCAAGATGTACTGGAACAGTGGGTTCGGCAGTACGGTGAAGACTTTACCGATTTTGGCAAACTGAATTGCTTCCAGCTTAACGACACGCATCCTGCGACGGCGGTTCCAGAATTGATGCGGCTGTTGATTGATGAGCATGGTTTGGAGTGGAATGCCGCTTGGGATATTACGACCCAGTGCATGGCTTATACGAATCATACGTTGTTGCCAGAAGCTCTTGAGAAATGGTCGGTTGGATTATTCAGCCATCTATTGCCGCGTTTGGCCGAGATCATTTTTGAAATCAACGAACGGTTCTTGGCAGAAGTAGAAGCCAAATTCCCAGGCGATTCTGCTTTGATTAAGCGTTTGTCACTAATCGAAGAAGGCCATGAGCAGCACTTCCGCATGGCGTTTTTGAGCATCGTTGGAAGCTTTTCAATCAACGGCGTGGCCCAATTACATTCCGACCTATTGCAGTCGGGACTGTTCGCCGATTTTTACAAAATCTGGCCTGAGAGATTCAACAACAAAACCAACGGTGTAACTCAGCGTCGTTGGCTGTCTCATTGCAATCCGGAGCTTC
Source organism: uncultured Pirellulaceae bacterium (assembly GCA_964595515.1). Lineage (GTDB taxonomy): Bacteria > Planctomycetota > Planctomycetia > Pirellulales > Pirellulaceae > Mariniblastus. Next base: position 1,723 of record CAZQQR010000315.1, read on the forward strand.
GGAAATTACTCGATGAGTCGATTGGGACTGAATGGGAATCGAACCTGGAAAAGATTTCGAACTTGGCTCCATTAGCGGACGATCCCGAGTTTCGAAAACGTTGGCGAGCGGTGAAGCAATCCAATAAGGAGCGGTTGTCAAAGTACGTTGAGGAGACGACCGGAGTCAAGTTTGACACGGCGGCCTTGTTTGATGTTCAAGTCAAAAGAATTCATGAATACAAACGACAACTGTTGAATGTACTGCATGTGGTTCATTTGTATGACCGAATTCTTCGTGGGGATACCGATACCATGGTTCCCCGTTGTGTCTTGATTGGCGGAAAAGCCGCGCCTGGATATTTCTTGGCCAAGCAAATCGTAAAATTGATCAACAACGTCGCCGAGGTGATCAACAACGACCCGAAAACAGAGGGCTTGCTTCGTTTGGTCTTTTTCCCGAACTACCGCGTTTCGGCGATGGAGATTATTTGTCCGGGAACTGAATTGTCTGAGCAGATTTCAACGGCCGGAAAAGAAGCTTCCGGAACGGGCAACATGAAGTTCATGATGAATGGCGCGCTGACAATCGGAACGCTTGATGGAGCGAATATTGAAATTCGTGAGAAAGCCGGAGCCGAGAACTTCTTTTTGTTTGGACTCGATGAAAAAGGTGTCAAGACTCAAAAGAAAGACTACGATCCCAACGCCATTATTGCGGGCGACGAAGACATCAGTCGGTTGATGGCGATGCTGGAGTCTGGATTGTTCTGCGAGAACGAGCCAGGAATTTTCAACGTTCTGACCGCAGGATTGCGAAGTCCTCAAGATCAATGGGTGACGATCGCCGACCTTCGCAGTTATATCGATGCCCAGCAAAAGGTGGCTGATACTTACCGCGACCAAGAGAAATGGGACCGAATGAGTATCCTGAACACAGCCAATAGTGGTTGGTTCTCAAGCGATCGCACCATCCAGCAATACGCGGATGAAATTTGGAACGTTCAACCGATTAAAGTTGAATCTGGCAAAAGCTAAATAGAAGAATGTCTGTTGCTGGGGGTTGCCGGATGCGCTGAGGGGTGACCGATGGCGACATGCCGTTTGAACTCGTGCTCGGTCAACTCGAGATCGATTTAGGCTCGGGGGCGAATGCGCTAAATTCTCTGAATGCAGACAACGGCTTGGATAAGTTAGCCGGTCTTTGGTGCGGTCGGGAATGAATGGGGTTGTCATTTGCCTTATCCAAAGCAAGTCCTTGGGCTAACCGAGCCCGACACAGGTAACAAACGCTTTCAGTTCAGGTTTGGATAAACACCTACCCCGCAGATCGGTCTATAATCGTCGCGGACAGATTCAAATCAAACACCACGCGGCGACATGAAACTCAGTTTACTTGCCATGACGGTTGGCTTGGTCATTTCTCTCAGCCAATGGAGTTCGCTGGCGATTGCCGTTTCTGAACCGGTTGAGCAACTGCCCAATGTGATCGTCATTTTGGCTGACGATTTAGGATACGGTGACGTTGGGTGCTACAACCCTGAATCGAAAATTCCGACTCCAAACCTGGATCGACTCGCGAAACAAGGAATGCGTTTTACTGACGCCCACAGTCCTTGCACGGTCTGCACGCCGACGCGATACAGTCTGATGACGGGGCAAATGGCGTTCCGAATTCCCAACGGAGGCCGAGTGTTTTCTGGGGCAGGTGGACCTTCTTTAATCGCGCCAGAGCGATACACGTTGCCAGAGATGTTGCGAGACAAGGGCTACTCGACGGCTTGTTTTGGTAAATGGCACATCGGTCTGACGTTTTATGATTCCGATGGGAAACCAATTCACCAAGGTGGTTTGAATTCCGTCAAACGAATCGACTACTCAAGAGATATTGATGGCGGTCCATTGGATTGTGGGTTTGACCAGTTTTTTGGGACGGCGTGCTGTCCGACGACGGATTGGCTCTATGCGTATATGCATGGCAGGAAAATTCCTGTCCCGCCAACTCAATTGCTTGATAAATCAAATTTACCCAAACATCCTTATGCGAATGACAATCGCCGCGGGATGCACGCAGACGATTTCGATTTAGAAGAAGTCGATATGGTGTTTTTAGATAAGAGCAAACGCTTTTTGAAAAAGCATGTCAGTGAACATGCTGAAAAGCCATTTTTCTTGTTCCACTCTACCCAAGCAGTTCACTTGCCGTCTTTTCCTGGAAGGGCATTCAAGGGAAAAACAGAATCTGGACCCCACGGAGATTTTATCTTTGAGTTGGACTTCGTGGTCGGGGAGTTAATGAAGACGCTCGAGCAATTAAAAATCGCAGACAATACCATCGTCATTTTTACCAGTGACAACGGGCCCGAAGTTCCAACAGTTTTTCACATGAGGAAGGATCACCAACATGATGGTGCCCGTCCTTGGCGAGGGGTAAAACGTGACAACTGGGAAGGTGGACATCGAGTCCCAATGATTGTTCGCTGGCCGGGAAAAGTGAAAAAGGGGACGACTTCGTCTCAGTTGACTTCGTTGACCGACGTGATGGCGACGTTGGCGGAAGTCGTTGATTCAGAACTACCCGATGACTGTGCAGAAGACAGTTTCAGCATATTGCCCGCGATGTTAGGAGCGGATAAAGGAATGCCGATTCGGCCTTATATTTTGCAGCAGGGGTTTGGCGGCAAGAGATATTTGGCGATTCGCCGTGGCAAGTGGAAGTACCTTGCACACCAAGGCTCTGGCGGAAACAACTATGCAAAACATGCTCAACTCAAACAGTATCAGTTGCCAGAGGTTGCGCCCGACGCGCCGGGCCAGTTGTACGATCTTGAAAAAGACCCGGGTGAAACCACGAACCTATCTCTGGTGCATCCTGATATTGTCAGGGAAATGAGTTCACTGTTAGCAAAGTCAATTTCTGATGGTCGCAGTGTATCGCGACGGATGGCAGAGAAAAAATGACGCTTGAACAACCCACTTTTAACTTCGAAAAAAACATGTTCCGAATAGTTCAAATCCTGATCCTCTTGATCTGCTTTTTGTTTCCCTGCGCGACGAGCGCGAGTTCACCAAGTGATACTGGGTCAGAGCAATCTCCCAATGTCGTTGTGATTCTTGTTGACGATTTGGGTTACATGGATATCGGTGCGAACAATCAAAATTGTTTCTACGAGACACCAAGGATTGACTCGTTTGCGAAAACCGCGATGCGTTTTACCGATGGTTACGCAGCAAACCCGGTTTGCTCGCCAACACGTTTTAGTTTGATGACGGGCCGGTATCCTACTCGAGTGGGTGCAACGAATTTCTTTACTGGGAATCGAAGTGGGAAATTCTTACCCGCTCCATTGCACAACAAAATGCCTTTGGATGAAATCACGCTGGCCCAACTTTTGAAGAAGAAAAACTATGCCACGTTTTTTGCAGGAAAGTGGCATTTGGGGCCGAGCGAAGAGTACTTCCCGCAGAATCGGGGTTTCGATGTTAACCAAGGCGGCTGGACGAAGGGTGGCCCATACACTGGCAAGAAATATTTTGCGCCTTTTAAGAACCCTCAACTCAAACCCGAAAGCCCAGATGGCGAACACCTGCCAGCCAGATTGGCGAGAGATACGGCGAACTTCATTAAGGAGAATGCTGACAAGCCCTTTCTCGCCTACCTGTCATTCTATTCGGTGCACACGCCATTAATTGGACGTCCTGATTTGATCAAAAAATACAAAGCCAAAGCGGAGAAGGTTAACGGTGAAGAGTTTGCTGACGAAGAGCAAGTCATTGGGAACAAGCCGCGAAAAGTTCGCGTTCTGCAAAAACACGCTGTCTATGGTGCGATGGTGGAAGCCATGGACGAGGCCGTTGGAATTGTGCTTAGGCAAATCGAAGATTCTAAGATCACGGACAACACGATCGTGATTTTTACTTCTGATAACGGAGGGTTGTCAACGAGCGAAGGTTCTCCAACCAGCAATGTTCCGCTTCGTGGTGGCAAGGGCTGGATCTATGAAGGTGGTATCCGCGAACCTTGGATCATTCGGTACCCGGGTGCGACGAAAGCTGGATCGGTTAGCGAGGAACCGATTTGTTCTATCGATGTGTTTCCAACGATCGCTAAAGCCACCGGGTTAACGCTTGACCATGAAATTGACGGCGTTGATTTGACTGCCGCGCTCAAAGGCGAAACACTTGATCGGGAGGCACTATATTGGCACTACCCCCACTACAGCAATCAAGGTGGTATGCCGGGCGGAGCGATTCGAATGGGTGATTACAAGTTGCTCGAACGCTACGAAGACGGGCGCGTTCATCTATACAATCTAAAGGATGATCTCGGCGAGCAGAACGATTTGAGTCAGCAAGATCCTGAACGGGTTGAATCGATGCGGAACAAATTACATGTTTGGTACAAGCAAGTGGATGCAAAGTTTCTGCGTCAGAAAAAAGATGGCCCGGCGGCTTGGCAGCCTGGAGGCTAGT
>CAZQQR010000316.1:0-4439 GCA_964595515.1 uncultured Pirellulaceae bacterium
CGTTCCACGTGTCGTGAGACTTCTTTGGTTCGAATTTCAAGCCGCTTGGCGTTTTCTTTTTCAACGACCAGTCGTTCTCCCTGGTAGTAGTAGGCGACCGAAGAACCGATCGCCACGGTGGCGACTAGCAATCCCGTTGTTAGAGAGAGTGCGGCTTCCATGGGGCGGCGCCGGCACCATTTCCAGACATTCTCCAGGGTCGATGGAGGTCGGGCTGAAATAGGTTGGTCTTGGATGAACGCGTTGAGGTCATTCTTCATCTCTTCCGCTGATTTGTAGCGAGAGTCAGGATTGCGTTCGATAGCTTTCGCGATGATCGTACTAAGATCAATCGGGATTTTTGGGTTTACTTTTCTCGGTGAGGTTGGTTTGGAGTTTGCGATCGCACGAATGACTTCTGCAGTCGACCCGTTCTTAAACGCCGGTTGAAGCGTCGCCAGTTCGTAGAGAGTCAGCCCAAGACAATAGACTTCACTTTTCTGATCGTAATTACCTTCCAGAGATTCAGGCGCGAGGTATTGTGGAGTCCCAATCACGTCGCCTGTCTTGGTTAGATTGATCTCACCTGAGGTGTCTTTGGCGAGGCCAAAATCCGTAATCCAAACGGTCCCTTTACGATCGAGGATCATATTGGATGGTTTAATGTCTCGGTGAAGAATGTTGGATTGATGAGCATAGGAGATGGCATCGGCGAGGTTTGCACCGATCCTTGCGGCCCACCGAAAATGCCCAATCGATGTTGGTTCGAAATCGGCGATCGCTCCGTTGCTATTGAGTGCCGAATTGGACGACACTTCGTCGTTCTTCGACGTTTGTTTACCGGTCGACCTTTTTAGTTCTTTAATGACTTCATTGAGGCCCTGGCCGTCAACAAAATCCATCACGTAGTAGTGGTAGTTTTCGGCTTCTCCAACTTCGAAAACGCCAACAATGTTGGTGTGGTGCAATTTGGCAGCGGCTTTAGCCTCCCGTTTGAATCGCTCAATGTACTTTTCACTGTTCACCAACGGAGTCGGCATGACTTTGATTGCGACGCGCCGACCAAGCGATTCGTGCACGGCTTCGAAAACGACCCCCATTCCGCCACGGCCAAGCTCTTTTTTGATCTCGTAGTTGGCAATGTTTTCAAGCTTCGAAACTTCATCCAGCGAACGACGATTGGGAGACGGCGTGATCGAAGCCGACGTCTTGAACGACTCAATCATTGCGACTCAGGCCAGTAAGTCCTCGATTTCGTCTTTTAGCGCAGGGTGTTTCTGCTGATACTCTTCGATCGGCGGGTGCTCACCCATTCGCAATCGCTTGGTAAAGTCCTCAACCAATGAATCGAGAATCTCAGGATTCGTTGTGACTCCATCGTTTGAATTGGCGTCATCCGTCATTGGCTTCCCTCGCAGATTGCATGATCTGGCGGAGACGCTGAAGTGCACGTAGGTATCGTTTGCTGGCGGCTGCAGGCTCGATGTCGAGAATGTTCGCGGTTTCGGAGTTGGATAGTTCTTCGAAATGTCTCAACGCAATAATCTCCCGGTCGAGATCATTCATCTCGTTTAAAGTGCGTTCCAGACGGACAATTTGTTCGGCTCGTTCAAGTAACAAACTGGGCGATGTCAGTTGGCCAACGATATGGGCAGCCAATTGCATACTCGTGTTGCCGGATTCATTTTTCGATTCGCCAAATTTGATTTCTTTGCGAACGTCTCTTTTTTCGGCTCCGAAGTGATGGCGATGAATCTCGTGAAGTTTCTGATTTACTTCCAGACGTAGCCAGACAAAAAAGGGCATGTCATCTTTTTCAAGAAAGCTATCGATCCGTTTTGCTGCACGAACATAAGTTTCTTGAATGACATCGGATTCGGACACGCGACCGCTCAGTCGATAGTCTAGCCGGAAATTGATCACACGCTTGAGACGCTCTTGGACTTGCGAAAAGTATTTGGCGAGCGCTTCTTCCCCGTCTGCCTGAAGGTCTTCAGCAATTTGGTTGCGATCCGGCAATTTGCCCGCGTCTGTCATGGCGTTCGATCATTTTCGATTTCAAAGTTTGTTAGCGACCAATAGCCGCTTACTTAATTTTAATGCTAACAAATTTGAAACTGATGTCTGATCACAGACAAAGCAGATTTTTTTGACAAGTAATCCAGGCGAAAGTGAGGCTTGGAATCGACAATTAGTAAATTGGGCGCGTTTCGCGAGTTCGAAACGTTTACCGTTTACTGTTTGGCGATTGAGAAGCCGTTCGAATCTAGAGAATCGGTTAAAGAGTCTTTGTGTAGACCAGACCTATCGTCGAAAAAATAGATTTCGGAAAGAAGTCGATTTAGGCGATTCTGAAGGCGACTGATTCTCAGCCAGCAGTTCTTGAAGCGGACTTTTCTCGTACATTTGGTAAACGACTGGGCTGTGAATCGGGAGCTGCTGTTGAGTTTGAACAAGCGAACTCGAGTCTCGCGTTTCGTCAATCGGTTGGGTTGATTCCCGATGAGACCGGGCATTAGTGAACAACAAAAAGAACACGATCAGGGCAATTATCTCGAGAACAAGTGGACCAAACAAAGAGCCTGATTTTTTTTTGCGTCGGGAGTTAGCCATTGAGTCACGTTTTGTTTAAAAGTTTCTGTGCGAGAAGGCTTTGGATCACCTTGAAGAGACTGTACGAGCAACTCCGATGCCCGGTTCAATAAATTGAGTGGCGTTGTAAAGCATTCCACGTTAGCGACAATCTTTTGTAAAAGTTACATGTGTTGCCAGCTATCAACGGCTGACGAGCGCCCACAGATTGACTTCGTCGGAGATCAAAATTAACTCACCTGATCCGCAGCCTGTTGAAACTTCGCCTGAGCTTCAATCTCAGCGAGACGATATCGCGCAAGAGTATTTCGATTTATTGCCATTTGATCCGTACCCGGTTCAAGAAGAGGCATTGCTGAATTGGTTCACATCGGATCAAGGCGTTCTGGTGTGTGCCCCGACGGGAACTGGAAAGACGCTCATTGCTGAGGCAGCAATCTACGAAGCGCTAAAGCTCGGAAAAACGGCTTACTATACGACACCCTTGATCGCATTGACGGATCAAAAATTTCGAGACATTCAAGAGACCGTTCAGAAGTGGGGATTTTCCCCCGACGACGTTGGGTTGGTAACGGGGAATCGTAAAGTCAATCCGGATGCAAAAATCCTGGTGGTGGTCGCTGAAATTTTGCTGAACCGTTTGCTGCACGAAGAAGCCTTTGATTTTTCCGATGTCTGGGCTGTCGTGATGGATGAGTTTCATAGCTTCAACGATCGCGAGCGAGGAATCGTTTGGGAGTTTGGGCTTGGTTTGTTGCCTCGTCATATCAAGACACTGCTATTGTCAGCCACGGTTGGAAATTCAATGGAATTCTGCAGTTGGCTTAACCGAACCCACTCCCGCAACCTGAAACTGGTTCAAGGTTCCGAGCGAAAAGTCCCGCTTTCGTTTCACTGGGTCGAAGACAAAATTCTTCCGGATCATATCGAAGACATGGTCAACGGCGAGGAGGACGCGCGGCACACACCGGCGTTGCTATTTTGTTTCAACCGCGAACAGTGTTGGAACGTTGCTGAAACCCTTAAAGGCAAGAAGTGTGTCGACAAAGAGCAACAGAAACGACTTGGAGAACGGCTGGATGAATACGATTGGTCTCAGGGTGTCGGACCTAAACTAAAACAGATTCTGATTCGCGGAATCGGAGTCCATCATGCCGGCGTGTTGCCGCGCTACCGCCGAATTGTAGAAGAGCTTTTCCAGGAAAAATTGTTAAGCGTTTGTGTTTGTACGGAAACGCTCGCAGCTGGAATCAATTTGCCCGCGCGTAGTGTTGTATTGCCAACTCTGATCAAAGGCCCACGCGGCAAGATGAAGTTGATTGAGCCAAGTTCTGCCCATCAGATGTTTGGCAGGGCAGGCCGGCCGCAGTTTGATGATCGCGGTTTTGTATTTGCGCTGCCTCACGAGGATGATGTAAAGATCCTTAAATGGAAAGAGAAATACGATACGATTCCGGACGACACCAAAGACCCCGGGCTTCGGAAGGCGAAAAAGGCGTTAAAGAAAAAGCAACCCAAACGTCGTGAGGGCCAACAATACTGGACGCAGCAGCAGTTTGATCAGCTTGTTGCTGCCCCGTCCGCGGACTTGGCCAGTCGGGGGCCGCTTCCATGGCGGTTACTGGTTTACATGCTTGATGCCTCACCGGACGTCAAACTAATTCGCAAGTTGGTCGCCGGGCGATTGCTCAAGCCGAAAGATCAGATCGCAGCCCAAAAGAGATTGAATCAACAACTCGTAACGCTTTGGCGCGGCGGCTATGTCGCTCTTGACCCGAAACCGCCGCTGGAAGAACTCGACGAAGGGAAATCAGTCGACGATAACAACAAAGAGCAATCGCCGACTGTCATTGCCGATAGCGCGGAGC
>CAZQQR010000316.1:4539-6170 GCA_964595515.1 uncultured Pirellulaceae bacterium
CACGAATCGATGGGTGATCTTTTGAAGCTAAGAGGTGTACATCCGTTGTATGCCGTTTTTCTGATGAAACATCTCGGAATCGCCGATCAGAACGAACGTATTTTGGCATTCGAAAGTATTTTGGAGCTGTCTCGGTCGCTTGGAAAGTCAATTCGCATTCCCCGCCAGGAAGAGTTGCCGCCGGGGCCGCTTCAAACAACGCGATTGGATGCTCAATTGTTAACGCTTGGGTTGGCGACAGCGGAAGAGCTTGGGGCGCTCAACAGTGATGATGACGAAGAAGAAAAGAAACGTGGCTGGTACGACGATGATGATTACGTGCCAATCTTGAACTTGCCACACAAGCTTCATCGCCTGTTCCAATACGATTTTCCCGGTGTTCATGATGTTCGAATCACACCTGTCTGGGTTGTGGGCGAAGCTCTGCAGTATGGAACCGAATTCAACAAATACGTGACAGGAAATAAACTTCAAAAACAGGAGGGGGTCGTTTTCCGACACTTGTTGAGGTTTATCATGTTGATTGACGAAATGTCCCAACTACAACCAGCAGACGTTTCGATCGAAGACTGGAAAGACGATTTGTATTCGATCGCAGATCAACTGGAAGAGATGTGCCGTTTGGCTGATCCGCAAAGCACCGACCAATGGTTAGCAGACTCTCGCGGTGAATGAATCGCGGGCTAAGCGTTGTCTAGATTTATGCCCGACTTAGCTCAGCTCGAAACTCTTGACTAGTTCCGCTACAACTTTGCAGCAACGAACTCCTTTACAACGAATTCGCCTGTCCAGAAACTCTATTCGATCGAAGGTTTTAACTTCTTTTTAATCGACGGCCATTGCTTGTTCTTGAAATTCTTAAGCTTCCCGGGCTGGTCAGCATCGACCACATTCCAAAGCGCCCGCCCTTGCTTGACCTGGGGAGCTTCAGATTTTGGAAGGAACGCAGCAAGCTCAGCAATTTTGGTTTTATTGGCAGAATCGCCCGCGAGGTTGTTCCATTCTTGGGGGTCAACGTTGTGGTTGTACAACTCTTCGCTGCCATCAAAATAGCGTGTGTATCTCCAATGGTCGTCGCGAATCGTGTAGTTGCCTCGGCCCCATGTGGTGATCGCTGGATCCGCGATCGGAGCTGAAGGATCTTTGATTTGAGCGACCAAGCTTTTTCCATCGACGTAGTTTGGCGTTTCAATACCCGTCATTTCGCCAAGCGTTCGGTAAACGTTGATCAGCGAAACTGCCTCTGCAGTATTGCCCGGCTTCATTCTTCCTGGCCGAGGGTCGTAGATGATAAAAGGAACTCGAGTTGATTCTTCCCACAGCGAGAATTTTCGGAAGCTTCGTTTTTCGCCTAAGTGATAGCCATGATCGGACCAAAGGACGACGATTGTATTGTCCGCGTATTCGCTCTTTTCCAGCTCATCCAAGACGCGACCAACGTTGAAATCCGCCCAAGAGATGCAGGCCAGGTAGGATCGACGAACCTTTTCCCAAGCGTCGTCGGTTCTAAATTGCAGATCGTCGCCAAGTTTTGCGTTTGCACGAGCAGCCCATGGGACGTCTTTTAAGTCGGTGTGGCGAATCAAGGGTTTTTCAATGGTGCCCTCATGCATATCAAAGTACTTTTGAGG
>CAZQQR010000317.1:0-6129 GCA_964595515.1 uncultured Pirellulaceae bacterium
CCGAATGCGTTGCGGGCCGCAAGAAAAGCATCGTCGACCTGAGTGTTCGATGCACTCGCGCCTTCCCAAACAACGGAATTATCGACGGGACAAGTAGAAGTCACCGTTTCCGATTGGCCTTCGATCCATTGACCATTTACACAAATTTTTGGATTGATCATCGTCATTTCTGAATTGAAGGTTTGGGTTTGCCGCGGCTAGAACTGCGTGAACGAAAACGGACTTACGTTTTTTCTGGCGGTTTGGTTTTGGTGTTTGGACGCAAGTTGATGCAGCGAATGTTATCACCCTCTTTAATACCAAGCCGCAGTGCAGTCACCTGGTCAATTGAAACACTGTCGCCGTCCCATGTCGTTTCACCAAGACAAGATTTAAAGTCCAATCGCGCGTTGCTGATCAATTGCTGGCTGCCATTCTCAAGCGTTTTCTCAATCGTTCTAACGGTTCCAGCAACACTTTCTTGGACCGCGCGGATATTTTCAATTTGACAGTGCATCGTCGGGCCGCCGTCAAAAATGTCGACCAAGTTGCGAAATTCGAAGCCTTCCTTTTTTAGAACCGACAACGCTGGTTTGGTATTGTCGTGAACTTCACCGATCACATTGCGGGCTGCTTCAGGCAACAAAGGGATATAGATCGGATGTTTCGGCATCAAGTCAGCGATAAACTTTTTTGACTGACTCGTCATCGTTTCGGCTTTGGGAAACTCGATTTGGAAAAAGTGAGACCCAAGCGCAGTCCAAAGGGGAGACTTCCCATCAGAGCCAACCACACCTCGCATCTCCGCAATTACTTCTTCTTCGAATCGGCTTCGAAACTCGGCCATAAAAAGAAACCGAGACAGACTGAGCAACCTACCATGTCCGTGCCCCCAATAGTCGGGCGAAAGGAACAGGCTGCCGACCTCGGTTGGGCCATCATGCTCTTCTCGCAAATGTAAAACACGGATCGTTTTCTTGACGGGAGGATTGAGGTCGTCGGAGTTATGAATGGACTCTTTGATCTCGTAAGAGTACATCGGCTCAAACCCGCCGACTTTGGAGTAAATCGAGCACGTTCCCACGATCTTTCCGCTGGTGAGATCTTCCATCACAAAAACGTAGGGTTGGCCGTTGGGCTTACCTGTTTTTTGACTAAAAGCAAAAATGGAACGTTCAATTCGAGACGCAAGTTCGTCCTTGGAAACCTTTAGTGTCGTCAAACCATACTCGGACTTTTGGATCAGTTCGAATAAGGGCGTGAGATCAGATTCTTGAACTTTTCGAACGATTAACATGGTTTAGAATGGCCGAAGGTAGAAATTAGGTGTGACGTCTTAAGCGTTTTAAGTCCTAAGCGTTTTGAGACTCTTTGATTTCGACAACCACGTTCTCGATGATTTGAAGCGCGAGGTCGATGTGCGAAGTTTCCATGCAGCCAAGCGGCATCAGGAATCGAACACGGCTAGGGTCGCCACCCGCCATAAATGACATGAGACCGGCGTGATACATTCGATTCACCATCTCTCTCGCGATTTCCGCTGAGCCATCAAACGGAGTGAAGGCGACCATTCCGCCAAGCCCATGAGGACCACGAACTGTATCCGGATGACGTTCGTTGATCGCTTTTAAGCCATCTGCAAAATGATTGTGCAGTTGGATGTTCAATCCGTTTTCGCCAAAATGCCCCCGATCGATCAACCCTTGAACCGTTGCATGGGCCGCATACATCGCGAACGTGCTACTAGTAAACGTCTGACTGATGAGTCCGGGTTTTGGTTTGTACTCATCGGTAAACAAAGTCGCACAAACCTGCGAGATTTTTCCAATGGTGACCAAGTCCACCAATTTGTCCAAACCAAAATGTTGGAACGCATAGGGTCGCGTCGTGCGGCAAAACGTTTGGACTTCATCGGCAATGACGGCGATGTTATTTTCCTTGGCGACTTCGATGATGGCTTTGAAGAAATCAGGATGCCCGGGGTAATAGCCGCCTTCGCCCTGAATCAGTTCCATCCAAAGCGCCGCGTGCTTACCAGGGTTGCGATGAATGTGATGCTTGAATCGTCGAACTGCGTAGGCGATGCTTCGATCCGCATGCTTGTGATCGTAAAACGGGATGTAGTCAACGTTGATCGTATCCGGCAACCCAACTCGGTATTTGGCTTTGTCGGTGACCTGAGCCAGTCCCAATGTTCGGCCAGCAAAACAACCCGTGAAGGCGACGATACGGTTGGCTGGATGGTTTTTCTGAAACGCCATCTTGAGCGAGTTTTCATTTGCCATCGCACCACTGGTCGAAAGAAAACAGTGCTTAAGTTCGGCACCTGATTCACAGGCCGTGTCGACCAACAACCGCGCAATGTCTCGACTGTTGGTGTTGGCCTGAAGGTTACCCTGCATCACGGTGTCACTGATGGCCGCCTGAAGTCCGGCTTCGATCATAAGCGGATGGCTGTGCCCGTAGCCATGCACGCCGATTCCAGTAATTAGATCAAGTTTGACTCCTCCATCTCCAAGCTCAACGAAAGGACCGTTTCCGAGTCCGCTGCCGAGGTATGGGAAAAAAGTTCTGGCTCCTCGCAGTTGCCCAAACTCTTCAAGAAGTGCTTCGTAGTCCGCCGCCAATTCCGGGTGGGATGGCCGAACGGAAACCAGTTGCTCTTGATGATCGGCAACGGCGGCAAGGATCAATTTTTTTGCTTCGGCAAGTCGCGGATCGTTTTGAAGTTTGTCAGCTGCAAGAATAGGTTTCGAAGTCATTGGGTTCTCAGCTTTGGTTGCAAAAAAGCAATTGGATGATGGGTCTTTTATCGGCTAGTTGGATGCCACGGATTTAGCTCGGCTGGTTTATCTTAGGTAGTTGCCAGCGAATCCAAAAGAGAGGGCCAAAATCGTAGCGAGGTTCGCTTGGGCTGTTTGAGGCCGATAAACTCGATGAAACCCTTCTTGGCCTAATGCCCCGCCCTCCTGCAAACGAAGGCGTGCTTTTTCAGGAACTCGCATTGGCGTGCTTTGGGCGGCATTGTTGTACCGCGGGAATGTTGGCGCTATGAGTACGAACTTCAATCGCGTTCTCAATCAACCGATTCGGCATAACTGAGCAAAATTAAAGCCGTCATTTTCGCGCAGGGCTCAAGACTTTCAGGCAACAAATATTCGTCTGAACTATGAATGTTTCCACCACGTGGCCCAAGCGTATCAATATTTGGAAGTCCGGCCGCAGCGAACTTGTTTCCGTCGCTCGCGCCACCTGTTCCCCGCCAACCGACATTGATATCCAACGCGGCGCCACAAGACTCAATCCGTTTTTGAAGTTTAGCTGATTGTTCACATAGCGGTTTGGGAGGCGAAGTAAAACTGCCGTGCATCTCAACACTGATTCCGTCGAGTTGATTGTATTTTTCAACCAAGCCCGCAAATTTGGATTCAACATCGCGTAATTGCTCGGGTGTTTTCACGCGCGCGTTGACGCGTCCGATCGCTAAATCTGGCACAACGTTCAAAGGCCCGCCTCCACTGATTCGACCTGCATTGAATGTCACTTCAGGATCGGTGTTCAGTTTTGCAATGTCGTCGATCAATCTTGAACAAGCCACAATCGCGTTGCGTCCTTTTTCGAATTCACGTCCAGCATGAGCGGCTTTGCCTCGGACGACAAAAGAAAAATTGCCGCTTCCTTTTCGCCATGATACTAACGTTCCATCGGGTAACGATGGCTCAAACAATAGCCCGACGTTGCAGCGGCTGGCAATGTCTTTGATCGCGTGGATGCTTCCGGGGGATCCGATCTCTTCGTCAGCGTTTAGTAAAACTTCCCAACCAATCTTCCCAGCCAATGGACTGGCTTCGAGTGTCTTGAGAGCTTGGAGCATGACCACGATTCCGCCTTTGGCGTCGGCAACCCCGGGGCCGTTGATCGAACCATTTTCAAGACGGACGCATTTCTGAAAATCGTGGTCAATCGGATAAACGGTATCCATGTGGATGCAGAGTAGCACTTTGAATTTTGCTTCCGGCCATTTTGAAACGTGTAGCATCTGGCCAAGGGGCGCGGAAACGACCGTTCCCTTGTCGTCGACCTTTTCCATCAAAGCAGAATCGAGAGTTTTGATTTCACCGCCGAGCGCAGCAAACTCTTTTTCCAACCGTTCTTTTACGTCGGCAATTCCGGCTACGTTGAACGTGCCGGAATTTATATTGCAAAGGTCTTCTACCAACCCAAGCATTTCGTCTTGCTGGCCATCAATGGGTGACAGAAATGGGAGCAATGTTTCTAAATTGGAGGTCATTTATTTTCCGATTGTGTCTTTGTTTTCTTTTGGACGCGGGCCTCGCCAAGATAACGTTTTAAATTGACTTGCCAGATGGGTTGTCCAGTGAGTTCACTGGTGAGGATCGCAGACTTTGAGTCTTTCGTGAAACACACTGCTTCTCCGATCCGTTGCAAAGGCATTACAACGGTGGTCGGTTTGAATCGGTTGAGAACTTGTTCCCAAGTCTCATTGGGTTCGCGAGAGTAGAGGTGAGCATTGACGTAGTTTCGGATTAACAACCGTTTTCCGTCTGGCGAAAACGACATTCCGGTAACATTTCGAATTGGGAAATTGGCAACGCGTCTCGCAGTCAATGGCTGGTCCGTTTTTGATAATTGCAAAGGCAGAACATAAATTCCAGGAGGCGTTTTTTGTTTGCTGGTGTAATAGACTTTTTCTACCAGCCAAACGTTTTTCGCCGCAGCATCTACGGCGACGGCTTCGCAGTTCTTGGGGCCATCCGGGTAAGAAAACTGAATTCGCGTGGCTTCAAGAGATTTGCGAACGACGGCCTTTGGGTTAGCTTTTGAAAAATCTGGTTCTTTGACTAAGTAAAAACTGTAACCTTTCGCCTTTCTTGAATTGTCACCGACGTCGGCGATTAGCAGGTAGCTTTGTTCTTTGCTTGTGAATCGTGTGAGAGCTTCCCAGTCACGATTGGCGGATTGGTCGACATCGACTTCTGCAATCAGCTTACCGGTATGTCGAATTAAAAAGAGCTTGGGTGGATTGCCCGAATCGTTGATCGTCCAAACCGCATCGTCGAAATAGGCTGAGCTTGCCAGACCGCTGCTTTCGCTAATCTGAGGGTTTTTGTTTGTACCTAGCGCAATCAAAGCCGGAGGGTCTCCATCCGTCTCTTGAGGTTGCGCCGATGTTTGCTTGCACGTACACAAAACTATCAAGCAAATAGCTAGGCCCAAAGACACCGGCAGGGTTCGATCGTGGGTTATCATTGAAGCGATGACGATTTCGGATTTTGATACTTGAGTGATTGACGCCTGAGGTGCCATCATAGCGAATCATTTGAACAACACGATGTCCAAACATTCTGATATTACCCGGGACGCGATCGCCATTTGGAATGCTGGCGTTGCGGCGGTGAACGCGAAGAAGCTTGTGCGTGATTCCATTCAAATTGTGGATTCAAATCTTGAGATTGTAGGCTATAGGTTTCCCATCAATTCGATTGGCCGAGTTGTTGTCGTAGGATTTGGGAAAGCAAGCGGCGCGATGGCGGTCGGGCTTGAACAAAGTTTTCTCGCCACTCACTCTTCGCAATCATCGTTGCCTCAAATTGTCGGACAGGTCAACGTGCCAGATGATCAAGTAGCCACGACACAGCAGATTCGGGTCGAGGGTTGCCGGCCCGCAGGGGAGAACCTCCCGACGAATCGAGTCGTTCTGGCAACCGAACGAATTATTGAACTGGTTTCGGCGGCTACTGTTGACGACGTTTGTATTTGCTTAATTTCAGGCGGAGGTTCGGCGCTGCTTGAAAGCCCGGTGGCTCCGGTCACGTTGGATGAACTTCGATCGGCTACGACGACTCTCAGTCGTAGCGGTGCTGACATCGCGGAGCTGAATGCAGTCCGCCGACAAATCAGTAACGTCAAAGGCGGCAAACTCGCGGCTTACTCGGGCGGTGCACCCGTGATCTCGTTGATTGTTTCCGATGTCGTGGGCGACCCGTTAGATGTGATCGCATCTGGTCCGACCGTCCAGCCAACCAGTTCCATCAGCGCAATTGATGTTTTTCGGAAATACGATGCTGATGAGTCAGCGATTCCAAACAGCATTTGGTCAGTCGTAAAAGCCAATGTCTCTCATCAGGT
>CAZQQR010000318.1:0-6092 GCA_964595515.1 uncultured Pirellulaceae bacterium
TCAATCCCAGCTTTCACTTTGGCATTCTCTGCTCTAAACGCAGCTTCGATCGCTGCGGCTGCAGCAGTCGGGTTTCCTGGCGCTGTTGTAATCAAGATTCCGTCGACACCAACCCCTGACGCGCCACCACCGTTGACAACGGGCGCGATTGGTCCAGTCCCTCCAGCGCTGGCTCCGGCACTGCCCGTTCCACCACCGCCTGAACTGGCCCCGCTTCCACCGCCGCCTCCGTTATTGGTACCTTCTGCTCCGGTTGACGAGCCAACTTCGGCCGAGTCTTTTTCGCCCGAAGGGATATCTTTGGGAGCGCCCATTTTGGCCCCGTCACTCGCGGAATCTCCCGCAACAGGCTCCCCGGAGGCGTCGCTTTCGCCAAACACTTTTTCGTAGAAATCACCGATCGAATCGAATGTTGCTTCTCCAAAATCCATCGCCGAATTTTTTGCGGCTGTCATCGTGCCGACCAAAGTGGTGGCGGCTGAATACAGTCCCTGAAGCGGAATTTGTAGCGGGTTGCTAATGTCGGCTGTTCCGGCTTTGAACGCGTCGACTTCGACCTTCAAAATATCCGCCATGTCCGAAAGCCTAACATCGCCTCCGTAATAATTTCGATCGTGGTAATCGTAGTAGGGAGCCATATCCATGTTCAAAATGCGATCAGGAATCCACCAGGTGTTGGTCGTACCGGCTCCCGGCATTTCAGGGGAACCCAAATCAACCAGTCCACCGAACAAGTACACGTTGCCTTCTTTTTCTTTGATCCCGAAAAAGTTTCCCTGAGTCGCGTCTTCTTTGTCAGCTACAAAAATTTCGCGAATTGATTCTGGAATGTACTGTGAAACATTTGGCAACAATGGTGAATCAAGCTCAGTCTGAGTCGAGGAAAAACCATCTCCTGGGATGTACATCGCCGTTTTGTTATCGCCAAACTCTCCGCCTGGATCTGTTTCGACGAACGCTCGGTTTCGGTCTGATGGAGAAAGCAAATCGTATCTGGCGGCAGCAACGGGATTGGACTGCCGCATCTTTTCTAACAATCCAGCCGTGATCGGTTGACGCGGACGCCCATCTGCGGAGGGTGGAATGGCGGTGAGAGCCGAATCTGCATTCGAACCATTTGCATTCGATCCAGCAGGAGGGAACGAAGCCGGTAAATTATTGGTCAGCGATGCAACTTCACCCGATTCCGATTCGTTTCCGCTTGACGAACTGTCGTCTCCAGAAAAAGCATTTTCAGCCATCGAAGCGAGCATTTGATCCATGCCCGTCGCCTTTAACAGCTGTTTGGCGGAAGCCATCGCTGCCCGAGGATCAGTCCAGTCTGTGTTGATCGCATCGTTGACGATGCTTGCCATTTGAGCGGCTTGTGCGGCATCAGGCATGTCGGCAACATTGGCGGCTCCGGCGACTAGACCAAGCACTTGTTTCGGATCGTTCCAATCCGCGTTGAGAGCTTTGTCTCCCAAGTCATACATTTCCCGAACGCTGTTAATCTGATTTTGAAGTTTCTGAAGTTCGGCCATTCCTGCCATGCCAGCCATCGCGCCCAACACTGAGCTTGGATCGCTCCAGTCGGTTTGAGCCAATTTGTAGAGCTTCTTTCCTGCATCGATCAGACCCTGAGCTTTGCTGAGTAAGTCACGAATGTTCGCGAACAGGCTTGGCTTGCTTGCGAGACTTGACTTGGCGATCTTACCTCCAGGGGCAACAGGTCCCGGCAGCATGTTTCCTAAAAATAGAACCTGCCCAATGGTGTTGAATGGACCTTCGGGACCGGCACAATTCATGAACATGTAAGTCCCCTCGTGATAGTCGACGAAGGAGCCATTGACCCGAACTGTCTTGGAGTGCGTCATCGGAATCGGGCGACAGAAACCCAAGTTAACGCCGGAAAGAATTCCACCACCAACGCCCAACTCATTGCAACGAACTGTCGACAGGCGCGAGTTGTGATGAAACGCTGATTGTTTTCGAAATCGAACGTTGGGACTAAACCCGACCGCCGAGTCAAACTTCGACAAGATTTTGTATGGGACTGGAAGCACTGGAGATTTACAAACGTCCGGTAGAATGCTGACGCATATAAATTCAACCGAAGCTCTGGTTCCTTCACGAACTGCCATCAGATCAATCCTTAAGAAGCAACCAAGTACTGTGGAGCCGAAATTTTGAGATCAACATCTTTGACCGGCAAACTCGCAGGAAAGATCCCACGCCACTGCAGGTACACCCGCAGCTTTTCGACTTGGATTTCAATCGTATCCAAGTTCATCGCACCCGGAATCATACGCCCGTCCGTCAAAGTGATGGCGGATCCCATTTGAATGTTGGGTAACCCAAATGCCATTTCTCCACCCGAGTACAGATTCGTCAGTTTGACGCCTTCGTCGCCCTTGGCGAATCCCGCGATTCTCATGTCTTCTGGCGCTACGTTGTAAAATTCGAAATCAAAATCGGCAGGTAGATAGGGAGCATCATTCTGCTGCCATTTCTCGTCGTAGGTTCCCGAGAACTGACGGCGTGATTCCCAAGATGGACAGATGGGGCCCAAACCGATGACGGGAGTCTTTTCGAAACTGCGATGTTCTCTTTCAACGGGAACGATTTGAGGATATTTGGCACCGAGAGACTTGTTGAAGCCGACGCCGATCGGATTTCTCGGATGTGGCGTTCCGTTGTTTGATCTTCCGCCAAACGCGTATTCGTATCTTACATCCAAGCTTGAAATGGGTTCGGGAGCAGATGGGCGAAAGCCAGCACCCGCTGTCCAATGACGCGGACCTGTCACTCGGAATCGTTTGATCGTTTCTCCGAACTGTACCTCCGAGATCCACTCTGGTGCTTCGATGCCATTGGGAGCGTAAGCCGTGGCTTCGATCAAGACATCCGTTTTCGGTTTGTAGGGCGACAAACCGCTGTCGAATCGAAGACTTGAATTTTCGCGGTCTCCAAAATAGGTGTCTTCCATCACCAACGGTTCTTGCTCATCAGCCAGAACAAGCCGTTTACCGTTAAGGATCTCAAACGAGCCGCGGACAACCACGACTCCAAAGTGATTTCGTTTGGCATCGATGGACTCAAAATGAAGAGGCACAAAAGGAGTCGGGTTGTTGAGATTGATGTTCATGGAATTTCGGAGCTATAAATTGAGCCAAGCAAGGCAAAGCGCTCAAACAGTGAGGACGTTGTTTGAATTAGTTCAAATCAATAATCGAGCCGTTAATTTTTACGCTGCCGGCCGCCGAGAATAGGAACTCAGTGCCTTCGATCGTCACCTTGCCTCCAGATTCCAATCTTAATTTGCTGGCTCCGCATTTGATCTCGACGACATCGCCGGCTTCTACCGCGACCGCGTCGCTGACATTAAGTGAATAGTTTTTGCCGACTTTAACCGAGTGATCCGAACCAACCTTCAACGAGTAATCAGATCCGACAAGCACGGTTTTGGAGAATCCGATCTCTTCCGCCATCTTGTATCCGACTGCGGTATTCATGGCTCCCGTGACAACCGAATAGACTGCACCGACGTTTAGTGTCTTTGCGATGCCAACCATCTCGTTGCTCATCATACCGACGGTCTCATTTTTCATCGTGCCGACGGTAACGGACTGCTTCGATCCGACGGTGACCTTTTGATCGGAGCCGACTTTCTCAGTGTGGTCGACCGCGACTTCGGTTGAGCGATTGTTACCAATTGAATTGGTTTCATCGTTGGCGATCGTTTTTGTGCGGTTGTTGTTTACTGTCAACGTTTGATCGTTTTGAACGGTCGTGTCCATGTTGTTTTGGCCATGAATCCGAATTTGTTCTTGGCCATCGGTGTCGTCCATCGTCATCTCGTTGTAACCGCCACCACCATACGATTTGGTAGTGTTTCCGCGCCGCGTTTTGTTTTTGTTATTGTCGCCGGCACCCTTCAAACCGAATGGGACTTGGTTCTCGCCGTTGTAAACACGGCCTGTGATGATCGGCCGGTCTGGGTCTCCATCCAGGAAACTGACAATCACTTCTTCGTCTTTGCGAGGGATATCGACGACACCCCAGCCTTTCCCGGCATGGGTTTGAGAAACTCGAATCCAGCATGAGCTATCGACGTCCTGTTTACCGTAACGATCCCAGTGAAACTGGACTTTGACGCGAGCGTGGTCATCGACCACGATTTCTTGACCGTCCGTAACCACGATCGCAGTTTGAGGTCCTTCGACGAATGGTTTCTTGGTTGCACGAGCAGGGCGAAAGGGCGTTTGTGCCGGAATGCAGCGAAACTCGTTGCGAAAGTCCTCGGTATCGCCGCCGTCAAAACCGATATTGGAATTGAACTCGGTGAAGACCTCGGTGATCACGTAGGTCTTTCCTTCTTCTTCCCGCCGCGAATGCTTGTCGATTTTGAATTTCCCACCCGGGGTAAAGCTCAAATAGGAACCACGACCAAGCACTCGATCATGCTCGGCTTCAAGCTCTTCCATTCGCACGTTTGTCAAACGATTGCCTTTGTCAGCTGCATCGTAACGGCCAGGGTACTCAAATATTTCGACGCAATCACTTCGCTTGAATTTGACCTTTCCCTTTTTGTCTGTCACCAAACCATCGTTTGGTTTCTTAAAGTTAAAATCTTTCTGAGCGACTTTGCTTGGGCGAAATTCGTAAATGTGTTTCCAGCTCGTTAGCTGTTCTTGTTGATCGACACCGACTGGACCATAAACCACACCGGGCTCATCAAGATCAAAATATCCTGCCGTTGAATCACAGAGTACGAGAACATGTCTGTCTTGAGAGTGTTCAAAGTAGTAATAGATTCCTTCTTCTTCCAACAACCGAGAAACAAAGTCAAAATCGCTTTCGTTGTATTGAACGCAGTATTCACGCGTTGGATACGATTCGGTTAGCTGCATCCGAAAATCGCTGCATTGATAATTTTGAAAGATCTCTTTCAGAATGTCGGGCGTCGTCATCTCTTGAAAGATTCGAAAATCCTGATTGTGTTTCAGGAACCAAAGCCAAGGCACGATGTCCATGGTGTAGGACGTCATCTGCACTGGCTCTTCGACTTGCTCGTTGTATTCGAACCGGCTGACGAAGCCATGGAATTTGCGGGTTCTGCCGTCCTCGTTGTGGTATGCGATATTGACTTCTTCTCCGATCGCCGCGTTCCCGTCGATCGATGAATCACTGGTTAAAACGGTTGCAGAATAAGTGTAGTCGCGAGACAGTGCTTCGATTCCGCTGAAATGCTGTAACAGCATTTCGGCCGAGTTTCCATTTCCAAGAGAGATTCCAATTTGGCTTTGACGATTTTCCTGAGACAGTGCAGTCATAATTCCGAGGGCGAATTGAAATCTTGTTTAAGAGAAAAAGTGATCAATCACTAACACTGAACTTCGTCTACGAATTTTGAGCGCGTATGTCGCTCAAATTCTCAAAATTCTATGAAAATCAGCCTCTTTGCCTATGTCGAAACAACCTGAAATCAGGTTTCACTACCCGACAAAACTTGTCAATTCAAAGAAGGGTCGCTGGGAATCTGACTACCCAGGTGAGGCTTTAGAATGTCGTGACCAACCTGATCGCAAACTTGTTTCCACAACTCGTCTGGCGAATCAAAAACGTGATTGGAATTTGCAGGAAGAGTTAGCCAACCGCCTTGTTCAATTTCCGACTCCAGCTGGCCAGGTCCCCAACCTGAGTAGCCGCTGAACAATTTGAACGACTGGTCGGTTTGCCGGACCAATTCGTCTAGATGCTCCCGAGACATGGAAAGGAATACGCCAGGCACGACAGGTGTTTCAGCAAGGGCAAGGCTTGAGTGAAGCGCGATGATCGGCCCTTCAACTGGCCCACCGATGTTCACGATATCCTGACATTCGCATTCGACCTCACCAACTTCTTTCCAAATCTTCTCGACAGAGACTGCTGATGGTCGATTCAGCACAACCCCAGAAGCGCCGTCTTCCGAATGCTGAAAAAGGATCACGACGGTTCGATAGAAATTTGCGTCGTGAAGATCGGGAATGGCAATCAAGAGTTGTCCGGCGAGACTGTTCATACCACCGTTTTACCATGCTGGCCGAGAAAAAGGTGAATTGAGCTATTTC
>CAZQQR010000319.1:0-6071 GCA_964595515.1 uncultured Pirellulaceae bacterium
TCGAGACTCGCGAACTGATCCGTTGTGCACCGCCGCATATACGAACGCAAGAACGTTGGCGTTGCGACGATGATGGTTCCTTTGAACTTCTCCGTAATCTTGCCGACGATTTTCGAATCGAGAGGATTGAAATGATACGCCACTCGAATCGGGCCCGTCATCGGAACCCATAACGTAACGGTGTAACCCATCGAATGGAAAAATGGCAACACACCGATGATCGTGTCCGATGGTTTCAACGAAGCGACTTTTTCGATTCCCGCTGCATTGGACATCACGTTTTGCTGCGTCAGCATGACGCCTTTGGGGACGCCAGTGGATCCCGAAGTAAACACAACCGTGAGCACGTCATCGGGTTTGATTTTGCCAAGCCCCAACATCTTTTTCAGAATGAATCCTGGCAAAGCAAACGCCTGGAACGCCCCGATTGCTTTGTCGGCGCCCGTGACCTTGTCTTTGAGATCATCCAGATAGAAGACTTCACAATCGAAGTCAAAATTAAATTTCTCGGCGACTTTCTTGGTCGTCAAAACCGTCTTGATCCCCGCATCCTTGATACAGTGATTGATGAGATCGTTCGAAAGCGAATAATTTAGATTGACCGCGACACGTTTATCGAGAGCCAAAGCAACATTCACGATCGCGCCGCCAACGGTCGGAGGAATCAAAACGCCGACATTCATTTCGTCGTTCTTGAGAACGATCTTGCGGAGCAGCTTTCGCAATATCAACGCTCTGGTAAGGAGCTTACCGCCCGTCTCTTCTTGTTGCATTGAGTCAGCGATCTTGGATCGAAACTTGGCTCGCTTGCAGCTACTAATAAATGCGGCGGGGGCCGAAACGAAATTGCCAGCGTAGTTGTCCACTGCGGATGCTCCCAGTTCTTGAACGGCTTGTCGGATTGCAAACATTGATTCGGGATTCTCGACGGGTTTGCCGATGTGTACCGAAAGAGGTCGACGAATTGAGTTTGGCAATTTGAAAATCGCTTTGCCACCCGAGTAGCTATAAATGCTTCCCCAAAGTTCGTCAAAGTACAAAGGGATGATCGGGACCGGGTCTTTCTTGTCGATTATCTTTTGTAGTCCAGGTTTGAAGTTTTTAACAACGCATTCCTGCGAGATTCCGCCTTCCGGAAAAATCCCCACCACGTCGCCATCCTTCAACGCTTGTTTAGCGGTCTGCAGCCCTCGTCGAATTGATTTTGGACCTCCTCCGATCAAAATGATCCCGCAAAAGTCAGCGAATTTCCCAAGCGCCCAACCACCGAAGTTCCCTGCCCATGCAAGCGCACGGGGAATGCGAGGCACCAACACCAACAGGATCGCGCCATCAAGCCAAGACGTATGATTTGCGACGACGACGGCACCGCCTTCGTCTGGCATATTCTCCTCGCCTGAAACCTTGATCCGATAAAGCGTCGACATCAGCATGAAAAACAGCAGCCGAACCATTTTCCGCATCAGCCTGTAAAGCGTATAGATCACGACAGGAATGGTGATCAAGCCCATCAGCATGAACACTTGCCTCGACGTCATCAGCGGCAAACGCCCACCTTGCACGATCGCCTGTTTGATTTTCCGGCCGATGCTTGCGGATTCTTGACTCGACTCAACCGAACTGTTCATCGAGTCAGACAGTTTGAACTCGGAGCGATACTGCTCAAGCGTCAAAGTCGACTCTGTTTTGATTCGACGTTTGACATCCGCCACAACCAATTCAGTGATTGCCACGTCGCGGAGCGAGCCATCGACTTGGTCAACAAACTGTTTGATATTGGGTTTGCCTTTTTCGATATCGGTTTGTTCTAGCTGGGAAACAATCTGCTCGATTTTCGCCTTCGGTTCGGGCGCCAGACTCGCGGCCGTGACTTCCCGAGACAAATTCGCAACGGATCCTTCGGTGGTTGGTTTGCGGCAAACCAGCAACAACCCAAACATCAACAGAATCCCACTGAACGCCAAGCAGTTTGTCGCCGACAGAATTGCCCCGCGTTTTTCAATCGGACTATTGTGCTGGAGATACGAAGCAAGAGGCACATCGAAGATGCCTGCGCTCATTCCTAAACCACACAACAAAAAGCAAACGAAAATTTTGTTTCCATCAAAGGGATTGTCATTGATGAATCCTTCGGGTGACATCCAAAGCAAAAAAGAGAATATCGCCAACCCAATCGCTCCGAGCGGAACCAGCCCCAACTCAATTCGACCCGCCGAGATGATTCCCGCCAGCACGCTTCCGACGCCAATCCCCATCACCACCGCAATCAACAATGGAGTTCGATCCGACTCGATCAAGCCGCCGCTTTCTTCTGAAAACACATCGATGTTCAACTGAGCAAACGCTGCGATCGCCCAAAAGAAAGTCACTCCCAATGCCACGCGAAACAGGATTCGAAAACTGAACAACTGTTTCACATCGCGAACGGTTTCGCTCAAGAGGTTGTAGGGGAATTTTTTGTCTTGGTTGGCAGCCGGCAATGATCGAACCAGAAAACTAATCAAAGTCCCGACCACTGCGATCCCCACCAACACGGCGGCGGCGATCCAGACATCTTTTTGACCGCGCCCTGTTACGTCGGACAACCATCCGCCCATCGCCATTCCAATGACGGTTGCCGACAGCGTTGCAAGGTTGAAGATTCCGTTACCCGCAGCAATATTTTTTTCGGTCAAAAGCTCAGGGATCGTTCCGACCTTGGCTGGCGCAAACAGTGCACTTTGCATTCCCATAAAAAACACGGCGGCCAGCAGCAGATAGAAATACGGATCAACACCAGAGGAAGGGTCCGGGGTTCCCATCATCGAAACTGCGAGAACGCCAAGCGACATGATCACGATTTCAGCAATCTTGCAGCCAATGATCACATGGCTTTTTTTGTAGCGATCCGCCAACCACCCAGCAACGGTGGCAAAGATAATGTAGGGGATGATAAAAAAGGAAGAACCGACAACCAACAACGTTCCGATGTTCTCGGGCGTAAACTGATCTTTCCCGACACCGATGACATACCAACGAAAAACGTTGTCATTGATCGAGGTTAACCACTGAGTCCAGAGCAAGCCTTGAAAGGCCGGCGACATCAGACTGGAATCCGAAAGTGTTTTATCTGCTGACTTCGAATTCATAAATCGGTCCACGATGTCAAAATTTCAAGGCCTGATTTTGTCAGAATGTGCAGCTTGGTGAAAGACGGTTTGAAAAACCGGTTTCCCAGCGAGTAAATCGACAGCCTTCAAACCAGTACTGAATCCGGAAAATAGTGGGGTAGAATGATTTCCAGTAAACTCAGACCCAAAACTGCAAACGACGCTGGGATTGTTCCCGTATCACATTCCCATTGAGGACCTGATGGAAACAGAACCAATCCAATCAAAACCGCTAAGGTTTTTGCATAGCCTGAGACTTGCGGCCATTTGGATTTCATTAGTTTTGGGCTTGTTCGCAATCATTCTATTTTGGATTCAATTTGATTCGTTGGCTGCTCTAACAATCATCCCTGCATGGCTTTGGTGGCTTGCTGGAATCTTGTCGTTGTTCATCGGCAGGAAAAGCTCCGGGCTCAAGTGGATAAAAGTTGGTGCTCTTTTGATCTGGCTTTGCTTTTTCATATTGTTTGTCGAAGAGGCCAAAAGCCTCACACGATCCACCGTGAAATTCCTTTTTCACGATAAAACTGGTCAACAAGATCAATTTCGAGTCGTCTCGTTGAATTGTCATTTCGGAAATCTAAGTGCCGCTCAAGAAGCAATCGCTCAATCTGCGGATATCATTTTATTTCAAGAGGCACCCGGGGATGAAAAACTGGCGATGATCGCAAACAAAGCATTTGGCGATGACGGCAATTTCGTTTCATGCGGAGACGCAGCGATAGTCAGCCGTGGTCGCCTCGTTCCAATTCATGCTTCCAAAGGCAGTCATTTTGTACACGCGGTCGTCGAGCATGAAATCGGCGAGAAAATGATCAAGCTCGATGTTGCCAGTCTTCGGCTAAGCCCGCCAATCTTTCAGATGGATTTTTGGCGAAGTAGTTTCTGGCAAGCTCATACTCAGCGCCGGAAAGATCACCGTCGCGAGCTTGAAGAAGTTATTTCGCATCTGAAAAATAACCACGTCTCGGATCGCTGGCTAATTGGCGGCGACTTCAACCTGCCTTCTGGAGATGGAGCACTTTCATCAATGAAAGGAATGACGGATTCGTTTCTCGACGCCGGCACGGGTTGGTGTAACACGGCCACCAGCGATTGGCCGCTTTTCCGCGTTGATCAACTTTGGCGAAACGACGGACTTGAAACGGTTCGACTGAAAGCAAAAAGATCTTTGCATTCCGATCATCGAATGGTGATCGGAGACTTTAAATTGTCGCGCTGAACACGGCATTGCCTCAATCATTCACCAATCGAGTCGAAATGGATAACCGGAACAATCGGAACACAAACTTGGACGTGATTTCGAATTGGCGGGAGAGTCTCAAGAAGCGGCAGGGCAAGAACGATATTTCCGATATCAGGTAGTTGCTACCTTATCTTATTAACACTAATTCGCTTTTCCATTCAGGCGATTAATGGGTCGAAGAACCACAATCATGACGATTGGTTTCGTGCTAATTTTTATTGGCATTCAACTCAATTTGGTTCAAACGTATGTCTTGACCCCGCGCGTATCGAACTTTCTTTCAGAGCAAGCCAGATCGTATTCCGACCCTGGATACCAAAACGTGGCTCAAGCAAATACGCCGTACAACTCGCCCTACTACCAAGCGTCCTACGGGACTCCAGCGAATACGGGAAACAATCCCATACAACCAATCATTCAGCCGGCCATGGCTCCGGGATTTACAACACCCCGAACAATCACGCCGCCAAGCTGGTTAAGTTGGCCAATTCTGTTTCTTGGAGCCGTCGTGTTTTTGAACGGCCTGTCAATGAGACGGAATTATTCTTAGGTTCGGAGCCAACGAAACAAAATACATCGAATCAAAAAACACTGGTTCCAACGAACCGGATGATACTGGTCTGTCATTCGCAAGTTTAGCCAGTGTTTTTTATTTTACCTGCCGTTGAATCGCTGAAGTAGTGATCAGCGATCACACACGGCTAATCTGACCAAGTGTTCCACGCCAAAAACTAAACGTTTTCGCCGGTTTGAAGGCAAACTTTGGCAGGCACTTTGACGGTAGGTCCTTGGCGGGTCTATGATGGGATGACCGCAGAACTTCTGTTGCGGTACTCAGATTCACACGAGAACACAAATGGAACAGTTTGAATGTATCGAACTTGATGTCGTGGAAGAAGTTTCCGTCGTCAAGTTCAAAGATCAAAAAGTGATGGACCCTTCTCGGATCGAAGCGATGGGCAAGGAATTGCTGTCTTTGGTTGATGGTGAAGACGACAGCGAGAACCTTCTGATCAACTTCGAAAACGTAAGCTTCTTTTCTAGTGCAGCGATCAACAAACTTATCGTGCTGGAAAAACGAATTCGGGCCCGTGGCGGTGCAATTCGACTAAGTAACCTGCGTCCGGAAGTTCGCGATCTGTTTAGCTATACAAATCTCGATTCCGTGTTTCAAATTAAAGACGAACAATCCGACGCGATTGAATCGTTTAAAGACTAAAGCTAGGACTAAAGCTGACCCACCCCCGACGATTCCAACCATGGGAAACACCGCTCAATTCTGGAAGTACGACAATCGCATTCCAAGCGAGCCAAATTACTGCGCGAAGGTTATCGAGCTTCTTTTAACACAGCTCGAAAAAGCGGAGTGGACCAACCGAGATGTTTTCGGAATTCACATGGCGATGGAAGAAGCGATCATGAACGCGATCACCCACGGCAACCACTGCTGCCCGGACAAAGACGTTCATGTTGAGATAGCAATCTCCGATTCCAATTTCACTGCCAAAATCACCGATCAAGGATGCGGGTTTAACCCAGAAGACGTTCCTGATCCTACCGAAGACGAAAATCTCGAAAAAACGAGTGGCCGCGGCGTGATGCTGATGAAGAACTTCGTGGACGAAGTTCACTACAACGAAAAAGGCAACTCGGTGGAGCTGGTGAAACAAAAATCA
>CAZQQR010000320.1:0-6062 GCA_964595515.1 uncultured Pirellulaceae bacterium
GATCAACTATTCTTCGAAGCTTATATTTTGTGCACATTTGAAGTTGAAGCGATCGATGGCCGTCTTATTCCAAATCCGAAAAGCCTGCAAATCCTACGGAGATCAAGTCCTTCTCGACGACGCCGAGGCCACGATCACCGACGATGCCAAAATCGGTTTTGTTGGCCGAAACGGTGCCGGGAAATCGACGCTCTTGAGAATTCTCTTGGGGGATGAGGAGCTTGATTCGGGTGAAATCATTCGCCATCCCAACTTGAGAGTTGGCTATCTCCGTCAGCATGATCCATTCCAGGCTGGCGAATCAGCAATGGATTTTTTGATGCGCGATAGCGAGCAGCCTGATTGGAAATGCGGCGAGGTCGCCGGGCGCTTCGAAATAAAAGGCGACTACCTTTACGGGCCGGTTGGCGATTTATCAGGTGGATGGCAAACGCGTGTCAAACTGGCGGCTTTGCTACTTCATGAACCCAATCTCCTGTTATTGGATGAGCCAACCAACTTTCTCGATCTTCGAACGCAGATTTTGCTTGAGCATTTTTTGACTTCGTTTCGAGAAGCCTGCCTGATCGTCTCCCATGATCGAGCTTTCCTCAAAGCGACTTGCGCCCATACGCTTGATCTGTCTCGCGGCAAACTGACGATGTACCCAGGCAAGATCGCCAAGTTTATCGAATATCAAAAAGAGATTCGAGAACAAGCCATTCGTGAAAACAAGGCGACACTCACCAAAGCCAAACAGCTTGAAAAATTTATTGCCAAGAACAAGGCGGGAGCCAACACGGCCAGCCAAGCCCGTTCCAAGCAAAAACAACTTGAGCGTCTCAAGCTCAATGACATCGCAGCTGATGAACAAACCGCCTACATCCAAGCCCCAATCGTTCAGCCACGCCAGGGCGCCGCAGTTCGATGTAGCGGATTGGCGATTGGCTATCCCGACCACCGCGTCGCTGAAGACATCAACATCGAAATAGAGCATCAGCAACGTGCCGCCATTGTTGGTGACAACGGTCAGGGTAAAACGACGTTGCTGCGAACGCTTGTTGGGTCACTCGATGAACTGGACGGCGAAACACGATGGGGGCACAACTGTAACATCGGGACTTATGCGCAGCACGTTTACACGACCCTTCCGCCCAACGACACGGTGCTGGAGTACCTCGAGTACCAGGCGATGAAGGGAATTACGGATCAGCAAATCCTGGCCGTTGCTGGTTCGCTACTTTTTCGTGATGAACATGTGCAGAAAAAGATCAAAGTCCTTTCCGGTGGTGAGCGGGCGAGGCTTTGCATGGCAGGTCTGCTGTTGGGCGACTACAACATTCTCGTGCTTGATGAACCTGGCAACCACCTCGATGTTGAAACCGTCGAAGCACTTGCGGAAGCGTTACTTGCCTACAACGGCACCGTAATTTTCACCAGTCACGATCGTCACTTTATGAAACGGATCGCAACCAACATCGTCGAGGTCCGTGATGGCAGCGTCAAAAATTACATGGGCGATTACGACGCTTACCTTTACTACATCAACAAAGAAATCGACGAAGGCGAACGAGCATCACAGAAAACAAATTCCGCCAGCGCTCCACCAGCAGAAAAATTCTCCAAGGGCGAAAAAGTCCTGACGCAGAATGAGCAACGTGAGCTTCGCAAGAAAATCAAAGCCATCGAGCGAAAGATTGCCAAACTTGATGACGAGCGAAAATCGCTGAATCAAAAAATGCTGGACATGACCGACCCAGAAGAGGCCATGGCTCTTCACAAAAAAATTGAGTCGATTGCAGCCGAACTGGCGACCGCGGAGGAAGATTGGCTGGAGCTAAATCCGTAAATTGGTGAACATTTTTCGTTTATCCTGTAAGATCCATGCGACTGACGCGTCAAAGCACACGACCATTGGATTGCCCGCTGATTTAGCAACCACCACAATGAGATGCGTCTCTAACAGGAAAACTCATGCTCAAAACGTTTCTAATCATTTTGCTCGCGTCGTTGGGATTCGCCCCCCAACCTTTGGTCAATCAACCGACGGAACTAGGAGCGGTTAAGTGGAATACGGACTTTGAAAAAGCCAAGGCGATTTCCGCAAGAACCGGCAAGCCTCTCTTCGTTCAATTTCAAGAAGTCCCCGGCTGAAGTACTTGTATTGATTATGGGCGGTCCGTCCTGTCACACCCTTTAATGGTCGAAGCCATCGAAGATCACTTCGTCCCCGTTCTCGTTTATAACAACAAAAAAGGCGTTCACGAGCAAACACTGAATCATTTCAAGGAACCTTCTTGGAACAATCCAGTCACACGATTTCTGGCGGCGAACGAAAGCGACTTGATTCCTCGGAAGGATCGAATTTGGCACACCCAGCCGATGGCCAATCGAATGGTTGCTGCCCTTAACGCAGCCAAACGACAGGCTCCCGATTTTCTGAAAAGCCTTGCGGATCAAAAACCGAAATTGAAACGAGCAACCTTTGCGATGCACTGCTATTGGGAAGGCGAAGGTCGATTAGGTGGAATCACCGGCGTCGCCAATACCCGTTCGGCTTGGGTGGATGGCCTAGAAGTCGTCGAGTTGATTTATGATCCGAAGCAAGTCGAGTATTCAACGCTTTTGGAGAATGCTCTTTCATTCAGATGTGCATCGAAAGTGTTCGCTCACGACCAATCTCAATTACAGGCCGCGAAAAAGGCAGTTGGCAAGAAAGCGGTCATGCATACAGGGAAATCCCGTATCGCAAAAGTTTCCGATCAGAAATACTATTTGAGAAATACGCCAGGCCTTAAGCAATTACCGCTTACGCAGTATCAATCAACCAAAGTCAACTCGGCGTTAATGAGTAAGTCAGATATCGCTTCGCTATTAAGCCCCAGACAGATCGCGACTTTCAAAAAGATCACTAAAATTCTGAAATCCGATTCGAAGAACTCGCTTTCAAAATTCGTTTTCCCGGAAGACGATTCGAAACTAGCGGCTTATCAAGCCGAACTTGATAAAGTGCTCTCTAGCAAAGAATTGGTTAAGTAATCAAGTAGTCGCCAGTGCCGTGGTTTCCGTTGATCGTCGCGACGTTTTTAGGCCGCCAATCATCAACTGAAATCACAAACTGGGAATATGGCATCGGGCCTTTCTGCATTCCCGGACATTCCTGCTGGTGGCTTGAATACTAATCCGAATCGCAATAGGATTTTGCTCGTACCGGCCGATCATTTGATTGTGAACAATCCCCTTTTCGTGGACATGTTCACTGCAAAGTAGAGGCACCGGGCTCGGCTCACTTGCTCAGTTCCCTTTGTCAGCTCGGCTTGCCTCGTTCTCGGCGAAGTCTAAGCAGCCGGCCTGAAACATCGAACGAAACAAACTTCAAACGAAAATATCATGGACAAGCTTTCCGTAGCAGCAGCCCGGCAAGAATCGGCAATTGGCAAAAAAGCCACACTCCAAGGCTGGGTACGAACTCGCCGTGACTCAAAGGCTGGTTTTAGCTTCATTGAAATCAATGATGGTTCCAGCGCTGGGAACATCCAACTGATTGCCCGGGGTGAGCTGGAAAACTATGAATCCGAGATCAAAAAATTGACAGCTGGATGTAGTGTCACGGCCACTGGCGAAATCAAAGAGTCTGGTGGTCGCGGTCAAAAAACGGAACTGGCTGCCGACAGCATTACGGTTTGCGGCTGGGCTGACCCGGAGACTTATCCGCTTCAAAAGAAACGGCACTCGTTCGAAAAATTACGAGAGTGGGCTCACCTTCGGCCTCGGACTAACACATTCGGTAGCGTTGCTCGTGTCCGAAATTGCATCTGCAACTCGATTCATCAGTTCTATCAAGAGCAAGGATTCCTCTACGTTCACACGCCTGTCATCACTGCCAGTGACTGCGAAGGGGCTGGTGAGATGTTTCAGGTTACGACCATGAACCTGGAAGAACTAGGCAAGAAAACCGTTGAGAACTTGAACTATCGATTCGATTTTTTTGACAAACCGTCCTACCTGACGGTCAGCGGTCAGCTCGAAGCCGAAACCTACGCTTGTGCACTTGGAAAAGTGTACACCTTTGGCCCCACGTTTCGTGCCGAGAACTCCAACACTTCGCGGCACCTTGCTGAGTTTTGGATGGTCGAACCAGAAGTCGCATTTGCCAACCTGACGGACAACATGGATTTGGCGGAAGATTTTCTTAAACGAATTTTTCGAGATGCGTTGAACAAATGTGGTGAGGACATGGAGTTTTTCAACGAGCGAATCGACGAGACGAAATCACTGATCAGCCGTTTGGAAGGAATCGTTGAAACGGAATTCGTTCGTTTGCCATACACCGAAGCGGTTGAGATTCTGGAAAAGTGTGATGAGAAGTTTGATTTCCCCGTCTCGTGGGGCATCGATCTTCAAAGCGAACACGAACGGTACCTAACCGAAAAGCACTTTGAAAAACCGGTCATTCTGTTTGACTATCCGAAAACGATCAAGCCGTTTTACATGTACTGCAACGAGGACGACAAAACAGTCCGGGCCATGGACGTGCTGGTGCCGGGCGTCGGTGAAATCATTGGCGGCAGTCAGCGTGAACACCGGCTTGATATTCTGGAGTCGCGAATGCGTGACCAAGACCTCGAAGTTGAAACTTATTGGTGGTACACCGATCTACGAAAGTACGGAACCGTACCTCATGCTGGATTTGGGCTTGGCCTCGAACGAGCCGTTCAATTTGTCACTAGCATGGGAAATATCCGTGACGTGATTCCGTTCCCGCGTACTCCAGGCAACGCTGAGTTTTGATTTCAGCAACAGTTTCAGGTACCACGACATCGACGAAAGCAATCGTAGGTCAGGCTCTGCCTGACGGTTTACTTTTTCCCAAAGAGAAACCATCCGGGAAGCCCAAGCAGGCTCAAGTAGATCCCGACGGCAATGAAACCCTGCGGTTTGAGAACAACCTTTGGCCCCTCCAAAGGAAAATTGTCTGGCCAGCCAATCTCGGGAGCATATCCATCATTGACTCGCATCGATTGCCGCAAAATCTCGGGATCGGTCATCGGATTTATGTCATACGCAGATCCGTCAATGTTACACACATAAGCGCCGTAAGTGGTTTTCCACAGGATGTTATCCTCGGCCACGTGAACGGATAAATTTTGAGTGATCGCCCTGACGGCTTGCTCGATCGTCACATCTTCCGGAGACATCCAGTTCACTGGTTTGGCAGAATCTTCCACCAACACAATTGCGGAGTCGACACCGTCTTTTACATCCTCGAAAGACGCTTTTCTGGAGCCATGAAACAGAGCCTCTGGATCGGAGACAAGTTTGTATGGCGTTAATGAATCACTGTGTTCACATTCAGGACAACGAAATCCCTCTGGCATTTTGTCAACAAGCAAGCGATTGTTTGGTCCGTCCCATGGTTCGTCGAAATTGTATTGGTCGTAGAGTTTTTCTTCGTCGATATATTGCAAAATCCGGACTCGCCAGCTGTGCTTAGGTTTGCCATCTGCATCAACTTCGTGGGCTCTGCCTAAAAATCCATTCGCAGAATGGTAATTGTGGATCGCAAGAATAAGTTGGCGAATATTGTTGACACAGCGCGCCCGGCGCGGGCCTTCCCGGTTTACTTGGACAGCGGGCATTAGCAACGCGATGAGAAATACGGCAATAAGGGTGAGAAAAATGAAGCGACCAAGCAGGCCTTGCTTGCTGTACTCGAAGGCGACCACCCAAAAAACCATAACGCCTGCAGAAACCACCAAGCTGAACCCGCCTAGAACTGCAAATCCCGATGCAATTAACGCAGTGATATAAAACAAATGAACGATGCCGAATCGAAACCCATCGTTTTCCAGTGGTGTTTGCTTTTCAGGAGAGTCCAAGTTTCCATGTCCTGGTTTGTCGAGAGGCGTTATTTACTCAACGATCATTGTACGCCCGTTTTCGAGCCATGGTAGCAACGTAGGCCGGATCAGGAGCTTGCGACGCCAATCCGGCGGTCCAAATTTCCGTCCGGCAATCCAAATTTCCACGATCAGGAACGAAGTTGTTTATGAACTGTCGTCCCGCTGGGACTAAAAAGATCG
>CAZQQR010000321.1:0-6019 GCA_964595515.1 uncultured Pirellulaceae bacterium
TTGGCCAACGATTCTCGACATAGAAATCAATCAACCCTCTCCGCCGCTGAGACGGCGACTCTCCCAGAGGGAGAATAATGTTACGAATAAACTCTTATTGAACGGTATTGCTTTTAGATAGCAGAACTCGCGAAGAGTTCTGCGTTGAGTTTCGCACAAGCACTTCGCAAACGTGTTGACGACGTCCGATACCTTTTGCCGAAAACAGTGCCGACGCCCATCAGTGGTCAATCAAAGGTAAAGTGAGGGGTAGTGGACGAGGCTACGAGTCCTTTCGATCCAACAAACGCAAAGGATTCGTAACCTCGTCCATTACGGTCAATCCTGATTTTGGTTTTGACGAACCACTAATTGCCTTCACCGGCTTTTTTAGCTGCTTCTTTGGCTGCTTCGATCTTTTTGGTATCGAGACGTGCCCCGTTGAACAGTCCTTGCTTGAACATGTCGTCGAACGAGATCTTCTGCTGGGCAACATTCTTAAAAGCGACTTTGAAATCCTTGGCGACCATCTTTTCGAATTCAGCCACGGCGCCTTCTTTGTCGTTAAAGTCCGCATTGGCTTCTTTCGCGGCTTTGTCTTTGTCTTGAGCTGTCGCAAATTTAGCCGAAAGGCCTTTGTCTTTCATCTCTTGATAAATGCGCTCAGCGAAGGCAGTTCGGAGCTTCCGGTTGTCGCTATCTTGGTGGCAAGTTTTGCAGGAAAACGACCGGAGCGTATACATCTCTTTCAAAACGTCTTGAAAAATTTCATGGCCTTGAACGTTGGTGCTAAAAGTCAGGGCGATCGCTGCGACGGCGACGGATGCAACAAGCTTGGACAACATTTGTGATCTGCTTTCTTCGATAGTCTTCGGGTTCAAATGAGGTCGGCGAAGTGATTCACTGACGAGTGAATTATACCAGATGATGTTTCAATCGACATGGGAATTGAGGCTGACCGTTTATTTGTCAATTTATTGGGCGAAGTGGCTTGTCCCTCTGCTGATGATCCGAGAGGCGACGTCTAACTAATTGCTGTTCCAACCTAAAAGACTAACGACGGTTTTGTCGGTGTTAGCCCGCGATCTTTGTGGTATCTTTTTACCTGCGCGATTGCATTACGCGGTGTTTGCAAGTGGCGAGTGGAACCCGTGTTCAACCCGATTCAGAATTTACTTCCTTTTTGATTGACTAGGTTATGTCGAAGTTTATCCCATTTATTTTGATGGTCGTTCTGTTGGTTGGATGCGGCTCAGATCTGGAAACTGAATCCGGATCCTTGGCAGACAATACAACGACGAAAGGTTCTTCGCCTTGGAGTTCTTCGACCTCGGGAGCTGCGAAAACTCGCCGAACGCCAAAAGGCGAACGTTCGACCAAGGACGCGCCGACGAAGGGAGAATTCAATGTTCGATTTGAAACGACCAAGGGAAATTTTACGATCAAAGTCCATCGCGATTGGGCGCCTCGAGGGGCCGAGAGGTTGTATCAATTGATCAAGAATGATTTTTTTGAGGATGCCCCTTTTTATCGAGTCATGCCTGGTTTCATTGTTCAGTTCGGGATGAACGCGGATCCAGCAATTACCAAGTATTGGGATAAGAACTTGGTGGATGACCGCGTCAAGAAAAGCAACACGCGAGGGATGGTGACTTACGCCATGGCCGGCCCTCACAGTCGGTCGACACAATTGTTCATCAATTATGGCAACAACAAGGGGCTGGATCGTCAAGGCTTCGCTCCATTTGGCGAAGTCGTTCTGGGCATGGATGTGGTCGACAGTATTTCATCTGAATACGGCCAACGTCCTGATCAGCAAGAAATGGTATCCCGTGGGAACGAGTATGTGCTTAAAGAGTTTCCTAATATCGACTTTATTCGGAAAACTGCTTTCGTAACGGATGAGGAACTTGCCAAAGAGCTTGGGACTGACGAATCAGACACGGCAATGACTGAGGGCGCAGCGGACACGGACGGTAACGAAGAAGCTTCAGAAAAGAAGGAAGATGCTGAGGCGGGCGCGAGCGATGACTCCACCAATCCAATAAAGAAGTCGACTTCTGTGCCAGTTGATTCGGGGACAGCGATCGCGGTTGCCAATGAAAAATGGTTGACCCCAGTAAAATTTGCCTCTGCAGATGGTCTAGAAGTCACCGGTGATCTTTATATGGCTCACGAGGATAAATCGACTCCGTTCATCGTGCTTTGTCATCAAGCTGGTTGGTCACGCGGTGAGTACCGGGAGATCGCGCCCAAGTTAAACGAGTTGGGGTTCAACTGTGTTGCGATTGACCAACGCTCAGGCTCGAAAGTCAATGGAGTCAAAAACGAGACTGCGATCGCCGCGGAAAAAGAAGGCAAGGAAACCACGTTCGTCGACGCTGAGCAGGACATCATTGCCGCGATCAATTGGGCTAAAGAAAACCATGCGACCGGGAAGGTGATTCTTTGGGGCAGCTCGTATAGCGCCGCGTTGGCGATTCGAATCGCGGGCGAGAATCCTAAACTTGTTGACGGTGTTTTGTCGTTTGCTCCGGGCGAATATTTTGAACGCTTTGGGAAACCAAACGACTGGATCCAGACTTCCGCAGAAAAGATCAAAGTGCCAGTCTTTATTACATCCGCCAAGAAAGAGAAACCTAAATGGTCGGCGATCTATCGAGCGATTCGTGGCGGTTCAAAAAGTAGTTTTGTGCCCCAAACGGACGGCAATCACGGCTCGAGAGCCCTGTTTGCCAAATTCCAGGACAGTAAGACGTATTGGCTGAACGTTCGAGGCTTTTTGTCCAAGTTCGTGAGGAACTGACGCTTTTTGGCGGTCAAAAACCAGTTGTTTTGCTGATTTTTGGCGAGACCGGAATTTGTTGTAAGCCAATTGAACGCTCGCCGTCTACCTCGAAGTTGTTGCCGTCCATGGTTCCACCGCCGAAATGTCTCCAGCTTTAGAATGACATGATCGTTCCAATCCAACCTTCCTTATTTTCGATCGCAACCCGATGGTGTGTGGTTCGTCGGGCTCTGATTTGTGCCGTGACGGTTGGGTTCATTTTGATTGCGATTAATCACGGGATGTGCATCTATATGGGGCACTTCAATTTTACTTGTTTCTGGCAATCGGCGCTGACATTCTTTGTGCCTTATGCCGTGTCTACCGTTTCCAGCGTAATGGCAATTCGGGATCATTCGAAAAGTAAATAGAACTGTTTTGGGTCGCATGAGTACTCGTTGCCTATGAATGATTACTCGGTTCCTGGAACATGTTTTAAAATTGGATGTGGTATAACCTAGCGGCGAATATTTTATTTAAAGCTACGAACGAAATATGGCTGAGCTAAATCCTCAAGTGTGGGTCGACCAGTATGGCGACCAGCTTTTCCGCTACGCGAAATCGAGATTGCGCGATACCAATGCTGCCGAAGAGGTTGTCCAAGAGACTTTTCTTGCAGGCGTTAGATACTCCGAACAATTCGCAGGCCGAAGCACCGAAGTCGGCTGGCTGATGGGAATCTTGAAACGAAAAATCATCGACTACGTTCGTTCTCGAAACAAATACAATCGCGTCACTCCTTATGAGGATGAGCTTGACCCGTCAGCACAGATGTTTGACGAGATGGGAAATTGGAAACCTGGAGCGGTCAATTGGTCGCCCGCCCCTGGCCAGGAATTGGAAATGGAAGAACTGTCCGAAATCGTTTCTGACTGTTTAAAGACGCTTCCTCAAGGCCAGGCAGACGTGTTCGTACTCAGCGTGATGGAAGAAATGGAATCGGATGATATCTGTGCGGAGTTAGGAATTTCAGCATCGAATATGTGGGTTCGAATGCACCGAGCGCGGCTTGGGCTGGCAAAATGTGTGGGTTCGAAATGGAACGTCGATGCGAATCGAGAGGTGAAGCATGTCCGATGATAAAGCAATAAGTGAATTGGTTTCGAAGTCGCTTCGACACAAACTCGATGGCGATGAGACGATCAATTTGGATCGCCATTTGAGTGAGAACGAAGAAGCGCGGAAGTTTGCGGAGCTTTCGCAGCTCATCCAAAATTCGGTTTCCGGTTATCGGGCGGATCAAGACATAGACAAAAAAGATGGCTTGAGCGAGGACGCGAAAACGCGGCTGAAGGAATCGCTGTCGGGAGCGATCGAAGAAAAACTATCATTGTCACAGGCGGGTTTGCTTCAAAACAAAACGCCCGTTGGCGACCCATCGGCAACTCATGATCAAGGCTCGTCAAGAACCAAACGAATTCCAGGTGAACTTCCTGCCGTGCCGGACAGAAAAGTCGGTTCAAGGTTTAAGCTGATTCGGCGATTGGGCGAGGGTGGCTTGGGCAATGTTTGGCTGGCCCTTGATCAGCGATTAAACCGTACCGTAGCGATCAAAGAGTTAACGGCAGAAGCGCTTGAAAATCCTAAATCGTGGGAACGTTTCCACCGCGAAGCCGAGATTACCGGCCATCTTGAGCATCCAAACGTTGTTCCGCTTTATCTGTTTGGAACCGACACCACAACGAACGAACCGTTTTACGCGATGCGGTTTGTTGGCAAGCGGACTTTGGAAGATGCGATCGTGGAGTATCACGATCGTCTCGAAGCTGGCGTGGCGGACACGCTGGAACTGCATCGTTTGCTAACTGTGTTTTTGGATATTTGTCAGGCGATCGCTTACGCTCATTCGCGAGGCGTGATTCATCGGGACTTGAAACCACAAAATGTGGCCCTTGATTCTTTTGGGCAAGTCATCGTGCTTGATTGGGGGTTGGCAAAGATTCTTGAGGACAGTGAACTAAGCACAAAAATGTCTGTCTCGGGAGAATGCGGAGTCGTCGAGCCTTTCGCGTTGACGCAAACGTTACAGGGCGACGTTATTGGGACTCCGCTTTATATGTCACCGGAACAAGCCACCGGTGATTTGGATCGGGTTGATAAACAGACCGACGTTTATGGTTTAGGTGCGCTGTTGTTTGCAATTTTGACCGGCAGAGCGCCCCATCAAAAAAGTTGTGACCAAAGCGGGCTGGATTTGAAAGGAATATTGGAAACGATTGCCAATTCGGATCCGCCAGCGGCCGAGGATTATGACAAGAACATTCCACGTGAACTGGAGGCGCTTTACTCGAAAGCGATGGCGAAAAAGCCGCACCTGCGTTTTGGCTCTGTTCAGGAATTGGCGGATAGTGTCGAGCGATGGGTTGCTGGTCAGCGTGAGCAACAGTCAAGCTACGACAATTTACGAATGGAAGGCCGCGAACTGCGGGCGGACCTTGAATCTTCCGTGACCAATCTAAAACGGAACGTTCAATTTGCAGCTGGGCTTCCTCCCGTTGAGCAATTGATGCATGTCACGGCTGATGAAGACGTTTCCGTTTGGCGTGAAAGATTGGCTTCGATCTTTTCAGGTTTGTTGAGAGCTAATCCGGATGAACAGAGCATTGTTTACAGCAGTGTCAAAGACGGTGAGTTTAGAGAGCTTGTCCGAGTGGAGCGTCATTCTGGTGATGCTGGTAGTATTCGAGTGGTGCCGAAAAGTCGTCTGAATTCTGGCCCAGTCAATGATTACATTGCTTCGCTTGCAAAGAAAAAACCGGAAGAGGTTTTGACGTCGCTCGTTTGTGATCCACTTTGCGAACGCGCCGAAGGTTGTCAGGAGCGGGTCGGGCTCTTGGCCGGCGTTCCGGTTTTTGACAACTCGACAGAGGAGCTTTTTGGGTTCGTGATGATTAATTGCGACATCGACAAAATTTTGCGGCGGCAGATGAGTCGGCGGTTGAGTGCTGGTGAAGTCGTTGTCGCTTGCGACGTCTTTCACATCATGATGCATACCAAGGCGGGGCAGATTTCTGAAAGTACGATTGGGCACAGCGTGTCATCGACGACACCGCAGTTTTCCAAAGCCGTGGACGTGCTGCAGACCGAGCTGGAATACATTGATCGTACCAACTCGGAGATCTATGGCGCCCGACTTTGGTTTCTTGGGCAATCGCACGGGATTATGTATTTGTTGAAACGAAGTTGACTTCGAATTTTGGTTATTGAAGTTTC
>CAZQQR010000322.1:0-4792 GCA_964595515.1 uncultured Pirellulaceae bacterium
GCAAAACGGTGTTGGTCTGCGTGCCCGAGCCTGGTCGCTGGCCGGGATACCGAAGAAATCTGGCATTTCTTTTCGAAAAAAATATCTGTGGTGGAGACATCGAGGTTCCCCTTTTTTTCGGTTCAGGTCATCCTATAACTCTTCGTTGAACGCGAACTCGCAATGATCGTGGCCAGAAAATTCTGAATGAATCAGAATCGGAAGGCACCAACATTCAATCTGCTGCGTAATTGCCTTACCAATTTGCTTTTCAGCCTTACACTTTTTCAAACGACTCGCATGAGCATTCCGGACAACATGACCTTGCAGGGGACGGTTGGCCAATCGGATTCGCGGGGTGGTTCCAAAAATCGAAACAAGTCGACGTCTTCATTGTCGGATCTTTTTTCGTGGCCAGCGAGAATCGTTTTGTTGCTGATCGTGGTGCTTTCTCCATGGGCGATGGGAAGCGTGAATTTTTGGTCGCAGCGTTGGATCACCGTTGGGATTCTTTTTTGCCTCGGTTTCTGGTGGTTTGAAACTGCGCTTAACAGCAAAAAAAAGCAGGTGTTTCCTTACTTGTTTTTCCCGCTAGTGATCGGGTTGTTTATCGGTTGGTTTCAAACGATTGGGCTGCCAGACTGGCTTGCCGGAATTGTGCTTGGCCGCCAACAAGAGTTGTACGAATTGTATTCTGCTCAGGCCGATCCCAAGCTCAGCATTTCGCTGGACCGTGATCAGACTTGGCAACAAATCAATCTTCTGGTGATGGCGATTGGCGGACTACTGTTGGGTTGTCGATATTTTCGAACCAAGCGAGATCTGGCCGTCTTGATGACTGTGGGGACTTTGAATGGTGTCGCGATTGCACTGTTCTCAATTTGGCACAAAATGACGGCGGACTACGCCACGATTTTTTGGGTCATTCCGCTGGAAATTCGTACCGAAGTTTATGGTCCTTTCGTCAATCCAAATAACTGCGCCGGATATCTGCTCCTTTGTCTTGCCTGTGCGATCGGTTTGCTACCGATTGTTATGTCAGAAAAAAAGAACAGTGGCGAAAATAGCGTTACCAGTAATGGCATGCCGATCTGGCACAGGATGTACTACAACGCTTTGGAGTTTATCTCGGAGTTGACCGCCAAAAAAATGGCAGTCCTGATCGCGATTGTGATTATTTCGTTCGGAGTACTTGGCTCACTTTCGCGCGGTGGCGTGGTCGCTTTGTTGGCTGGTGGGATGGGGACGTTGTTGCTTTATGGGATGGCGCGAAAGCCTAAAAACTCCGGGCTTCTGTTTTTGGCTTTGGGCGGAATGGTTCTCGCTCTGTCGACTTGGATCGGAGTGGGCGACAAAATTGTTAAGCAGTTCGAGCAGATCGACGTTGCGGATGTATCCAAGGCCGATATTCGATTGCAGCTTTGGAAAGATATGTTGCCGTCGACGCGTGAGATGGGGATCTTTGGATCGGGATTGGGTTCTCATAAATCCGTTCACCGGTTGTACCGAACTCACAAAGAAGATGCCCTGTATGTCTATGCCGAGAACCAGTACATCCAAGCCTTGATCGAAGCCGGTTGGCCTGGGTTGATCTTGTTCTTGATTGCCTGGTTTATTCTTTACAAGCTGATTTCTCTCATGCTCAATGATGGGAAATCTCCCTCGACGATCGGTGCAGCAGCATTGGGATTGTTTCTGTTCTTTTCCCAAGCCGTCGCGTCGATCTTTGATTTCGGATTCTACATTGGTGCCAACCTGCTTTTCTTGTCGGTACTCGTTGGCTTTGTTTCCTATCAAGGTCAGGCTCTTGCGGGGCGACTAAAACGAAAGTCTTGGCTTCAATTTCAAATGCCTAACTATTCGATTCAGGTCGTGGTACTCGTTCTGTTTGCCGTCAGCACGATGGTCGCCTTGGATCTACATCGCAAAGCGAGAATCGACACTTTGATAAGTCCCAAAGCGAAATTCTTTGACCAATACACGATGTCCGTTGAGGAGACTGAACAGCGAATCGCTGAGCTGGCTCCTTTGGTCAAACAGAATCCAACAACCAAGGGACTGAATTACGTTGGCGAGCTTTGGATTCATCGTTGCCGAATGATGTTGTTTGACGAAACCGTTGCCTTGGTAGAGTTGGCCGAGATTCCCGAGTTGGGCGAACTGACAGCCGAGCAAAAGGAAGCCAAAGCCAAAAAGAAAAAAGCGATGCAGGAGCAGCAATGGAATTTAACGCATTTGCAGCGCATTCATGAAAATCTGTTCTTCTATCGACGCGAAGTCTCCAAATACGAAGCAGCTCGGTTTATGAAAAAACCGGCGATCCGTTCCAACCTCGAGAACGCCGCTGCTTATTTTGGATTTTCAAGAAACAAGTCTCCACTGCAACCGGTCTGCAATTTAAGAGTGGGAATGATCAAAGGTATTCTTCGCAAGCCAAGAGACGGCGATGAGGACATCGAGCGCTGTTTGGCACTGGCGCCTTACAACGGCAGCTTTCGTGAGTTAGCTGCAAACTATTATCTTCAATCGGATTTCATGGCGGCAGCGACCGTTCATTTGAAACGTGTGTTGGAGCTGAATCCCAATCGCTTCAAAATTTTGTTGGATGGCCTTATGGGACGTTCGTCGATCAATGCTGTTCGAGTCCCTGACGACGTGATTTGTGATCAAGTCATTCCCGACAATCCGAGGATGCTTTACGACTTTGCCACCGACTATCTCGCTGAATCGTCCCCAGTCCGTGGCAAGGCTCTGGAGCGTGCAGAGGAGTTGCTGCAAAATCAGGAGTACGCTCGACGCGAGAATATGATTTTGCTGGGAAAGATCTGCGACGCGGCTGGCAAGCTTGACCAGGCGATCGAATACTATCGAAAAGCACTGGTTAGCCAGCCGAACGATCCCTACACCCGCTACGAGCTGGCCCGGGCACTGGGAAATGCCGGTAGGCTCACCGAAGCTGTCAAAGAGACGGAAAAACTTCGTCGAGAAAACCCCGAAAAAGGTATCTACGGGAAGTATCTGAAGGAGCTGGAGACGCGGATTCGAAATGAAAATGCCGCGGGTGGGTAAAAT
The DNA here is from genome assembly GCA_964595515.1 of uncultured Pirellulaceae bacterium. Taxonomy (GTDB): domain Bacteria; phylum Planctomycetota; class Planctomycetia; order Pirellulales; family Pirellulaceae; genus Mariniblastus. The sequence goes on from CAZQQR010000322.1 coordinate 3,052, forward strand.
GGCCCGCATTTGGTCTAGGCGATTTTTGGCTAGATTCATTCAAATGGGCTCATTCGGAAAATAGCGGTTTCCAAGTAGACTGAGTAGCGGCACTTCCTACCTTAAAAACCAAACCAGATGATTGTAGTTCTTCTTGCATTCGTGTTCGCATTGATTCTTGCGTTGGCGATCGTTCCGGCGATGGCTCACGTAGCGAGACGGACTGGACTGGTTGATCTTCCCGACAACAAACGAAAACTTCACGCCTCAGCCATACCGCTCGTTGGCGGAATCGCAGTGTTCATTTCCGTAAGTATCGTTGCGCCAATTGCGATATATCTCGGAACCAATCATGTCGAAATGATTGATTGGTTGAATGAAATGTTGCTTGGCTGGATCCCCGTCGATTTTGGAAGACGGCTTGTCCGCGTTTATCCCAACGACCTACATGAGATGTTAGGGTTGTTTTTGGGAAGCCTCGTTCTGGTGGGGGTGGGGATTCTCGATGATCGATTTGGGATTCGCGGTCGCCAAAAGTTGCTGGGACAGTTTTTGGCAACGACTGTGTTGATTGTATTCGGGTATCACTTTGATCAAATCACGCTTTTAGGGATGACGATCAAGTTTGATGTGTTTTCGATTCTATTCGTTTACGCTTGGGTGATCGCCGCAATTAACTCTGTTAACTTGTTAGATGGGGCGGACGGGATTGCGGCAACCATCGGGATCGTGATGAGTCTTTCGTTGGCGTTAATGGCGGTTTACCAAAACCAGATGGTGAATGCGATTATTGCGACGTCCATCGCTGGATCGTTGCTTGGATTCCTGCGTTTTAATTTTCCTCCCGCCAAAGTTTATCTGGGCGACACGGGAAGCATGTTGATCGGGTTCGTTCTGAGTGCGTTGGCGATTCGATGTACGTTTAAACAAAACTCTGCGTATGCATTTTTTGCGCCTGTTGCTCTATTGGCGATTCCATTTATCGACACAGGGGCCGCAATCATCCGGCGACGATTGACAGGGCGAAGCATTTTTGAGGTCGATCGTGGGCATCTCCATCACTCACTAATGAAGCGAGGCTACAGTCCCCGCATTAGTTTGCTTTGGGTCACGCTGTTGTGTTTGACCACTGCCGCCGGTGGCGTGATTAGTTTGCTTTATGAACAAAGCGAGTATGCATTGCTGTCGATCGCGATTGTGCTGTGTGTGATGGTAGGTTGCAAAATTTTTGGGGTCGCTGAGTATCAGTTGGTCACTCGAAAGGCTGGTTCGTTCGCTAGATCGTTCTTGGGCTCCAATGGCGACAATGTTCTGCAAAGTACGATTCATGTTCAAGGCAATCGCGATTGGGATGCCTGCTGGCAAGGGCTCAGTGATTTTGCCGATGAGTATGGTTTGTTGGAGTTAACACTTGATTTGAATGCTCCCTGGCTGCACGAATCTTTTCATGCCAAACGTCAAAGGTCTGACATTGCACGAGGCGGGTTGAACGAATGGGAAACTCAAATTCCTTTGATCGCCGACCGCCGCGTGTTTGGCCGAATCGACGTTATTGGTAGTGGGGACGAGACCGAAAATCATAAAGAAATTATTCGGCAGTTACTTGAGAAAACGAAAGAGATCGAGGACGCGATGGTCGCGTCGGCACCTACTGATTCGGTGTACAAGGTTCTGGCAACGGGAGAAGACAGCGTTGCGGGTGACGAATCGCTTGAACCTGAATCGGATACGGATGTTTCCAGCGCTACCGCGAACACTTAAC
>CAZQQR010000322.1:4892-6014 GCA_964595515.1 uncultured Pirellulaceae bacterium
AAATGCGCTCGAAAGAACGAGCTCCCAATTTCGGGGCTTGGTGCAATCTGTCGATGCACTCATTGTGGTCGAAAATTTATCGCTCAAGATCCACACGGAAGTTCGGCCGCGCTCGATGACCCAATGCACTATTGGATAAATTTTACTCATCACTCTCTCACCCAGGACGAACCGGATCGCGAATTTATCGAGCCTTACCTGGATCCGAGAAACAACCGGCCACCAAGGTAAATGACTGATCATCTGGTTTCTGAACTTGGAGGCAGAACGCTTGTACTCGCCCTTACTCATTCCTGATAAAAACGTTTGAAGTACAAAAACGCAGGATCTCATTGTGCGGTTTGGCACGAAAGCAACGTTGGCTGAAAATTCCATTCTGTGGATTCGGTGGTTGCCTTGAAGGATCGTTGTGCGAGAATAGGAATCGAGCGGCAGGCCGATTGACCATCGTCATGAATCCGTGTCGCAATTCAGTGAAGACATATTGAGAATATTTGATAGGAGTTAGGTGTGAATAAAGGTCAGACTTTATTGAGTATGTTGGTCGCAGCCGTTTGCGTTTTTGCTTTTTCAGCTCCCGCAAATGGACATAGCGCTTTCAAAAAGCAATTGAGTGCAAAGTATCCAAACAAGAAGATTTCCTGCAACGCGTGCCACGTTGACAAGCAACCGAAAACTACCCGAAACAACTTGGGCAAACTCTTCACCAAAACAATGGGCAACGAAAAGTTGACATCGGATTGGAAGGAGCTCAAAGGCGCTGAGAAAAAAGAATACGAAAAAACTGTGATGGTTCCAGCATTCGACAAAGCCTACGAGAAAGTCCAGGCGATGACGATGAAAGAGTTGATCGAAGCCGGTTTGTTCGCGGGAATTGATGCCAAAGAAGAAGAGTAGGCCGAGCAGCTTCATTGCTCGGTATGGCATGACGACAACTAATTTGCGTTGAATCTCCCAAGTTTCTTTGAAGATTTGGCGAACCAAGCGAATGTAGTCGTCCTCTCATTAAAGTCCATTGACAGGATCGCCGACAACACAATAAAGTGGTCCTACCAGGGCGTTTGGCTCAGTTGGCTAGAGCACCTCGTTTACACCGAGGGGGTCGGGGGTTCGAGTCCCTCA
>CAZQQR010000323.1:0-1387 GCA_964595515.1 uncultured Pirellulaceae bacterium
GCCAAACGGGTTCGTCCGCCGTTGGACACCAAGATTTTGACGGCTTGGAATGGTTTGATGATTCGGGGGCTGGCCGATGCGGGGCGTCTGCTAAAAAACGAACACTACACTGAACTAGCAAAAAATGCGGCGAGTTTTGGGTTGAAGAATCTGGTCGACTCTCGCGGTCGGTTGTTTCGAACGCATACAGATGGAACGGCAAAGCTAAATGGTTACATCATTGATTACGCTTGTTTCATCAACGGGTTGGTGGGAATTCATCGGGCGACCGGAGAGCAAAAGTGGTTGGACGAAGCGGTCAAGCTTCAAAAAGTTCAGGATGAATTGTTTTGGGACGCCAAAATCGGCGGATACTTTTACACTTCGAACGACCATGAGGTCCTAATCGCTCGCAGTAAACGAACTGGTGATGGAGCGATGCCTTCGGGAAACAGCGTTGCGGCTGAGAACTTAGTTTATCTCGCCAAAACAACAGGCGATGACAATTACCTCAACAAGGCCAAGCGAACAGTTTTGGCATCTTCGGAAATACTACGTCAGGCCCCACAAGCCGCGCCCCGATTGCTGAATACCGTGTCGGCATTAATTGCTGAACAATAGCGAATGCGCTTAATCAAATCTGGACGGCTAATTTCAAATCGAACTTCCTCAAACTAACGACCATGACCCAGCCCCTCAAGAACAGTTTCAAAATTTGCCCTCAATGCGGAGTAACGCCTGAAACCCCTGGCGAGAGTCCTTTCCGTTGCGCTTCATGTGATTTTTGTTTTTACTTTAGTCCCACGGCTGCCGTTGGAGCGATCATCACAAACGCAGATCAGGAATTGCTGTTTTTGATTCGCAGCAAGGATCCTGGAAAGGGGAAACTCGGACTGCCCGGCGGTTTTGTTGATGCGGATGAGTCTTTGGAAGAATCGCTATACCGAGAAGTGCTCGAAGAGACTTCACTAAAAGTTCGCACGTCAAAGTATCTTTGTTCGTTTCCGAATCAATATGACTATCGCGGATTCACAATACCCGTCGCCGATACATTTTTTGTCTGTCAGGTAGAAACGTTTGAGGGGTTGCAGGAACAAGCGGGTGAAGTTGACGGGTTTGAGATTGCCCAGCCAGATATTGATCTGATTGCCAGAATGGCTTTTAAGTCGAATCAGAAAGCAATCAAGTTTTATCTGTCGGGCCTACACTAATCCGCGAATCAATTTTTCGAGAATGACATGCGAGATTTTCAAAACCTGATTATGTCTCTGAATCGGTTTGGCCGAATGCTTCCGGTTGTTATCGATGGTCTGTCAGAATCAGATGCGAAATGGAAACCAGACGAGAACAGTTGGTCGATCCTCGAAGTCGTTTGTCATCTCGCCGACGAAGAGGTTGAGGACTTTCG
>CAZQQR010000323.1:1487-5999 GCA_964595515.1 uncultured Pirellulaceae bacterium
TGATGGTCAGTTGGGCCGCTCACGATCAACTTCATTTGCGTCAAATTGCCAAACGAATGTTTGAGATGAACCAACGAGATGGTGCGCCATTCTCAACGAAGTACGCGGGCGATTGGAAAGCTTAAAGGTCTTTGTACAACCTCAAACCGTTCGCAATTAGAGCGCGCTTCGGCTAAGTCCAAACACCCTCAAAATAGTGCTTTGAAATTGTTTGGGCTCATCGAGTTCGGGCAAAGTTCGAGCGGTTGTAGAAACTCGCCGTCGAAAAATCGCTGTATCAATCAGTAAATTACGCGCGGGCAACCAACCTTAATCGTTTCTAACGTTTGACGTTTTCAGGGCCAAAAACCCAACGTGTTGTTTGGCACATTGCTTGCTTCCTTTGCTATCACCTTTCCGAGTACAAGAAATTTGCAGACGACCCGGGATCACGGTGGTGGAGTGTTCTAAGCCCGTGAAAACCCGCGTTTTTGCGTGTGATCAAGGAGTTATTTGATGAGAAGTCTTTTGTGTCTTTTCATGTCGCTGTCCTTGCTGGTTTTTCCAGCAACTGGCTTTGCGAATGAAACCACCACCCAAACCGAGGATACGGTTAGTCAAACAGACGCTGAAACAACGGCAGCCGAAGAGCCCGAAGTAGCGGCAGAATCGGCATTGGTTGGGGCTGATATCGCCTGGATGCTTGTTTGTTCCGCATTGGTGCTAATGATGACGGCACCCGGCTTGGCACTTTTTTATGGGGGCTTGGTAAGGAAAAAAAATATTCTCAGCGTGATGATGCAATGTGTATTCCTGATGGGTCTGATGTCGGTCGTCTGGGCTTTGGTCGGATACAGTTTGGCGTTTGGTGGAGACGATCCATACATCGGCAACTTTGATCATGTCTTGCTTCAAGGAATCACTCCTGAGGTGGTTGACGGTGAAATTTCTACGCCGGTAACTGGGACGATTCCGACATCTTTGTTCATGATTTTCCAAGGGATGTTTTTCATCATCACGCCGGCGCTGATTTGTGGTGCATTCGCGGAACGATTCAAGTTCTCAACGATGTGCGTGTTCATGGTTCTGTGGGGACTGTTGGTTTACTGCCCAATCGCCCACTGGGTTTGGAGCGATGCAGGTTGGCTTTGCGAATGGAATGACAACGCGCTGTATCCAGCACTCGATTTTGCCGGTGGAACTGTGGTCCATATCAGCTCCGGCGTTTCGGCTTTGGTGTGTGCAATCTTTATTGGTAAACGTGTGGGCCACGGCAAAGATCCTATGCCGCCACATAATTTGACTTATACATGTATCGGCACCGCGCTTCTTTGGGTGGGCTGGTTCGGATTCAATGCAGGAAGTGCCCTTTCAGCTGGTACCGGAGCCGTCAACGCGTTCGTTGCGACTCATTTGTGTGCTGCGGCAGGCGTGATTTCCTGGGCAGGTTGGGAATGGTTAACACGTGGAAAACCATCGATGCTGGGTGCTTGCTCAGGTGCGGTCGCTGGACTCGTTTGCATCACGCCGGCTTGTGGTTCTGTTTCTGCGATGTCAGCCATTATTCTTGGCCTGATCGCTGGAGTCGTGTGTGCGTTCGCTTGTTCTGGAATGAAAAAGATGCTCGGCTACGATGATTCGTTGGACGCGTTCGGCGTTCACGGAGTCGGCGGAATTGTTGGTGCATTGTTGACTGGAGTATTTGCAACAAAATCGATTACGGATGGCCGAGTTGGTTTGATCGAAGGCAATCCTGCTCAGGTCTGGAATCAACTTGTCAGTATTCTTGCGGCAGCCGGGATCGCCGTTGTCGGAACCTTGATTATTTTGATGGTTCTCAATGTGACGATGGGATTACGAGTTTCTCCGGAAGAAGAACAAAAAGGTCTCGACGTCACCCAACATGGCGAAGAAGGCTACATCTTTCTGTAAACTCTGAAAGATAAGTAAACAAGACAAGTGGCGATTGGACCAGCATTTTGGCTTGGTTGGATCGCCGCTTTTTTTTTGCGAGCAGGCACACCGGTCGACTCCGATTCTGATGGATGCCGTTTGACCGCTCAGTGGTTTGCGATTCAATCCAACTCGCTCCCGCTTAGACACTGACTGAACATCCGATCATTCTTCCGTGTTTTCAGTGTCTTCTGTGGTCAAAGCCGAAATGAAACAGCCGAGAACCTCACGTATCACCATTCTGGGGTTTGGTTAGAATTGGGGTGAACGATAAAAGTGGTGAGCTTGATCAACGAAGCGAACTTTTGTCATCCAGATTGCATCAGCATAACGTTGCCGAAAAATTGCGACGTCCAGTTTAACGCATACTTACGAATACATGTCCAAACCAGAACACACACTCCAACAGCTTCGCAAAGAGATTGATTCCGTTGACAGCCGGCTTGTCAATTTGATCAACCGCCGCGCCGAAATGGACATTGAGCTTTCTCACCTTAGACGAAAATTAAGTGCCAAGGATTCCAGTGAAACGATTTCACAGAAAATGGAATCCATCGCCAACCGGAATCAAGGTCCGATTCCCAACACAGCGCTCAAAGGCGTCTACCGAGAGATTTTAAACGGCGCGTTCTATCTAGCTCGTGCAACACGCGTTGGATACCTTGGCCCCCAAGGCACGTTCAGCCATCTGGCTGCGTCCAATTATTTTGGAGATCAGGTCGACTACGAAAACCTCCGTGCACTTGAAGGTGTATTTGAAGAAGTCGCTCGCGGACATGTTGATTTCGGATTGGTGCCGATTGAAAACAGTACGGGGGGCGCGATCATTGAAACGTTGGATTCGTTTACTGACTATTTTGGCCGAGTCGAAATTCACAGCGAGATCCGACTACCGATCGGTTTCAGCTTGCTCGCCAATTGTAAGCTTGGCAAGATACGCGCGATCTATTCAAAAGCAGAAGCGCTTGCCCAATGCTCGAACTGGTTGACCGAAAATTGTCCAGACGCTGAACGGATTCCATGGCAAAGCACCGCTGACGCCGCTCGCCATGTTCAGTTTGTAGATCCACAAGGCACAGAAGGCGTCGCCGCGATCGCTTCCCAGATGGCTGGCCAACACTACGGACTCAAAACACTCAGCGACGGGATCGAAAATTTCTCCAATAACGTAACGCGGTTTTTGGTGCTTTCGAGAAATCAAACGGAAGTCACCGGAAACGACAAAACGTCTTTGATGTTCACTTGTGCGGATCGACCAGGTTCATTGGTCGATATCCTGGCGGTCTTCAAACGACACAAAATAAATTTGAGTCACATTGAAAAACGTCCAAGTCGCGAAGCCGGTAGCGAGTACACATTTTTTGTCGACATGCTTGGTCACGTCAAAGATGGATCGACCAGCGAGATCATCGGCGAAATTCGTGCGTACTGCAAAAGCCTGATTGTGCTGGGAAGCTTTCCTGTCTTTGATGAAGCACTAAAATATGCGCCTAAGGCTGTCGCGGAGAACTTCACAGCGATTGAGCCACTAGAGGCTGCGATGGATCAGCTGGACTCTGACGTCGTTGAGTTGGTCAATGATCGAGCTCGATTGGTGGTGAAGGTTGGCGATTTTAAACGAAAGTCTGGCGGTGAAATTTACGCGCCCCACCGAGAAGCCGCAGTGCTCAACAAGATCAAAGGCTTGAATCAGGGGCCACTGACCGATCGGACGCTTGAATCGATTTACCGCGAGTTGATGAGTGGCAGTTTCGCATTGGAAAAACCGCTTTCGATTGCCTACCTTGGACCTGAAGGCGAGTTTTCTCATCTAGCGGCAGTGAGGCATTTTGGATCCAGCGTCACGTTTAACGCGGCCAGACAGATTCGAAATGTATTTCAATCGGTGGCCGATCAGGAAGCAGATTATGGATTGGTGCCGATTGAAAACAGCACGGTTGGTGGCATTAACGAGACGCTGGATGCGTTCATTGGTGATATGAGTGAACGGGTTCGAATTTATGGTGAAGTCAAACTGGAAATTCAGTTTTGCTTGCTCGCAAGCTGCCGACCTGAGCAGGTCAAAACGATCTACTCGACGTCGGAAATTTTCCAGCAATGCCGCAACTGGCTAAGTACGCAGTACCCCCAAGCCGAACGCATTCGAACACAAACGGCGGCATCGGCCACGCGAAAAGCAAAATCGGCGATCGAAAAAAATCCAGACGCCGGAGCAGCGGCGATCGCTTCGTCCTTGGCCGGAGAGATTTACGGACTGAAGCCATTGTTCAACGCGATCGAAGACAGACAGAGCAACATTACTCGCTATTTGATCTTATCCAAAAGCCAAACCGAAAAATCGGGCAACGACAAAACATCGATCATGTTCACCACGGCTGACAAGTCGGGTGCGCTTGTTGACGTGCTCGAAGTCTTCAAACAAAACTCAATCAACCTCACGCATCTCGAAAAACGTCCCAGCCAGGAAGAGAACTGGGACTACACGTTTTTCCTTGATTTGGAGGGTCACCGCGAGGACCACAAGATCGCTCAGATTATCGGTGAGGCACGAGCCCACTGTAAAACGCTCACAGTTCTCGG
>CAZQQR010000324.1:0-5987 GCA_964595515.1 uncultured Pirellulaceae bacterium
TGATACCAAGCCGCGATTCCGTCTTTGAGGCTACCGCAAACTGCGATATCGGTGTCACCATCAGCATCCAGGTCTGCCGTAACAAGCGTATGGGGAGTGACGATGGTCGGATCGATCTCAATCGGCTCAAAACCTGGCCCTTTAAACCACAAGATTCCTTTGCCATGCCCTCTCGTGGCGATGATATCGGCATGTTCGTCTCCGTTGACATCCGCCGGTTCAATGTTGGATGCACCAACCTCATTTTCTGCAAGCAAATGTTTCGTCCAAGCTTCGCCAGTTATATTTCCGTCTTGTTTTTCTGAATTTACTGTTGGTTGTTCCCACCAAGCAAACCACTCACCGTTGTCAAACGGAGCCCCTTTTGCCCCACAAGTGATATCGGGTCTGCCGTCGCCATTGAGGTCACCGAGTCCCATATAGTGTGATCCTCCGGGAGCATCTTTGTCAGCAAAGACATGCCGGATCCATTCTTTTGCCGATTTGACATCAGCAGGGCGCTCAAGCCAAACGATCGATTCCGGGAATTTCGTTTTCGTAGAATCGCGAAACGAGTTGGCGATCAAGTCTAGTTTTCCATCTACGTTTACATCACCGACAAGCACACAATGTGAACCAAGAATTTGATCGTCGATTGTCCGATATTTCCAAGCCTTACCTTCCAATGGTGTATCCGGACATTCCAACCAAAACAAAGTCTGATTGGAACCGATGAAGTCTTGGTCGCCGTCATCGTCAACATCCATCAGGCAGCTATGTATACAGGCTGCTCCCGGTTTGTTTCGGGCCAATCCGGGCACAAAATCGTAGACTTTGATCGGTTTCCAATCGGGGCCTTTAAGAATGTAAACGGCTTTGCGATACGAAGCGATGACGTCGATGTGTCCGTCGCCATCAAAATCACTTGCTTGAGCCGAGTTGATTGAAGACTTGGCGTTGTCAACAATCACATGCTTTTTCCACGCAATTGATTCTTGAGCCACAGCACTGAAACAACAAATAATCGACACGGCTACAAAAGAGATTGGAAGCACAATAAATCTTGGCAGAAATTGGTTCATCGTCAGCCTGCTAGTTTGGTCAAGTGGGTGTTTGATAAGTGAGGTTTTGAAATTGAATCGAGTTAGCCTGTTACGTTTGTCACACCCGCGTTTCGGTTTGCTAGTTTCAACTTTGTCCGAAGTTTGAGCCGAACAAACAGCAAACGACGGTCTGTGCCGTTGTTATAGCCCGTGTTTGCTAACGTCGAATCTGTCGAAGAATCGGCTGGTAATCCAAACGCCACCGATGCAAAACGCGATCAGAACAAACCAGCATATTGTATAAGTCGCCAATTCGCTTTTTGTGGCGAACCAAACTCCAACCCCGATCCCGCCAAGAACAATGAATAGCGTTGCGGAGACGACACCGACCAAAAAAACATAAATCAGGATCTGGCCAATACTGTCCAAATCGGACGTTGCTCCGACTTCTCGTCTTTTTGAGGGATAGATTAATGCCAGCGAATTGAGGATGCACAATAACAAGATTGAGTAAAGCGGCGCATAGGCGGCTGCCGCCAGCCAATATGGCCAATACTCCAGCGCTGAAAAACTAAACACGACAATGGTGGCCAGTTGATACCCGCCAAGCGCCACGGTTGGCCCGAGCAACTGCCCGGCCGTAATCTGCAAAGAGCTAAAGGGAAGGCTTTTGAAAATGTCCATTCGGTCGATGTCAGTTTGGAACCCCATTGGGATTATGGTTGCTCCCAAAAAAGTGAACATTCCGAGTGAAGACATCACCGTGCTAAATCGAAATGTAAACGGCTCATTTCTTGGGCTTTCCGAACTGAGCAACGGTAGTATAAATATGAAATACATCCCGACGCCGACAATGATTAGAGTCTTTGAACGATAAAATGTTTGAAGCTGACGCCAAGCGATCGGTCCGATGCCATTCATGAACGGCAACATCGGTAGTGATCGGACGTAGCCCTGTTTCAGGAACGATGTTTCTACTGACGCCGTTTGCTTTAGCAACTCCATTTTCTTTTGGCTGTAGTAAAGCGAACCTTCAACAAAGTTACTATCGGTTTTGAAAATCATAAAAACCAGCAACGCGCAGAAACTTGCGCAAAGCACAATCCATAACAGTGCAGACGGCACTGACTGTGCGACGATCAGGTTAGAGAATATTCTGAAAGGCGAAATCGCGACCTGAACAGCACCAATTTGGAAAATTGACTGGAAGAGCTCCCACAACCTTTCGTGGTCTTTGAAAATCTCAAGATCGAGGTTCTTTCGAACTCTAAAAAATACAATTAGCCCGACGACCGCCGTGACCGCAGCTCCAATCTTTCGAAAGGGCGAATACAGTTTCTGTGCGATCGTATCCTTAATTAGGCTTGAAATAATGAAAGCTAATCGAATCGATATCAGTACAAAATAGGCCGCCAGAAATCCACGGACAAAATTCCAAAACACAGAGCCGCCTAGAAAGAAAAAAACGCTTCCCAAAAAAACGCAAATTCCAAATGAGTAAAGTACCGACGAGGTAAACACCCCCAAAAGGCGATAGGCCAACAGCTCTTTTCTCGAGAATGGCCCTGAAAACAGAAAGTCAATCTCCGGCTGGCTAAATTCCAAAGTCTCAGATGACTTGGGTGTCACCAAAGTAAAATAAAACATCACACCAATAAAACACGGCAACAAATTCGAAACAACCGCCCTCGTTTTATCAATGTACTCTGGCGGAATCGGCCCATCTGATTGCAGGAACCCAACGAGTGTTGGTACACAGAGCATCGACAAGAACGCAAAAGTGAAGAGTGTCTTAATGAAGCCTTCGATCGTTTTGCATTGTCTCCAATGCCGCCGAATAGCAGCGGCAGACCGCATTCGAAAAAGTAGCCAGAGAGCTTGCACTACTTTGGTGCCTCCGCTCCACCTTGAAGATCGGTCGCCGTCGAATCCGGCGCTTCCGAATCCAGTACTTCAAATTTGGCTTGGGTTGCCTTGAAGAATATTTCCTCGAGGGGAGTCCCAGAATCGAGTTCCGGATACTGGCTTCGAAGTTCATCAAGCGTGCCGCAAAAAACGCTTTCGCCTTTGGAAAGAATCAGCAGATGCGAGCAAAGGTCCTCGATGAGCGAAAGTAAATGAGAGCTAACGATGACAACCGCGCCCCGTTTGGCCCATTCTAAAACCGTTGACTTCATTCGACGAATGGCAAGTGGATCCAGTCCCGTGTGCGGTTCATCGAACATGATAAGTTTGGGCTGTTGCAGATAAGCGCAGCATATTGCTACTTTTTGCCTCATCCCTCTCGAAAGCGCGTTCGCCAATTCGTCCTTTTTCTCAACCAGTTCAAATGTTTCGAGCAGGTCATCAGCATCTGCTTCATAGTCTTTGATCTGATAGGCCGCCGCCGTAAATTTCAGGTGCTCCCAAACGGTCAATGTTTCAAACAGGCGGGGATCATCGGGGATGAAGGCGACTTGCTGTTTGGCAAGCTTGGAACTTTTAACAACGTCAAAGCCGCAGACTTCGATGTTTCCGTTGGTTGGTTTGATAATTCCAGCGATCGCTCGCATCGTCGTGGTTTTGCCCGCGCCATTGGGACCAACTAGCCCGAGAACTGTTCCTGGTTGCAATTCGAACGAAAGCGATTTGACGGCGATCGTTTTATCGTAAACCTTTTGGTAGTTCTGAACTTTGATCAAAATTGCTACTCCAGCAAGAAGTCAGACCGAATGCGTTCGTTTAATCTACTTCCGTTTTACCACGTTCAATGGCTTCGTTGATCATCCGTTTGGCAACATCGACTTCTTCTACCCGACGAATTTTGACCCATTTATTAGGCTCGAGATCTTTGTAGTGTTGGAAAAAGTGTTCAATTTGTTGGATGGTGATTTCAGGCAAGTCTGAATATCGCTGAATTTTTTCGTAACGCCGAGTCAATCTCGACGTCGGTACGGCAATGATTTTTTCATCGGGACCAGCGTCGTCTTGCATTACCAGAACACCTACCGGGCGGCAATTCATCACCGCGCCTGGCACAATCGCTCGTGTGTTGCAAACGAGGACATCAATTGGGTCGCCGTCCAATGACAAAGTGTGTGGCACAAACCCGTAGTTACCAGGATAGACCATTGGAGTGTAGAGAAATCGGTCGACGAAAAGTGTTCCTGATTTCTTGTCAAGTTCGTACTTGATCGGTTGACCGCCAACGGGAACCTCAATGATGACGTTGATGTCTTCTGGAGGGTTATATCCGATTGGAATTTCGTCGATGCGCATAAAACATCCTGTTGCTGCAAGAAAAAAGCGTCGCGGGCGCGACGCTGAGTGCCATTAATATTTTTCGCAAAACGGTTTCATACTCACCGCTTTAGGTGGCTTCGGGTTTGCAAAGAATTGCGGTCAACTTGTCAGCAACAATCTTTACAGCCTCATGAACGTTCTCTTCGCCAAGTCGAAGTACTTTGACTGTTTCCCAGCCTTTGCCTTCTTTACCATTGAGCGTTGCACGAAATTCTTCGTAGCTCGCATCTACTTGCTCACGCTCTTCTTCTGTCGCGCCGGAAATTTTGGGTTTCCAACGCCACATCAATTGGCATTGTCCTTTGTAGACTTGGATGACGCTGCAATTTGGACCTGCAGTTGCATGGAATGTTGCGTAGTCTGATTTACCACGCGGAACCATCTCATAAGTGCAGGTTAAGTCTGTGTTCTCGACAATGAATTGTTCGAGGTCAACGTAGGCGTTGAACGCTTGAGGACTCGGACAAAGCCGTTCGCTTTCTCGTTCCCACTGTTCTCGGGTAATTGGGGTGTTTGCCATGGGGTCCCTTGTATGACGTACTACTTTCAACAACCTATATAATAACGTGTCGTGGTGGTTTTGCTTAGTCGAGATGATAAATAAAACTGTTTTTCTCTCGATTCTGTCGGACAAATTGAGATTTTTGTTCACAACGGCGACCCAAGCCTATTCACTTTGACAAAATGCAAAACGATGAAGCGGTAGAAGCCCTTTTATCTGGCTTGACAAACGTGTTTTTGGTATTCCAAGCAACGTTGATTTATGAACTGGTCAACGCCGACTAAACTAGTTGATTGGGCAGACCTGATTGAAGCCGTTGCGGGCACCAAATCAGGGGCACCAATTAGTTACGGCCTCCATCTACCAAGCCATTCTTCCAACGATATTTTTTCTTAGCCAATAATGAACATTCGAGCCAACACAGAGAATAACTTCCTCCTCAAGTACCTTGCCATCGGAGCACTGTGTCTCGCTTTCGCGGCTTGGAGCCTATACGACGGTTTGATCAATTATCCAGGAAAGATTCCTCGCTCAAAAGCTTGGAAAGAGATCAAGGAAAAATATCCAGAGCCCGAATGGGGTCCAAAATGGCGAGAGCTTTCGGCTGAAAAAGGCTGGAATCCGAAACGGCCCAAGAAGGATGAGTCGGTCGAAGCGATCGAAAGTAAGATCATCTGGCAATGGGTTTTCCTTGCGATCGGATTAGGTGTTGGTGCTCCATGTATCCTCTGGTACCTGAAAAACAAAGGAACATGGGTGGAGCTGTCGGGAGAAGAGATTACCTCAAGTTGGGGCAAAGGGTTCAAGCTCGACGACGTCACCAAGTTTGATAAACGCAAATGGGACAAAAAGGGGATCGGCGTTGTTCACTTTGAAAACGAAGAGGGCCTGAGCACGTTTGTTCTGGATGATCTAAAGTTTGAACGTGATCGGATGGATGAAATCGTTGTTGCGGTCGAAAAATTCATTGGACGCGAAAAGATCGTCAACGGAGAGCCTGAAATTTCTGCTGGAAGTACGGTTGAAAAGAAAGAAGCGGGCGAAGACGAGATGTCCTAGTGGCTCATGGGATAGCCCGGTCAAACACGACCTTTGAAATTGCAGCAACCGTTCTGCGCTAAATGTCTCAGAGTCAAAACTCTTAGCCGTAAGGAACAGCAATCCTATCCCGAAGGGATTCT
>CAZQQR010000325.1:0-5982 GCA_964595515.1 uncultured Pirellulaceae bacterium
CCAAGCCGCCTTTTGAACCGAGGCTGATTTGAGTTCTTTGGCTATAACATTGAACTGCTCAAGTTTCGCCTTTAACTCCGTGTCCGTCGTGATGAAGCCCTTGCTCTTTGAATCTTTGGTGCCAACTTTCTTGATAGATGAATCCCAGCTGACGCCAGCAACATCCTTGTAATCTTTGTTGACTTTCCACCAAGCGTTCGCCTTAAAGAAATATCCGCCCAGCAACCCAAGTGCGATTGCGCTCACGGCGAACAAGATCCAAGGCTTTTTCGCCCGAATGATTCGTTCGACTTTGATTTCTCGAGGAAGCAAATTGGTTTTGATCTGACCTTTCTTCAAACCCTGAAGACAAAGCCCGTAGCAGGAAGCGTATGACAAAACGTTATTGGTAAACGTTGGCTGATCCACAACCTCGCCGCCGGACAATTTATTGAACTCCGATACCTTGGCGATATCAATTTCCAATTGCTTGTTCAAAAACTGTCGCAAACCAGGAAGCTTCGCTGCGTTTCCAAGTAAAACGATTTCAGAAAGCTCAGCAGATTTTTCCATGCTTTGGAAAAACGTCAGTGATCGTTGAACTTCATTGACCAAATCACCAAACACAGGTCGCATCGCCTTGAAGATCGCTTTTGGATTTTCAGAGACTCGAGCGTTTCGTTTCACGTGCTCGGCTTTCGCTTGAGTAAGCTTCATCTCACGAGAAAGCTGTTTGGTAAAGTGATTACCGCCGATTGGAATGTTTCGCAACCAAAGCTTGATTCCATTGGTCACGATCAAGTCTGTCGTGTCCGTGCCCATCGACATGACAACAACCGACTCAGGTGGATTCTCCGGATCGAATTCTTCTGGATCAGGAATGTTCTCAATACGGTCATGGCAAACCACGTTGAAGATCGAAAGTGGCGACAGCTGAACAAAGTCAACCTCGACACCGGCGTCATCGAACGGACGAAGCGCCCGGAATACGGCTTCACGCTTCATCGCAAATAAACCGACTTCGGCATCAACGGCACGACCATCAACAATCGTTCCACCCAACTGTTGCCAATCCCAGATCACATCTTCGATAGGAAACGGGATTTGTTGTTTGACTTCGTACTTGACGATATCTGGCAGAGTTTTCGCATCGACCGGTGGCGGCTTGAAGAATCTCGAAAGCCCAGCCTGACCGGAAACGCAGATAGCGACTTTGTCTCCAAGCACTTCGTTTCGGGAAAGGAATTGCTCTAAGGCTTCTCGGACAAGCTCTTCCGGATCGGCCTCCGGATGACTCAGGATTTTTGGGTATTCGATAAAGTCGAATTTGTCCGCAACAACAGTCTCTCCGTCAGCATCGAGGGTACAACGAAGCGCTTTGAGCGCGCACTGTCCGATGTCGATGCCCCAAACGGCATTTTGCTTTGCCATACTAATAAAGCCTATTTCGTCTTGAAATTTCTAATAAAGAACTCGGAGATTGTCTCGCGTCACATCCGGCTTCGCGGCTACCTCAAATCAAATTACGGTTCATTTCCAATTATATGTTGGAATGGCTGGTTCCGTTAAGTTTGTTTTGGGTGAGTTCAGTACTTGGGAAGTAGTTTTTTTAAAAGAAGAGGACGTTAACTGTCCTGAAACCCCACACCAGTCACCAAATATTACCCGATCCCTATCCGATTTGTCAAATTTCCTTTGAAAAAGCCGAGGATTCGGCCGCTCAAGGTTGTTCGTCGCGATCAAATAGAAATACACATTCGTCAACGTTGCGTAAGCCACAAGACGCGTACTAATTGTTCCGCTTGGTGCAATTAAAGTAGCTATGCTCGTTGAAAGCCCTTGCTTGATCATCGGCAACGTTTTTTGAACCTGAATCACTTCTGATTCGATCGGAAACTGGTATCCTCCACGCCACCGATGAATCGCTTACCCATGCAAAAATTGTCTCGACTATTCGTCATTCTTCCGTGCCATTCACTGGAAGATTTTCCGACCCATCACCAGGGTGATCAAGCGACGAACTTACTCGCGAATTGGACGTCGCTTTGGCATCCCGCTCTGATTTCCGCATGCAGTCGAAAACCCGATTGGCATCGTGCTGATGAATCGGAATTTCGGTTTGAATTGGAGCAAGACGAGTGTGCGCTGGTTGTAGTCCCATCGGTCGCGGAAAATTCTTTTGATCGCGAGTTGATCGGGAAGTTCGAATCCCATCAATCTATCGTCGTTCGAGAGAATTCTGATCGCAGTTCAATTGTTGAAGTTGCCGCCAATCAGATACCAGCGGTTAAACTAGCCAACGAAAAAGTCGATCCTGAAATCGCACAAGATTTCCACGCACTCGGGTATGCGTTTCTTCAAACCCAAATCATGACACGTCAGCTACGCTACTCCAGCAATCTTGACGAAGCTCGTTTTGAGGAAGTCACTTTGGCCGCCGCTGCCGCCGCTACCGATGGCGATAGTCAAAAAGCCAAAGAGCTGTTGATGCGATGTTTCGATCTCTTGCTGGAGGAAAAAAACGGGTACTACCCCGTCGAACCTGAATTGATCGATGTGGTGCTTACAGCGCCCACGACGTTGGGAAAATCATTTGAACGTCAACTGGAAGAAACTCACACTCAGAACATTTTGATGAGCGGTCAGGATGCAAACCGACTGGTAAAAAAACATCCCGAGATTGCGGCACGGTTAAAATCTTTGGTTCAAGAGGAAACAATCACACTCGTCGGTGGGATGTACTCGGAGATTCCGACTTCGCTCTTGTCGTCGGAATCGTTGTTGAATCAGATTCGGCTTGGACAGTCCACAATCCAGTCGCACTTTGGGGCTCAGCCCAATGTGTTCATGCGACGGACTTACGGGCTAACGCCAACGACCCCGGGGACCTTGGATCAGCTGGATTTTGTCGGAGCAGTCCACGCCACTTTGGACGACGGAATGTTTCCCAAAAGCTCCGGCTGCAACATTCGTTGGACGGGTGATGACGAACGATCTTTGTTGGCGTTCGGAGAAGTTCCCCTAAACGCGGACGACTCAGGAGCGTTTCTAGGGCTGGGCGTTGCGATCGGCGAAGCGATTGATTCTGCCCACGTGGCGTCGGTGATGTTTGCGCATTGGCCCAGCAAAGTGTGTCAATCGTTCGAGGACCTAAAACGGATCGCGGGATACGGTCCGTTGTTTGGTGGGTTCGTTGGGTTCGAATCGTATTTTGAACAGGTCTACGATCCTGGCTATGGCGATACGTTTGTTGCAGATGAATATCGTACGCCGTATTTGAAACAAGCGATTGAAAAGCAAACTCCAAACCCAGTTTCTCGTTTTACGAAATATTGGGAACGCTTTTACGCGTTGTCGTCTCTCCGAAGTCTATTGGTGCAAGCTTGCTCGCGTTCAAGCCTTGAATCAAACACGATTCAGAATTTTCAAGATCGTTTGGCGTCGCTCCAAACGGATGTTGAGGTTGCTGTAAACGCCACCGAAATTGATGTGTCGATCGATCAACGACTGCTGGAGTTAAAAGATGAAATGGAGCGTAGCTGGAGTGGTGGTGACGATTCAAAATCGAATGCCAAGGCCAAATCGGACGTCGTGCCAGGCTCGCAAAAGTTGATCAATACGACTTCCTTCAAACGACGCATTGAAATTCAGTCCGGTTCCGGTTCCGGATCAGCGGTTGCGGTTAAGAATCAGATTCCCATTGTCTTGGCTGACCAAAACAGCAATGGATCTCAGTGGGTATTGGAGCTTCCACCCATGGGAGTTGTCGAATTTTCGCCAAAATTGATTTCGGATGCCAACGCGGGCTCGGATGTTTTTCGAAAGGACCCACCGACGAGCGAAGGACGAATATTGCGGAATGAGTTCTTTGAACTCGAAGTCGACGAATCAACCGGCGGCATTCGCGCAATAATGACTTATGGCAAACGCGTGAATTTGTGTGGTCAAAAAGTCGCAATGCGAATTCCAGGCGAGAAAGACTCGCGAAAACAACCACTTACAAAAGCTCGTTACACCCAAATGGTGGCAACCGATATTCAATCGGTTTCCGATTCGAGACTGAGTGGGCAAATCGTTTCTAAAGGCCATCTATTGGATGGAGAGACGATTGTTTCGGGGTTCGTTCAAACTGTTCGGGTTGTTCGAGGAATGCGCGTAGCCGAACTTACCGTTGAACTTGATCCAAAGATTGAACTGTCGCAATCTCGGAACCACTACATTTGTTCCCGGTTCGCTTGGAAGGATGAAACCTCGCGATTGATTGCCAATAGCAATGAATCAAAAAACGAGATCGCGGCGGAGTGGATCGAGGCGACCAATTTCATCGAGCTTAACCAGGGAGATCATCGGCTAACCGTGTTTACGGGTGGACTGCCGTATCATCGACGGTCCAATCGGCGAATGTTGGATAGTCTACTTGTGGTTGGGCACGAACAGGCTCGCAAATTCAAAATCGGATTGGGCGTCGATGTCCCGTATCCGATGCGTTCCGCGATCGGTCGACTAACTCCTGCCATTCAAATGAATCACGGCGCAACCAGCAATCGCGCTGCGACCAGTAACTGGACGTTTCATTTTAATTGCAAAAACATCGTGGCTACTCATTGGGAGCCATTGATTGGCGGTGAAAATGGCCAGCGAGAATCGAGTTGGACAGGCGTAATGATTCGATTACGAGAAACCGAAGGCAGAAGCGGGAAATTGACATTGTCGTGTCCTCAGCAAATTGAATCGGCAATGCGGACCAATTTCAACGGCGATTTTCTTCAGTCGATTGAGGTGTCGCCAGAGGAGTCTGCAAAAGTGGAAATTGATTTTTCACGGTTCGAATATTTTCAAATCAAGCTACATTGGAAGACATGATAGTTACGATTGACGGGCCGGCCGGAGCCGGAAAAAGCTCAGTCACTCGGTTGCTGGCTCAGCGGCTAGGGTTTGACTTTCTCGACACTGGCGCGATGTATCGTGCCGTGACTTGGAGTGCGATGCAGCGAGGGTTTGATTTGTCGGATCAAGACGCTTTGGTGGTTGTCGCCAAAGAGATTCAGCTTGATTTCGAAGATGAACGAGTACTAATCGGCACTCAAGATGTCACCAAAGAAATCCGTGAACGCAACGTCACTCGAAACGTTGTTTTTGTTGCGGATGCACCACAGGTGCGAGCTCATTTGGTGGATCTGCAACGGCGAATTGCTGCCACAGGTGATTTCGTTTGCGAGGGTCGTGATCAAGGAACGGTCGCGTTTCCGAATG
Organism: uncultured Pirellulaceae bacterium; assembly: GCA_964595515.1. Classification (GTDB taxonomy): domain Bacteria; phylum Planctomycetota; class Planctomycetia; order Pirellulales; family Pirellulaceae; genus Mariniblastus. The sequence goes on from CAZQQR010000325.1 coordinate 5,233, forward strand.
CTTTTTGCAAAATCTATTTGACTGCTTCGTCCAATTCGCGGGCGCTCAGGCGTGTCGAGCAGATGCAGTCGTCGGGGCAGTATGTCGATTTCGATCAAATCGTCCGAGAGCAAGACGTTCGTGATGAGCAGGATCTGACCCGCAAAGTGGGCAAACTTCAAAAGGCCGAAGATGCGGTCGAGGTCAACACAGATCAGCAATCGCTCGAAGAAGTCGTTGATTGCTTAGAGAAAATCGTCCGCGGCCGCTTGGTCGATCTCCAAACGTAGCAGTAATTTGCGAGGCACCAATTGGTCGGTCACCAGTTTATAGGCCACGAACTCGTAGGTTACCAACTCGTAGATCACCAACTCGTAGGTCAGGCTGTGCCTGACGAAAGCAATTGTTATCGGTCAAGCCATTCTTACGACGCGGTTTCAGCGAACAAGGTTTGACGAACAGAATTTTGCAATCAAGGTTGATACGAACAGGTTTGTGTTGACCAAGGTTCACGATTTACGACCCAAGTCCTTTTCGTTTGCCAACGAGGGCAGAATCGAAAAATAACCAACTATTGAATGGGCTGCTTTGTTTGTTCCGTTCGTGCTCGTCATGCACAGCATGACCTACTTTTCGCGTCATGCACAGCTTGACGTGCTTTTCGCGTCATGCAAAGCATGACCTACTCCTCCAGCACGACGATGTCTTTCACGGACGACCTCTTAGATCACAGAGGTTGCAACCGCAGAGCCTCATTGCAATCGTAGAGCA
>CAZQQR010000326.1:0-5979 GCA_964595515.1 uncultured Pirellulaceae bacterium
GGCGCGCAAAAAAATCCCTGTCGGTTTTTAATCGACAGGGATTTCTAATCGGCGTTTTTGAAAAAGCTAAAAACTCACGTCGGCTGGGACGACAAGGCTGAATTGCTTCAGCAAGTTTCACGCAACATTCATTTTGAACATTGGTCAGCTCTTTCTGCTTTCGGTCTCTCTCCGCTAATCCATCACACGGATGTCTTAGCACTGCGTTTCAATCGGCTTGGTTTAAATTCGTCTGTCAATGGTTCTTTAAGCCATCAATTTCCGTTTTTCAACTGTCCGATCTACTTGAACTACTTAAATTCAAAAGCGACTGTTTGAAGCATCTGATGAGGCCACTCGGAAGTGAATCATGTTGCATCTCAGTTACTTAGCTTGAACACTTAAGCACCTGCATGAGCATTTGAACTCACGCAATTGCACTTACGCACTCTTGCTTTCCGGCATTGAAAACGAAGTAGGATCCATGCCCTGGTTTACGATTTTTTCGTCGATCACGATCTTCGTGCCTTTCGGCTGTTCAGGTAAGTCATACATGATATCAAGCATGACTTGTTCGAGAATCGAGCGAAGGCCTCGTGCACCGGTGCCTTTTTCCATCGCTTTCCGTGCCATCTTCTTCAGTGCTTCATCGGTGAACTTCAGATCGCAATCCTCCATTTGGAAAAGTGATTGGAACTGTCGCACAAGTGCATTTTTCGGTTCTGTGAGAACACGAATCAGTCCCTCTTCTCCTAGTGGAGCAAGTGCCGTTGTCACTGGTAGTCGACCAACCAATTCCGGGATCAGCCCGTACTCGAGAATGTCGTCACTAATGACCTGCGGCAGGATCTCAGCCATTTCAGCTTCCTCTTGGAAACTTGCACCTGACCCAAATCCAATCGTTCGTTCACCCAAACGCTTTCGAATGATGTCGTCGATGCCAACAAAGGTACCACCACAGATAAACAGAATCTCACTGGTGTCGATCTGAATGTACTGTTGCTCTGGGTGTTTCCGTCCACCTTGCGGTGGAACGTTGGCAACGGTGCCTTCTAACATTTTTAGAAGGGCCTGTTGAACGCCTTCTCCAGATACGTCGCGGGTAATTGAGACGTTGTTGCTCGTTTTGCCAATCTTATCGATCTCGTCGATATAGATCACCCCACGTTGAGCAGCTTCGACATCAAAATCCGCCGCATGAAGCAGCTTCAACAGCAAGTTCTCTACGTCTTCTCCGACATAACCAGCTTCGGTTAGCGTTGTAGCATCTCCGATCGCAAACGGAACGTTCAATGTTCGAGCTAGAGTACGTGCCAACAACGTTTTGCCTGACCCAGTTGGTCCGACAAGCATGATGTTGGATTTCTCTACCTCGACATCGTTCCCTTCCCACCCAAGCGACAAACGCTTGTAATGGTTGTGGACTGCGACCGCCAACACTTTCTTGGCTGATGGTTGTCCGATGACGTAGTCGTCCATCTTCGCAACGATTTCGCGCGGTGTCAGAATCTTGTTGAATAATTGTTTCGCCGGACCTCGACGACGTTGTTCCTGTTCAAGGATCGACTGGCATAATTCTATGCAGTCCCCGCAGATGTAAACATCTCCGGGTCCTTCAACCAAAGGTCCAACGTCACGATAGTTTTTCCGACAGAACGAACAGTGCGCGTTCTTTTTTGAAGTACCACCAGTTGTGTGGCGGCCTCCCGAATCGTTACCTGCGGGCATTTCCACTCCTCAAAGGTTCTTTGTACAACCGTTTCCCAGTTGACGTTCGAACATTGCATGCTGGATACGCTTCCAGCTCGCAACGGTGCTTCCTTGCCCGCGAACTTCGAACTCTATGTTCTTCAGCAAATGTGCTATCAATTCTTAAGTAGCTGACAGCTGTTTGTTTTATCTTTCCCAGTCATTGTGCTTCAATCGTTCGTCGTTTTCAGTTCCTCTCGGAAAAGAGGCAGATGCCGCTCAACCGGAGTTAAGGCTTTCCAGCAGTGCGGGATATCTATATTCAAATGAACGACTAAGTCTCAGTGTTCGACTGATCGGTTGATTCCTTAAAGTCGGGTTCTTCCGTGGCTGAGCCAGTTAAGCGTTTAAACTCTTCATCATCCAGTTTGCCTTCGTCCCTCAAACGACGAAAATCTGAAATGTAATCTGTTGGTTCAGACGGCCTACCTCCGGTCGCCATGTCGCGAAACAGCATTACAAAGTAGTAGGCCGTAAAACAAAGGATGATGAGCCCGGCGATTGCAACGATCCGCGATGCATACGGATTCGACATCGCGTCTGTCCACAACTGTCTAATTTGTTCCATTTGGGGAGGGCATCAACTAACTATGAATCGCTTTTAAAACTGCTCGCCAGTCAACCGATGACCTGACGAGGCTTAATTATACGAATTAAGTGTTCATAGGTTTAGTTCAATATCTCGCCCAATTTTTTAGCGTGTATTTTTTTCCCGTCTTGATCATTTTCAATCAGCCAACGTTTGATTTAACGGTGTTACGGCCAGCAAATTGATTTGGTTCGGCGTAACTTTGGCAAAATCCACAAATCAAACGGCAGGTGAAAAATCGTCAATAAAGTCGTGGATCGCCTCCGGCGATTGATCGGCACCACCCACACCGTTCTGGCATCGTTGGCCGATTGTTCCGATTCATTAGAAGAGGACACCAAGTTTCGCCGTCCATTTTGCGCGGCGAACGAGCCATCACATTTGATTGAATCCTGTTTTAGATTCAACCAATGGAATCGGGGAACGACGTGGAAGTTTACGTACGAATCGCACTACTGGTCGGATTGCTGCTGGGAAGCAATCGACTTGTTCAGGGGCAGTCAATCCAGGCTCCGGTAAAAGACAGCGTGCAAAATGCAGCACGGATGTACCGTCAATCGAATCCAACCCGAGTGCGCTCGCAGTTCTATTTTCCTGTTCGTGTAGCCCAAAGTCTTAATCCGCTTCCCAATCAGGATCCGGCAACCACGTTTCAGCCGACGCCGCAATCAAATCGAATCTTTGATCGAGAATCCTCCACGACTAAAACGGTCGCGACTCGTTTGAAGGGTTTTGGCATTCCGTTTCAGCTCAGCAACTGGGGTGATTCATTTATCGAAGTGCAGTTGTATGTATCGCGTGACGAGGGGCTGAATTGGAAGTTTTATGGCCGCCAGACAACTGAGCGAGAAGAGTTTCCGTTTGAAGCAGACGGCGATGGTGAATACTGGTTTGCAATCAAAACGTTGAACCGAGATCGAAAACTAGTTCCCGATGGCGATCCCACGGCAGATTTAAAAATCATTGTTGACACAGTCAAACCGGAACTTGATTTTCGCGTTGAGTCCGATCCCTCTGGACGTGTTGTTTGCCGATGGACCGCCAAGGACAAAAACCTGACACCAGAATCGTTGCAAATTTTTTATCAACCAATGTCAGGTGGAACACCAACGGCTGATTGGACGGCTGTCCCAGTTCAGCTAAGCGGGACCGCGAGAAATGGAATCTATTCCGATCAAATTGGTTGGTGGCCTGAGACATCATCTGACCGGCTCAATGTTGCGATTCAGATTTCTGATTTAAGCGGTAACTCGACCCAGTTGTACCGGCAACTCAATGTCGCACCTGCCGCTTGGCGAATGCGAAACCAATCAACCGCTCGCGTGACCGATGCCCCTAACCCGAATCAACCCATCAAGAACCCTTGGGTTCAACCAGAATCGATTCCAGCTCCTAGTGTTCCGCCGCCAACAGGTCCTTCCAGCCAAACTAGTCCTCCTAATAAAACGGCTTCGCTGCCTCCTAACGTCGTTTGCAAAGACGGTGTGTGTACGATTCAACCAAAGACTGAGCGGTTTGCCCAACAGAAAACTCCCGGTGTGATCGAGTCGTATGGTTCTCAGCAATCTTATCCGCCAGCCAGCCAAGATTTCGGTCCGCCCATTCCAAGAGTAAATTCCTTCGAACCGAATCTTGCAAATCTCGCCCCAAATCTTGCGAGTCAATTGGGTGGCGCGTCTCAGAATATCGAGTGGCCAAGTGAAACCAAGAATTGGGTTCCGAAAAACCAATCAAGTTTTGCCACGACACGCAGACCGTCGCCGAATCTCGCGCCTGCTGACGCCAATCAACCTCGCCAACCGGTGACCAACGTTCCGCCCAACCCTTCGTCCATGAGTTTTGAAGGTGATCAAGTCGTCGGGCAGTCATCGACCCAAGGGCCAAACAACCAATACCGAGGACTTAATTCCAATCCAAACCCAAATCCGCCACAAATGGTGTTTGCACCCTCGTCTCCGGGAGTGCAAAGAAACTTGGACAACAACTTGGATGCGATTCCGCGAGACATTCCATCAGGGCAAATGCAAATGGTTCAGCAGAAACCCAGCCCGGGATCTCAAGCCGGGGCAGGGCAGTGGACTTATCCTGACGGAGCAAGTGATTCCAATACGAACAGGTCTTCTTCTCAGTATCAACAATCTGGCTATCGCCGAACAAACGACGCTACTGGCTTCGGTCAATCCGTCGAAGGTCGAATCGAACGTGGTCCCGACGCAAATTTGTCGCAGCCCAATAGGCCATCAAACTCGCGTTCAACTGTTGGGACCAACGCCCGACCAAGCCGTGCTCCCGTGCAGATCATTGGTAGCAAACGTCTTCGGTTGAACTACGGAATCGATTCGATTGATCCTTCGGGAGTCGCCAAAGTCGATTTGTGGGTGACGCAAGACGAAGGAAGAACTTGGAAGGCTTGGGGCAGCGACCCGGACAACGAGAGCCCATTTCCAGTCGAAGTTGACGAGGAACGCAAATACGGTTTTCGAATTGTTGTCCACTCCAAAGACGGTCTGACGGGGCAGGGGCCGTCCAGTGGTGACGACGCGGACATGTGGATCCAGGTCGACACGACAGCGCCGCTCGTCCGAATCACTTCCGTACCCTATGGGCGCAATCGTGAGGCAGGCCGGTTGGTGATCAACTATTCCGTCTCGGATGGTTTTCTATCGCTTCGTCCTCTGACACTTTTCTATGCGGCGAATCCCAAAGGCCCGTGGAATCCGATTGAAGAAGGACTGCGTAACGAAGGCCGGTATGTGTGGAAGCCCGCGGCGAATCTACCAGAGCGGATTTTCTTGAAATTGGAAGCCACCGACAAAGCCGGCAACGTTGGAGTGCATACGCTGAGTCAAGCGATCGACATCTCGGGTTTGATCCCACGCGGCACGATCCACGGGGTAACCCCGGTCGGCAACGTCCAGTAGCCATTTCGCTGTTCCGATGAAGGCCGAGCGTGAACCTAATAAGCGTGAACACCGTAGGCCCGTGAAATTTGCGTTCCGTAAACCTGGTAGGCCGTATCAGGAGCGACAGCGACGCCAATACGGCAACGCACTGAACAGGTTCCGCGTTTCTTTCCCACAGCCATGAACAAGCTCGCTCGCAGCCCAGCTCGAAGAGTTTGACCGCTAGTCCAGCCGCATAAGCCTTATTCAAGGAGCTTCAAGCAGCGACATCAATACGGCAATCGAATATGATGAGTGGCAATCCAGCGCCATCAATCTCAATCGTAATCAATATGCTCCAGCCAATTTCTAGAACTTTGGAAACCTCTTTTGCAGCCGCGTTCGCAATTTTGCTTTTCGTCTGTATGGGAAGCTCACGATCGCTTGCCCAGCAAGATCCAACGCTTCGAACGTTTGATCCTATTTCGGCGCTCAAGGTTGATAAAACCGATCTCAAGAAAGCAAAATTCAAAGCGATTGATATTCACTCCCATTTTGGGATTCGAATTCGCGGAGACCGAGGAAAATTAGTCCAGTACGTCCGTGTCATGGATCAGAACAATATCGCCGTCTCAATCAGCATGGATGCAACGATTGGCAGCGTTGATGAACATCTCGAATTTCTTGGCCAATACAACAAACGGTTTGGGTCGTTTGCATTTATAGATTTTCAAGGCAAAGGCAAACGAGACGAACCAAAAACTTGGGCCTGCAATCAAC
>CAZQQR010000327.1:0-4390 GCA_964595515.1 uncultured Pirellulaceae bacterium
CCAGAGTTTTGCAATTTGTTTGATGTTGATCAATTTGATTCCAATGTGAACCAACAACGCCCCCAAAGCAGCTCGTGGAATGTACGCCAAAACGAATGGTAATGCTGCGACAAAAATTACCAGCCAAGCACCATGAAGGATTGAAGAAAGTCGCGTCTTGGCCCCAGAGTTAACGTTGGCTGAACTTCGAACGATCACCCCTGTCATTGGAAGTGCACCAATCAAACCGCACAACACATTGCCTACTCCTTGGGCCGTTAATTCCTTGTCGTAATTCGTCCTAACGCCTGAATGTAATTGGTCCACGGCGGTAGCACACAACAAAGTTTCGGCGCTGGCAACCAAAGCGATCACCAAGGCTCCCGTTAGCACGATCGGGTCAAACAACAATTGAAACCAAGTGCTGCTCGTTGGAAGGGTTGTTTCCTCAAGCATATTCTCTGGAACGTCGAGCATCTGAACTTCCAGACCACCCACTGCGGCTACAACGGTCGCGATCGTGATTCCGACCAGCGCCGCCGGCAAAACTTTCAATTGCTTCGGGGCAACCATTGGCCAAACAACAACGCAGAAGATGGTGACCAGACCAATCAGAGCAGCTAAATGATGGTTGGCGGAGGTATCAGAAGAAAAGCACTTCATGATCGCTTCTGGGATGGTCGCAAGATATTGGAGACCACCGTGAGCCTCTTTGCCGTGCCACAGGGCGACGTGATCAAGCATCACATGGAACTGACTGACAATGATTAACACGCCGATTCCAGCCAACATCCCTTTAATGACAGCGGGGGACACGGCCCGAAACCACTGACCCAAACGCAGCCTGCCGGCAATGATCTGAATGATCCCGGCCAGAAAAACTGCCGTACCGAGAACCATCAATGAGTGTGCAACTGCTCCTTCGTCGGTAGCTGTTCCTTCAACAGCCATGCCGACGAAGCTCTCGCGCCCTTTTGAGAGCAAATCCGCCACAATGACAAACAGTCCCGCGGCTGGGCCACTGACCTGCAGAGGCGAACCGGCAAAAAATCCGACGACTAAACCGCCGATGATCCCTGTTAACAAAGCTCGAGCTGGACTCACGCCAACCGCGACCGCAATCCCGATACACAAGGGAAGCGCAACAAGGAAAACCACAATCGAAGCCATAAAGTCTTCCCGAAAATGTGAGAACATTCCCGGGTCACCTTGATTTGGACTCTTGAGCGGAAGACTGTCTGACTCGGCGGCCTTGTTCATATTTTTACCTTGATGTTGCTTCTAAATTACGGTCGCGAACACTGGAATCATCCAGCCGAAAATTGACAGTCGGTTCAAGCGACGACTTCTGAGTCGCCCGTCAAAAAGTCAATCTGTCCACTTTCGAAATGGTAGACCCAGCCATGAAGCTTCAGGTTTCCTGCATCGACAGCGTTTTTGACGCACTCATATTCACCCAAGTGCTCTAGTTGTAGTTTTACATTTTCAGCAATTGCCTGAGGGATTTGATCTGGGCCTCCGACTCGATCCAAAACAGCTTCACTTCGCTTCACCCAATCACGAATGACAGGGAGACTTTCCAAAGAATCTAGATTCATCAATCCGGTGACGGCGCCACAGTGTGAGTGACCGCAAACAACGACTTGCTTGACCTTCAAAACGTCAACTGCGTATTGAATGGTAGCCTCGACAGAAAGCTCACCCGCACCTGGTTTGGGTACGATGTTGCCTGCATTCCGGATGATGAATAATTCGCCTGGCTTTGACTGTGTAATTAAGTGCGGGTCGATCCGAGAGTCAGAGCAGGTGATGAACAACGTGTCAGGCGATTGCCCCGATCCCAGTTCTTCAAATCGTGCCTGCATGGTTGGGTAAACATCGTTCTTAAAAGATTCAAATCCTTCAACAATTTTCATTGTGATATCCTTGTGTAAATTTCAGCAATTGAATGAATGGTTTTTACAAAAATTGGGGCCTTGGACCAAGCGAAAAAGATGTCGCGCCGAAGCCGTTAGAAGATTCTCAATTCGAAAATTGAAAACGAGAAATGTTCCGCGAGTCACTGCTAAATGCGCAAATAACTGCCGGATCCGTTGACTTTGTCCCGTTCAGAATTCGGTGAAAAATACCGGCTGGACAACTGGTGGAGCGTTTTCGAATAGAACGGTGAGATCATGCGCTGCTGAGGAAGCCAAGAGCGAGGGGTTCTCTTGGTTCGCCGTGATAAAATCGGCTCGCCTTCTTGCAACTTGATAACTGTTTCCGCTTTTGCCTCGTTGCAATTCTCAATTTCAACTTCTGAACCCGAAAATGAAAAAACGGAAAGAATCAGGCAAAGAGCCGTCAGCCATTCTCGAAATTTTGTTTTTCTTGGGTGCATGGACTTCGTCAATGTTTGGAGTGATCTCGAACACTATTGTTATCTGTATCTAGCAACGAGATCAACCGATGAACACTGTGATTTTTAACTTAGTACGGCCTGACTGTGAGAAATTGTAGCTTCTTTGCGGTTGTCGAGGGAAATTGGGTCAGCTACTTGTCTGATAAAAAGCTTAAGTGATGAGCAGCATGGGCGGCGTGAAAATGCTCCAAATCTGACTTTGAAAAGTGACCAAATCCCGGGTGAGGGTGCAGTCGTCCCTCATGATCTAAAAAGCGGTTGACGCACTTTGCGAAGGCCGCGACCTCCAATTGGTCCAATTGGTCAGACTCGGCCTCCTCTGGCAGAAAGACTTTTGCCGTTCTCACGCCGCTGGGCGAAGCTCCCTTGAGAAGTTTCGAAAGGAACATCCAACGTAAGATTGGCCTGAGAGGTTTGGCAAGAGACATCCACTTCGGATAGCCGTCGATACTTGCGTCGATGGTAACTCGCAAGTGATTACAAATTTGCCCCAAAGACCAATTGCCGTTTTGCTGGTACCCGGATTCAGCCAATCGTTGGCATTCTGCAACCGAATCGCCGAGTCGAACGTAGTGAATTTTTCGTCTCAATTTCGCCTCGATACTCGTCTACTGGTTAAAGCTTTCTGGTTTCGCATGTGGAGTTATTTTTGTTTAACAGAGACGAAGTCTTTGCCGTATTCAATCACAAAAGTCGCATTCTCGTGCTTAACCATTCCGTCTTTGTTGCTAAAAGCCCCTTCAATGTTCTTTGCGCTGATGATTTTGTGTGACGCACCGCTTACAGGTTTGTAGCCTTTACCAAAATTCAATTTGAGTTCGCCATCGAGCCTCGCGGTGCCTTTAACCTCTAAAGGAGCTGGGCCGCCGGCGATCGTTGATACCAATGTTCCTGATTTCGATTGAAGGAAATCCTTGCTGACGTTCAATGCTGAACGTCCCGGCGAGCTACCACAAACAATGACACCATGGTTGAAAATGGACGCGTCAATTTTTCCAGCCCCCTCCAGTTGGCCACCGGGAAAAATTTCTAGCCACCTTAGCGACGACACCGTGCCGTTATTCAGGCCAAGTTTCCCTCCTGCGTCGATTCGCAGTTCGTTTCTGGCGGACAAAGTGATGCCTTTTTGGACCGAAACCGATTGAGTTCCTGTTGTCGTTCCGCCGATCTCAAGGCTCAGCAGGTCAAGGTCTGAATCAACCGTGGCGATTTCAGGAGCTTGGTTTTCATTTCGGATGATCGCGGTCCAAGACGCCTGTGGCGGACCATCGTCGGTCATGTAGCTGATGCCGGCATTGTTGTAGTCGTAGTCAGACCAATTGGCGGCTACCGCAGTCGAAGCCTTGTGGTCGCCTGTCCAGCGATGGTAGGTGTTTGCAAACCCGCGAGGCTCTTCTACTCTTTCACCCAGCATCAAAGCATCGAGTTCTTTTACAAGCTCTGGGTGTTTGGCCGCGATATTATCTTTTTCACCACGATCTGTTTCCAAATCGTAAAGTGTCAAAGCTTCTTTGTGACGAACTAACTTGTGGTTCCCACGGATGATGGATTTTCCATTTGATGCTTCGTGAATGAGAAACTCGCGGTCTTTTTGAATACCAACACCCGTCAACATCGGAGCGATTGAAACGCCATCGATCCCTGTCGGAGGCTTGACACCTGCAATTTCGCAAAAGGTCGGAAAGAGATCGGTAACGTCGACGACTTTGTTGGTGCTGGTGCCGGGTTTCAAGAATGAATCCTGTTTGATCTTAGCTGGCCATCGAATGACAAGCGGTACACGAATTCCGCCTTCATCGATCTTGCCTTTGACACCCTTCAAACCGCCGTTCGCATCAAGCTCACTATTGCTTTTACCAAATGGCCCTCCATTGTCAGATTGAAAAATCACCAACGTGTTATCGACGATTGAATCCGATTCGTCTCCATCGTTATTAGGGTCTTTGAGCGCGTCCAAAATGTTCGCAAAATGTCCATCAATTCTCGTGACCATCGCTGCCCACTCTTTTG
>CAZQQR010000327.1:4490-5946 GCA_964595515.1 uncultured Pirellulaceae bacterium
CCTTAAATTCTGCAAGCGAGTTTGGAACGAGTTCAAGTCCGCCTGGCATACCGGGTTTAGCCGGAGCATGCCAAAGCGTCGGCTGAAAAAACGTATGTGCTCTGACGTGGTGAAGCTCCGCCAATACGTGTTGATAGCCATGAGACGTCGGAAGCGTCTGCACATTTTCGATCTTTGGTTGGTTCATATCCTTTGACCCGCCGTATCCCCACTTGCCCCAATAGCCCGTCACATAGCCGGCGGCTGAAAGTGCGTCACCAATCGAAACATCATCTTTTCGAATGGCCTTCTTGGCATTATCAGGGTCGTTGCGATCCGCGAATGTGTGGCCTTGATGAAAACCAGTTTGCTGTGAAGAACGCGCTGGTGAACAAACGAAACAGCCATATCCGCGAGTAAAATTAAGACCTTGCTGAGCGAGCAAGTTGATCGTCGGAGTTCTAACGTAGGGCTTTCCGTCTCGTTTTCGCTGATCCTGTCCATTGGGACCGATCGAGCCCCACCCCATGTCGTCAACGTAAAAGTACAAAATGTTGGTACGTTTGACTTGGTTCTCTTTTAACTCCAGTCCATCACCGTTGGCGTGAATTGGAATCATTAATGAAATGGCTACGATTCCAATGTTGGTTAAAAGCGCACGAGCGAACATGTTACTCCAGGATTTAAGTTTCTTACTGATGTTGCGGTTACTGGTATTGCGTAAACGTTTGCCCTGATTCTACCGCATCAAGCATTGAGAATCCAAACGTGTCCAATTGCCGTTATCGGGTTCTCAACTCCGTTTAACGAAGTCGGCGACGGTATTGCGACCCGTTTCAAACCGGTTCACAATGAGACTTCGACTACGCTCAATAAAAAATCGAATGTTCCATACCACCACAAACAACGATCCGGTCAGTCTTTGGCGCGCGCTCGGCTGTGTGCTGCTGATGCTGGTTTGTCCCTTGCCTTCGATGGGGCAGGAAAATCCACCGGGTGTTGTTTTGACGAGTTCAAAGGCCAAGCCCGGTTTTTTCATCGCTTATCCGACGCTGACCGTTTTGCCTAACGGTGTCTACGTCGTTTGCCATTCATTTTTTAACAACAAACACAAACACTTTGCTACTGAATGTTACGCCTCGAAAGACAACGGTAAAAGCTGGATTAAACAGTCAAGCTTCGACGGCCAGTTTTGCAGCGTGCCATTTGTTGTTGGAAACCAACTGTACGTAATGGGACTAAAAGAACATTTCTCGGATTTCATCATTAGACGGTCCGAGGACGGCGGTAAGACTTGGACAACTCCCACCGATAATGAGACGGGCCAACTGACGACGAACGAACGGTACTCGTCCAACACAACCCCAATGCCAATTATCAATGGTCGTGTTTTTCGTTCGTCCCAAGAGTGGTTGAAAGACCATTATGAAGTCACGATCCATTCCGCAGATGTCGGATCGGATTTACTCAAGGCTTC
>CAZQQR010000328.1:0-5938 GCA_964595515.1 uncultured Pirellulaceae bacterium
AGGATGGCGCGCCAATCATGTTCATTCTGTTCATCCTGTCAAAAAAATAGACAGCGTCCGATTGCTTTTTGCTGCGGCCGCTCTTTCAGTCTTCTTTCGGAGCGATCAGTGGGTCCACGAAAGACAACTTAAACTCAGGCCGAAGGATTTTGGGGGAAGGGACAACCGTGAACTTGAGAACGGATTCGCGATTGTAAAAAGCAGGAATGACTTCGTTGGTGTGCTGGAACAGGGCGCTTGATTTGACAGACTCGGGCAGTAAATTTTTGTTCCAAGGCATAAGCAGATTGCCTTCTGCGTCTCTCTCAATTTCCGTCTTGGAAATCAAAACGGTGTAGTCGCAGGCGGCAATCTCTTTTTCACCGTCTGCTGTTTGAAGAGTGAACTTCCCGGCTGCATCGGTCATTCCGTATGCGATTGGGATAAGACGAGCAGTAGGACGCTCGGTGCGATTCGGAATGAACACGACTTTGGCTCGATCCACCGGCAAACTATCGATCGTGACGGTCCCTTGTACTTCTGCCGAGCCGGCATGCTCTGGATAATCGAGATAGCAGCCCGTCGTTAGCAGGATGGCAATCGAAAACAGCAACAAAAATGACGACGAGCTATTGGGAAATCGAGTTAGCATGATCGTCCTCCGGACGCGTTAAGATCGTTGGAAGGTTTGAGCGGAGGCAAGGACTCTTCAAGAACACCTTTGGCTTTGGGCCACATCAAAAATGCTTCGACCACCATCCAAAGTTGCATCAGGAGCGTGACAATTCCAATCGAGCTGATCAGCATTTTTCCTTCAGCCCATAGCCAGCCGGTGGAAGAGTTGAACAACAGCCAACAAAGTGCATAGGCTGGAAGAATGATCATGATCAACATTGGGATGGCAACAAACCAAATCGGTTTACCCCGTCGCCAAAGGTAAAAAGTCGTGACCATGAACGCGAGACCTGCCAGTAACTGATTGGTCGCTCCGAACAAAGGCCATAACAGCAGACCACCGGATCCAGGCCCAGTTGGGCCTTTGATCATCGCAATTGCACCGCCAAGCGTCACCGCCACGATCGTCGCCATATACATGTTTTTTAGAGGCTTGATCCCCAGAGACCCGCCCAATTCTTGAATGACATAACGCTGTAACCGCGTCGCTGAATCAAGTGTCGTCGCGGCAAAACAGGCGACCAGAACAGCAATGATTCCAATTCCCATTCGCAGCGGGATGCCAACGGCACTGAGGAAATTCGCACCGCCATCGATGAACGCGCCGATTTTTTGAGGAAGCTTAAAATCATTCCAAGACTTACCCTCTTGGTCTAATTGATAGGCCGATCGCCAGGCCTCACGTTTTACGATTTGCCGGTCGTTCACCATCACGGGTTGGTATTCGATACGCTGAACTCCGTTGGCTTGGACAAGCGAGTTCTTTTCAAATTTTCCCATCCCGACACCCGCACAGCAGGCCAGAATAACCACCACCGCCAATGCTCCTTCGAGCAACATTGATCCATAGCCAATCGCTTGTGCGTCGGTTTCACATGAAAGCTGTTTACTGCTGGTTCCACTACTTACCAGACAGTGGAACCCGCTGATCGCACCACAGGCGATCGTAATAAACAAGAACGGCCAGATTGGAGGCGTGTGCAGGGGAAGGTTTTGATTCACCATTGGCGTTGACGCAATCAAATCTGCCTTGCCTGTGAAGCTGGCGATCATCAACCCGGCCACGAGTAAACCAAGTGCGACAAACAATTGATGGCTGTTCACATAGTCACGAGGTTGGAGCAACAACCAAACCGGTAGAACCGAAGCAATCGCACAGTAGACCAACAGAATGATGGTCCAAATTACAACTGGATTCGCCCACTCGCCAAAAATCTCAGGCGAAGGGTTAAGCTCGATCGGAAAATGGTAGGCACCAATGTAGACCGCAAAATAAATCAACGTCAAAGCGATGATGGACATCGGCAAAAGATGCTTGGATCCCTTTCGCATCATTAGTCCAAACACGATCGCAATCGGAAGCGAAACCCAAACCGCCAACACCGACTCAGGATAGAATTTAAAAATGATCGCGATCACTAGGCCAAAAATTGCCAGCACGACCGTCAAAGCAAAAAAGAGAGTGAACAAAAACAGAATCTTGGTTCGCGGCGATATCATTCGCCCTGCAATTTCACCAACAGTCTGACCGCGATTTCGCATGCTGACCACCAGCGCTCCGAAATCATGGACAGCACCAATAAAGATGCTTCCGAAAATCACCCACAACAGCGCTGGTAGCCATCCCCAAAAAACAGCGATCGCCGGTCCAACAATCGGGCCGGTTCCGGCAATGCTTGTAAAATGGTGCCCGAACACGATCGAACGTTGAGACGGGACATAGTCAATCCCATCCTCCAGTTCTTTGCTGGGGACGACCGCGTCCGCGTTGAGCGCGAACACTTTTTTGGCGATCCAACGTCCGTAAGTGTTGTAGGCGACGATGAACCCAATGAACGAGCCGATCGCAACAAAGAATGTGGTCATGTTTTATTTTCACGTTGGTTTTGGTTCTTTGGATTTTAGCAGACGTAAGAATTGCCAACCATCACAACTTCTTTCTTCGTGCATGTCTAAAGTCCATTGGTGGTCTGCCAAAGCCCTTACCAACGCCTTATAATTTGAGCATGCGAGGAGGTATGTCGGAGTTGGGCAGATTCCCAGCTTAAGTCGATGCTCAATCAGTAAGGTTTGAGCAGAATTCGCGTCACCAAGAAACCTGAATCGTCCGACGACTGTCGGGCTTAAAAGAACAACTAAAATACCGGAGCAGACCTGTGGCTGAAAAAGTAGTCATTATCGGAAGTGGACCCGCTGGTTGGTCGGCGGCAATTTACGCGGCGAGAGCAAGCCTATCCCCGCTGTTATTTGAAGGGACTTACAAGGACGAAATGATTCCGCTGGGACAATTGGCGTACACGACCGAAGTCGAGAACTACCCCGGTTTCCCGTTCGGCAATGTTCATGAGTTTGTCCAAAGCGCTGTCGATAAGAGTCGGCATTGGAATCTGCCAAAACCGCCTGAGCACAAAAAGGATGGTAAATACCATTACGCTGTTCAGGGAACGGAGCTGATGGAGTTGATGAAGCAGCAGGCTCTCAATTTTGAAACTCGGACGGTAGAGGATGACATTGTCGACATCGAAGTTGGCTCTTCTCTCCTAAAAGTCATTCCGGCCAAAGGCGATCCGATCGAAACACACACGATCATCATCGCCACAGGTGCCCGCGCAAATTATTTGGGTCTGCCCTCAGAAGAGGAGTACAAGAACAAAGGCGTGAGTGCGTGTGCGGTATGTGACGGCGCACTTCCGATCTTTGCGAACAAAGAGCTGGCGGTTGTTGGCGGTGGCGACTCGGCGGTCGAAGAAGCCAACTATCTGGCGAACTTAAAGACTTGCCCCAAAGTCCACATGCTTATCCGTCGCGATGAGATGCGGGCTTCCAAGATCATGCAAGATCGAGCGATCAATCATCCCAAAATTGAAATCCATTGGAACACGGTTGTCGACGAAGTTCTTGGTGACGGCTCATTCGTGACGGGTTTACGGCTCAAGAGCACGGCTGATGATTCGACTCGTGAACTTGCCGTCGGCGGTATGTTCGCCGCGATTGGCCACACGCCCAATACGGCTTTCCTGAATGGGAAATTGGACATGAACGACAAGGGTTACCTGAAATGGACCAAAAGTTTCCGCACGAATACCAGTGCTGAAGGCGTTTTTGCTGCAGGCGACGTGGCGGATGACTACTATAGACAGGCGATCACTTCTGCTGGGACTGGCTGCATGGCTGCACTCGATGTCGAGCGATATTTGGTCGACAAAGGCGTCGACTAGTAGTCAGCAACGCTGATACCCAAGTCAGAAACGACTAAGATAGACGACACCTAAAGTAGTAGGCGCAATAAAATTTGCCTGCTACTTTTTGTTGTTCCGACTCGTCAAACATTCACTTTAACCAACTCCAAAATTTCTATGAGCACGAACACATTCCGAGACCGTGAGATTCTTGAAGAAGCCCAAGACCGAGGATCGATTTCAACGTTGGGAGCCTTCCTGAGGCTTTCGGGTCCGGGGTGGCTGCAAAGTGCGATCACGCTGGGTGGTGGCTCACTCGGTGGAGCGCTCTATCTCGGAATGCTGGGTGGAACAAGTATGTTGTGGCTTCAACTGGTGGCCATCACAATCGGTGTCATCATGTTGTCCGCGATTGCTTATGTGACGCTGTCGACTGGGAAAAGACCTTACGCTGCGATCAACGAATACGTGAATCCAGTACTAGGTGTCGGTTGGATTACTGCGACGATTTTGGCGAACATGATCTGGATTCTTCCTCAGTTCAGCCTTTGTTATGACGCGCTCGACAAAACGCTGGTGACTGGTGGGCTGGGTGAAGCCGATTCTGTCAAAATGGGAGTCTCAGCTGGTCTCGCTATTTTTGCGTTCATCATCGTGGTTATGAGTTTCAAACCAGGTTGGATGTCTAAGACGTTTGATGTGTTGCTGAAATTGATTATCGGTGTCGTCGTTCTTTGCTTTGTCGGCGTTGTCTACCGTTTGGTCGTTCTAGGGCTTGTGGATTGGAACAGCGTGTTCCGCGGATTTATTCCTGACTTTACACAGTGGAACAACCCATCGCCTGAGATTCAATCACAGTTGGCGGGGTTAACTGGTGATGTGCAAGGGTTTTGGAAAAAGCAAATTGTTGACAGCCAGCAACGCAGTATGATCGGCGTGACAGCGACGGCAGTCGGCCTGAACATGACATTCCTGTTGCCGTATTCGATGCTCGCGCGTGGATGGGACAAACCATTCCGTGGATTGGCTAAATTCGACCTGATCACGGGCATGGCAATTCCATACATCATCGTGACGACTTGCATTGTGGTCGCGTCGGCTCACGCGTTTCACGCCAAAGCTGACCCCGCGTTTTTGAGCAACGATCCTGTCGAGATGCAGTCCAGCGTCTTGTTTGACAGCGTGGCTGGAAGTTTAGAAAAGCGGTACATCAGCGAAAAAGGTGATGAAGCTGGTGCTGCGTTGAACGCCGACATCCTTCCACTAACTGAAAAGCTTAAGGACGAATCTCTAACGGGGGAAGCACGCAAAGCCGTTGAGGAAGATCTCAAGGCTGCGAACAACGAAAAACGAAACAGGATCGCGATTTTTGCGGCCGCACTACCTGAAGCTGAAAAACGAATTGCTCCGACTTTGATTCGGCCTAACTCCAAACAGCTGGCTGCCACGCTCGCGCCGCTATTTGGTGAAGGAGAAGAAGGACAAAAATGGGCGAATTTGGTGTTTGGAATCGGAGCCCTCGCAATGGGGTTCTCAACGATCATCATTCTTTCACTGATCAATGGCTACGCATTCGCAGAAGTTGTCGGGCACTACGACAGTAGCCTCGCCCGTAGCATGGGCGCGTTGGCGTGTTTGGCAATGGGATTCTGTTGGTACCTGATCTGGGTCGGTGGCTCGAAAACTTGGCTAACGATTGTGGCGTCGACCTTTGGGGCGATTTTGCTTCCGATCGCCTACATCTCGTTCTTTGCTTTGATGAACAATTCGCGATTGCTGGGTGAAGAAAAACCGACAGGCGTTCGGATGAGTGTCTGGAATATCTTGATGACCATCGGCGTGTTGGGCGCGATCGCCCAAGCGTGGGGCGGCGTACTCAAGAACACTTCCAACCCACAAATCGCTGGATTCGTTTACGGTGGTTTGGCCGTATTCGGATTGCTGGCCCTGATCGGATTTTCAGCGAAATTCCGAAGTGCAGGCGACAACTACGAAGACCTCGACAACCAAGCCGGTTATTAACGTTCGTGTCTCGAAAGAATTCGAGAGGCGGAAGTTGTGAGAATCGTAGATAGCGAATTCTCATGAATTCAGAGCACGCAATC
>CAZQQR010000329.1:0-5936 GCA_964595515.1 uncultured Pirellulaceae bacterium
ACAACTTATTAGTAAACGACATTTTGTCGCATAAACTGGGAAAGTGCTCGCATTGCCTGCCAGCACAGGGATGGCATGCAGCCCAAGTTCAGTCACGTTGTGGCCGGGAAATTCGCCTACCAGGACTGGAATATTTGGGCTGCACTATCCGCTACAAAATTACCAGATCTTAATACGTTCTGACTTCGGCTTGAACAACTCGTCGCCCTCCTTCACACCGAACGCTTCATAAAAAGCATCGATGTTTGTGACCGGGCCGTTGGCTCGGTACTGGCTTGGGCTATGAGAATCCGTTGCCAGCCGCTTAATCATCTCGCTGTCGCGGTACTTTCGTTGCCAAACTCGGCTCCAACCAACGAAAAACAACTGGTCTGCATTCCAGCCGGCGACCTTCAATTCAGGTTTGTCCTTTCTTGCAATCGCCATCGCTTTGTGGGCAATGGACAAACCGGACAAATCAGCAATATTTTCGCCAAGCGTCAACTCACCGTTTACAAACTCGCCAGTCAGCGGCTCATAAGCCTTGTACTGATCGATCAGCCTAGTGGTCAATTTTTTAAACGCGTCGCGATCTGCATCGGACCACCAATTGCTAAGATTACCATCGCCATCGTACTGACTGCCTTGATCATCAAACGCGTGACTAATCTCATGTCCGATTACCGCGCCGATTCCACCATAGTTTAACGGCTCAGGAGTCGAGCTACCAAAGAAGGGTGGCTGCAAGATCGCAGCAGGGAAAACGATTTCATTCTTGGACGGATTATAATAAGCGTTAACTGTCTGAGGAGTCATCCCCCACTCTTCCCGATCAATCGGCTTCCCAAGTTTCTCAACGTTGCGAGCGTGCTCTACCAAATTGGAACGCATTACGTTGCCAACGAGATCATCGGGAGCGACATCCAATTTGGAATAGTCCCGCCAGACGTTGGGGTAGCCAATCTTGGTCACGATTTTCGAAAGCTTCTCCTTGGCTTTGGCTTTGGTTTCATCCGTCATCCAAGCCAAATCGTCAACGCTTTGCCCGAAAGCTTTCAGTAAATTGTCCACGAGCGTCTGCATTTCCGCTTTGGCTTTTGGTTGAAAATGCTGTCCAACGTAAAGCTGTCCAACCGCTTCACCGAGTGCTCCGAAATCACCACCACCTCGCCCGGAAACCGCGTTGACAGCGCGTTTCCAACGTGGACGTTGATCCGGAATTCCCGCCAACTGTTCTTGATAGAGCTTGAAATTGGCATTCACAAACGGCTCGGACAAGACAGGCGCAAATGCATCGATCAACTTGTATTTCAGGTACTGCTTGAGCGACTCAAGCGAAGTCTCGTCCATGATTTTTACCAAGCCTTCAAAGTAGCTTGGTGTATTGACGTTGATTACATCCGGCCCAGAAGCGACCGCAGATTCGACGAAGTAAGCTTTCCAATCGAATTTTGAATCAGTCAATGACTCAAGTTCCGCCAAAGTCATTTTGTTGTAACGCTTTTTGGCATCTCGAAGCTCAACCCGCTCCCATGCAATTCCGGCAAGCTTCGTTTCGATCGCGACCAATTGTTCGGCAGCGAGGTAGCTGCCCTCCACGCCTGCCAATTCAAAAATGGTTTGAGCGTAATTGAACAAAGCATGGCGAGATTTTGCGGACGCTTCATCTGATTTCGAATAGTAGCCTTTATCCGGTAGCGACGTTCCACTTTGGATTACCTGGCAAATGTACTGAGTCGCGTCGCCGGCGTCTTGAGACACAAAAAATCCAACCGGAGTATCCACTCCAATCGTCCCGAGATATCCGAGGTGTTTCCAAACTGCTGCTTTGGAATCCAAGTCATCAATTTTTTTGAGTTCCATCTCGAGAGGAGTTAAACCAAGCTCGTTGACCCGCTCGACGTTCATGAAACTTCGATAAAAATCTGAGATACGCTGCTTGTTTGTTCCGGCCGGGTGAATCTCTTTCGCGGTCTCTTCAATAATGGCTTTGATTCGATATTGAGATTGATCTGCAAGAATGCCAAACGAACCGTAATTGGATTTGTCAGCCGGAATCTCGACTTCTCTAAGCCACGTTCCGTTCACATGCATAAACAAGTCGTCTTGAATTCGAACTGCCTTATCGATACTCGACGTGTCAAAGTCTTCTGACTGCTGAGCGATAAGGTTTTGATGGCAGCTACACAAAACGATAAAGATCAAAGTTGTAATCGAACGCGAAAATTTCATTTGGAGTCCTGAGATGACTTGTGACAATAATGGAAACGAATAAGTACAAAAAAACAGCGGCAAGATTGCCGCTGCGGAATTTCACTCTCATCCTAACGCTTATTTAGGAGCTTCTAAAGTTGGGGCCTCAAGTTTCGGGGCGTCCAGCTCAAGTGGCTCGATCGTTTTTGGTGTTTCAAGGTCGAGATCCAAAAGGGATCCGGCTGGAGTTTCTGTTGTCGGAGCCGAAGTGTTCGTTGACTCGATCTTTTGGAGAATCGAACGTTCTCCATCTTTTTCCACAGCTGGTTTTGGCTCTTCAGTAACGTTGGGTTCAACCACTGGCTCGTTTCCGATCGGTAGTTCAAGTTCAAGATTAGGCTGTTGAAGTTCAATCGCAGGCTCAATCGCTGTTGGCTCTGTTAATTTTACTTCTGGTTCGTCTGGAACAAATGAGGTTCGAGCAATGTCCGATTGCAAGTTAGGTGCCGCGGTAAGAGGACTGTTCGTTGGCAGCGAGGCAACTCGGGCTGGAGCAACCACAACAGGATTTACTTGACCACGATTCACCGAATAGTTGGCCGCATTCCCAATCGGAACGTAATATCTCTGATTCGTTCGGGTATCGATCACGACTTGGTAACGCTGCGACGCCTGGCGTTGAGCGCCCGCAACTGACGGTTGCGGTCGAACTTGCAGTTGTCGATTCAATTGGGCTTGCTGCTGTGGAGCGTACTGGGTTCGAACTCGCTGATTACCATAAACCTGTTGTTGATAATACTGTTGAGCCTGTTGGGCAGCCAATTGCTGTTGTTGGCAAGGTGTCAGCTGTGCCCGCTGCAACTGAGGCTGTTGGTACTGCTGCTGATTTAGTTGATATTGCTGTGGTTGATACTGCTGTGGTTGATATTGCTGCTGCATAGGCCGAAACAACCGAAAAAGTTGGGCGTCCGTAGTCGACGACAAACTAAGAAAACACAAAGCGGTCAAAAAACCGCAAACAACATTCTTGAATTCCATTACTTTTCTCCGATCATGCAACCGAGTGGTTGCGCGGGCTCCCAGTTTGATTTGACAACAGTCAGCTTGGTATTGAGTTACAACTCGCTTCGTGTACTTCCAGAAAGCACCGATTGCGACTCGACAATTTTGACAGGTAATTCACCAAATTTAAAGGCTTCAGTGAACTTCTTTTCTGAATCCTGATTCAAAAAATGACTTTCTCAAATCAGAGGACTAAGCTGAACCTGAACCGGAAATCCGATTTCAATTGCCAATTGCTTTTCGTCTACCTGAGTTCGATCAGCCGTTTCAGGGCCTGACACCACGGATAGGACTTGTTCATCAGAATCACGATATCTGATGCTCGCCGAACTCAGTGCATAGGACAGAAGCATGTAGGTTTGGGTTGAAGACGTGTTTTGCACAAGCTCGACCAACCACGCCGTCAGAACACAATCCCGCCGAGGATTTTGTTCCATAAAATCCACTGAAAGTGTTTAGAGTTAACAATGGCTACCCAAAAGACTACCAAGATCGCCCTTCTTCGCGGGATCAACGTGAGTGGCAAGAACATTATCAAGATGGCTGACTTGCGCGAAATCCTCGAATCCGGCGGTCTAAAAAACGTCCGGACATACATTCAAAGCGGCAATATTGTTTTTGAATCTGGTCTCAAGTTCAACAACTTGGAGAAAAGGATCAGCAACGCAATCAAAGACACTTATTCGTTCGACGTACCTGTAATGGTTCGCGACCGATTGTTCTTTGAAAATTTGGTCGCTGCCAATCCGTTCAAGAAAAATGATCCAAAGCAAATCGCTGCGGCGATTCTTAGTAAGGCTCCAACTGCGAGTTCCGTAAAAGCACTTAACGAACTCAAACTGAAACTTTCACCCGACGAATTCCACATCGCAAAAGACATCGTCTACCTTTGCTGCCCCAACGGATTCGGGCGAACTAAACTAACCAACACGTTTCTTGAGAAAAAGCTTGGGGTGTCAGCAACCACCAGAAACTGGCGAACCATCGCCAGGTTGATCGAGATGTCAATCTGAATCCGATGGTTGGCAACGGTATCGAACGCTTCGAGAAATAAATTGAACTTTTCGATCAATTTTTGCAAGGCAAATCAGGTTTCGTCGTCTTTATGTTTAGTCAAAAATTGATGCCGGAACTTCGCACCGCACTACAACATCAAACGTTTTCGTCCTAAGCTCCAGCTCGGATTCCGATTGTGAAATAAGCTAACACCCAGGAAGATTAAGAATGTCGGAACCAATCGTGCAGCTCCAGCCGTTTGATGAGCACAATCAAAAACTCCAATCCAATGTTCATCCAAGCGATTGGTCGAATCCTCAACCGAAATCAAATTACCATCTTGTTGTCATCGGAGCAGGAACAGCGGGTTTGGTTACCGCCGCTGGGGCGGCTGGACTAGGAGCACGAGTCGCTTTGATTGAGCGAGAACTGATGGGCGGTGACTGCCTCAACGTTGGATGCGTTCCATCCAAGGGCGTAATCGGAGCGGCCCGGGTTGCGGCCACCATTCGCGACGCATCGCGATTTGGTGTCAACGTTCCGGATGGAACGGTTGTCGATTTTGACAAAGCAATGACTCGAATGCGAAAGAAGCGGGCGGACATCAGCCCTGTCGATTCGGCTCAACGATTTACCGATCTTGGAATCGACGTATTTTTTGGAAAGGGAAGCTTCGTCGACGACAGCACGATTGCCGTTACAACATCATCCGGGGAAGTAACACAGCTTAAATTTAAGAAGGCCGTGATTGCTTCGGGAGCCCGCGCCGCCGCTCCGCCAATCAAGGGCATTGATTCAATCGACTATCTAACGAATGAAAATCTATTTTCACTTACCAAGCTGCCAAAACGTTTTGGAATCGTCGGGAGTGGGCCGATCGGAAGCGAAATGGCGCAGACGTTTGCTCGTTTTGGAAGCGAAGTCTTTCTGTTTGAACGAGCAGACCATATTCTTTCTCGCGAAGACTCCGACGCCGCCAACGTTGTGCAAAAACAATTTGAGAAAGACGGCGTTAATCTGGTCTTGAACGCCAACGATATGGAACTAGCACCCGCTGGCGATCAGATCAGCGTCAAAGTCGTGCAGGACGGGGTGGCCAATGAAGTCCTTGTCGATGAGCTACTAATCGCGGTGGGACGGGCTCCGAACATCGACGATTTGAATTTAGGAAAAGTCAACGTGAAGCATCATCAAAAAGGTGTCACCGTCAATGACAACATGCAAACGACCAACCCTCGCATCTACGCCGCCGGAGATATCTGTTCAAAATACCAATTTACTCACGCAGCTGATTTCCAAGCCCGCATCGTTATTCAAAATGCTTTGTTCGCCGTCGGACCCTTCGGCAAAAAGAAAGCCAGCGATTTGATCATCCCATGGGCGACTTATACTTCCCCGGAAATTGCTCACGTTGGAATGTACCCAAGCGACGCCAAAGACGCGGGTATCGAAATCGACACTTACGTTCAACAACTGGAGCACGTTGACCGAGCAATTCTCGAAGGCAACGACGACGGATTTGTCAAAATCCACACGAAAAAAGGCACAGACAAGATAGTGGGTGCAACCATCGTCGCCGAAAACGCTGGCGACCTGATCTCGGAGATTTCCGTTGCGATGAAGAACGACATTGGCCTAGCGGGAATCGGATCAACCATCCACCCCTACCCGACTCAAGCCGATGCCATCCGAAAGATCGGCGACCA
>CAZQQR010000330.1:0-5903 GCA_964595515.1 uncultured Pirellulaceae bacterium
AGACGAAAAATCGTTGACATATTTATCTCCTGTGGATGGTAGGTTCTCGATTTTTTTTTGCGGACCAAAACACTCTTGAAAGCTCTGACCACGTTCACGCCAATTTTAGTGTGAATCCGCCGATCTGTCGAACGTGCAAAAGACGGCCAATTTACAGGCTTTGCTGCCGTCCAGACAACGTTAAACGCAAATAGGCCACGCCGCTCACAGATAAACCGGGTCATTCCTTTTTTCAGGGTTAGGGCAAATATGATTCGGCAATTTAGGGTTTCCGCTCAGCGCTAGAGAAAAACACATGCGGAAATCCCTAACGAAACCAACCCTTCCGCACTGGTCCCCTAAATCTCTTTGCTCTCACCCCCTTCTCATCCATGAAATCCTTATTTGCACCCGCCATCATCTGTATCGCGCTAATTGTTAGTGCGCCCTCTGCACTAAACGGCGACATCGTCACGATTGTCGACAACAACTTGAACTGGCAAAGCTTCACGTCAGAAATTGCTGATGAAGAGGCATTTGATTTTGGGTTAGCACCCACTGTGCAGAACGATGTCGCCAATATCAATCGAATTGGGACGGGAAACCAAGGTACGTCCTTTGCCTACGAAATCCTAAATCGAGATACGCTAACTGAAATCAACAACACCGACTTGATTGCTTCAGCGGGTGGAACGTTGAACGGTTTTTTTCTTGATGTTAACGCGACGCTGGACGTTGAAACGCCGGCATCACAAGGTGGAGCAACTTCAACCGGCTGGGGTGTCGATAGCAGCGGAACTGGGAACAACACTTCCGTTGGCGGAATCGCTTCTCGCAATGCAGTCGTATTCAATTTCGGATCTGAGATTTCAGCATTCAGCGCTGACCTAATTGACTTTGAGTCAAGCAATGGACAAGAAGGACTTCTCGTCCTATCACTCGCCGGCAATGTCATTCACACCGAGGATATTTCCTTCGCTGATTCAGGAAATGGATCCATTCACAATTTCGGGATCCTCGCAACTGATGGCCAAATGTTTGATGCAGTCATGTTTGTACTGGGTGATGACAACGACAGTAACCCCAGCAACGGGTACGGTGGCGCAGAGCAATGGTCGGCAAGTAATTTCAAAGTTGGATTTGCAGCTGCTGTCCCCGAACCAAATTCGATGCTATTGATTGGGCTATGCGGGATCACTGCGTGTGTTCGGCGACGAAGGAACTGATCCCATCCTATTGAGTGACCGAATCAGCCTTTTGCTGATCCGTCGTTTTCTGACTTGCTTTTGGCTGGCTCGTTTCGGACAGGTTCGTTTCAAGCTGTTTCGTCTCTGGCTGGCTCACGCCCTCTTGGCCCGGGTCATCAGAACCATCGGCTTTCGGAAGCTCATCACTCTGCTTGTTGATCGTTTGCTTGGGAGCTTCCCTTGGATTGATCGGGTTAAAGTAACTCATCCCTGCAGCCAACAAAAACGAAACCAGCACACACCCGATGAACCAGTAACGCGGCCACATTTGTTCCGACTTTCGCTCGACGCTTACTTTTCGAGTACTGATTCCCACTGCCCAAAATGTGATGGCAGTCCCCAAAACGATCGCCACGATGTTCGTAAAGAACAGCAGAGAAGCTCCGCCGGAAAGTTTGAAGTCTCCCATCGTCAACGCCAAACCAGAAGTCGCGATCGGAGGAACCAAAGCGGCTGCAATCGCAACACCTGGCAGCGCCGAAACCAAATTGGGACGGCCCATCGCATAAGCCCCAGCAACACCGCTGGCCAAAGCAACCACCAAATCGAGGAGATTAGGCGATCCCCGGGAAAGCATCTCACTACTGACTGCAAATTTCGGCGCAAACACATGGAGCATCAAACCCAATACGGCTCCAATTGCCAGTGCAACCGTGAACCCCAAAACAACAGATTTGAGCGCATCACGTATCAGCCGCGTGTTGCCTTGGACAAGCGCAAACCCCATCGCAACCAGGGGTGTCATTAGTGGCGCAACCAGCATCGCACCGATCACGACCGCACCAGAATTTCGTGCCAACCCCAGCGCAGCAATCAAAGTCGAAAGTGAAATCAACGCGACAAAATCAAAATCAAACTGCGAATTGTTTTGCAAACGGTCTACCAATGAAACACGATACTCGCGATCCATTTGAGGGACTTTGGACCGGACGAGATGCTTGAACTTTGACCAGACTTGATCCGTCAAAGGAACCGCCTTGCGAACCGTCGCCACGCCCAAGACTGGCCCGTCTTCAGAAATTCCGCAATTCAAAACGCCGCGAATTGTTTTGGACTTCCGAGTCCCAACGATCAATAAATCAAACTCATCAAGCGGCAGTCGCTCAATCCCTTCCAGCAGTGAATCCGCCAGCTCAACTCGGGTTTCAATGTCCTGTTTTTTATCAGAGCGCAGCCTCACCAACTGCTCAGCGTGTTTTTCGCCAATTTGCCGGGCGACCTCATCATCATCCGGCCTCACATAAAGCAGCGTCACGCGCCCTTCATCCGAACGACGCGCAAGCTGGCACGCGCGAGAAATTGCGATTTCGTCATCAGCTGAAACTGATCCATGACTGGCAACCAAGATCCTCCCCGGGGCTTCGCACTCGGTCAAACGCCCTCGCACGATGGCAACCTGACACGGAGCATCACGAAATAGCGTGTGCGTCCAGAGATCATTGTCTCTGTCTTTGGCTCCCTTGATATATTCGCCGGCAGGCAACAGCAACAAAGAGATATCGAGTTTGACTATCTCTTCTACAAAAGCGTTCTCTGGGTCCGGGTTGACTATCTCACGCGTCTCAATGGCAACCCGACTTTGTTTTTTCGAAGCGGAACCTTCCGCGATCTGTTGTTTCAGAACGACCTTTTCTGGGTCCTGCTGATCAAGAGTTTCGAATACCGCTTTGAAAAGTGGATTCTCGTCGCTTTCTTCAATCAGTAACGGATCCCAGCAGCGTTTTCCCTTGGACCTTCGAGGGCAAACAATCAACAATTCGGTTTGATCGATACTGGCGTAGTGAACACCCCATGGAATTAGAGAAGCCGCGTCCGATTCGTTGGTAACAAAGACAGCAACAGTCATGAAAGGAAGTTGGATTGAGGCTAGGGATCACAATTGGCTTGAAGACTCACGCTCAAGCAATGATCGAATTTAACCTACAACCGAACCCAAAACTACCGGTTGTAGCCTGCCGTAAACGCGAATCCACGCAGCCCGAAATCTCCTTGAGGGTCGTTTGCCGTTCCACCACCAATCCAAGTCGAATAAGTAAAACCTAGTCGGCCAAACAAAGCCCGATTTTCGGCAATGTTCTTTTTGTACTGAGCACCGGAAAAGAAGTTAAACGTCGTGATAAATTCGTTCCCCTGGATGTTGTCGACGTCTCCAGAAACTGAATTTTGGACGGCTTGGTTTCGGTCTCCAAACAATACTGACGCACCAAAGCTTGTGAGGAATTCGATTTTGGTATGGCCAACCGGACGGTAGTACTCAAACGTTAGCTGCGGTCCGTAGGCTTCGATATCCGAAGTCGACAATAACGTCCCCAACGCGCCGCCATTGACCGACGCGTTTAAGGCTTGAGAAATTTTCAAATACTGAAGTCCAAACGTTCCGTTGATCCGAGAGATTGGCAGCTTCACCTCTTTAAAGAACGATACGCCAAACTTTTCAACGTCAACCGTATGAACTGCCGTCAAAGTCTCACCAGGGTTTGACGCTGACAATCGCGACCAAGAGTTTCTCCCTAACATGTAGGTGGCTGTTTCACCAACCGTTGTTCCGTCACTCGTAAAAGTCGCCACGTCCGAGTTGCCACCGACCTGCCAGTAGCTAAGCTCAATTCCTGGGCCGTACTTTGACTCAAACCCCAGTCTCAAATCAGGGCCTTGCTCGAGATCAAAATCAAAAAGCTGCGCTGATCCAACACCTGGTGCCGTTATCGAAATTGCAGTGTTCGCTTGAAAGTGTGGTTCGAGTAACAGCATTCCAACAGACCCGAAATATCTACCGGTTGCCAGAATTTCGCTCATCGGCGGGTATTCTTTTTTCTTGTCCTCAAAATCAAATTTCTGTCCATTGTCTCGGCTTCCATAATGACGGTAAGTCGGCATGGGAGAACGGTGACCAAGATCAGGGCGATAGTTGACGGCTGGCCCATGAACAACACCCGGTCCCTGAAATCCCATTGGCGGTTGAAATCCGCCAGATGCGATTGGGAACTGACCAGGTGCTTGAACACTGGATGGGATCTGAACATTTGGCTGAATACCACCCCTTGAAAGATTCGGTGGCGCGGGCACATGCGACTGCATTCCTGGTTGTGCTCCAACCAATGCAGAATGAGGGATCGGTTCCTCAATCTCCTCCAACGGATAAAAGCGCGTTTGAGGAAATCCATTGCGGTTTTCTGTTTCCAAAACAGGCGACGAACTTGATTTGGAAAAACCAGCTGATTGAAACGGACTTTCGACCGCTGAGGTTGTACTCTTAGGCGGCTCAATTTTTAGTTCGTTCCCGTTCTCATCAAGCGGAATAACCTGTGGAGCTGAAAACTCCAACTGTGGAGCCCCAAACGTTCCGGGAGTCGGTGGAGCGAACTCATTGCCTCCGTTTGAACCACCCCAACTATCGGGCGACATCGCTTCGTCATCCGCCGAGTTGGCTGATGGTTGATCTGGGCCAGCAGGCGGAGTCGTTGCCCACTGTCCAGACGAGCCAAAACCCTGGAATGGCGTTGACGAATACTGCTGGCCAATAGCGGTGGAGTTGCTAGCGAAAATGACAACAATCAAAGTCAGAAACAAGGGCGAGACTGACTTGATTGACTTGAAAAACTGGTAGAAAAGTTGGTTGGACATCGTTTTTCCCGAATCGAGGTGGTCGCGCGGAAAACCGCACTTATTGCTCTCAATCGGAATAACCACCAAACTTGACTAGCAAAATCAGAGCAACCGGCCATCTCGACGCCTGCTCCACAGATCACCTAACCCGCAAACCTTAACAGCCATCGTTTTAAGCAAGCCTCAACGCTCCCGTAGCGGAACTCGTCAAGAGTTCCGGCAGCGCCAAACCTCCACCTCCGCAATTTTGACAGCATCGAAATCCTCGGAAGTCTTGACGACGTCCGCTACTTTTTTCAAAGCAGAAATCCTCGGAAGTCTTGACGTTCGCTACATTTTTCAAAGCAGTGATGCAAAAAAAAATGGCGGAAGCCGAAGCTCCCGCCATATCTCAATTTCTATTTTAGCAAATCAAAAATGAATCAAATGTTCAATTCAGATTCTGCTCACCACATTGCTTAAGCATCTTCGATCGCAGCCTGAGCAGCGGCCAAACGTGCAATCGGAACTCGATAAGGAGAGCAGCTCACGTAGTTAAGCCCGGCACGAACGCAGAACTTAACTGAGTTTGGCTCACCGCCGTGCTCACCACAAATACCACACTTAAGGTTCGGACGAGTCTGGCGACCTTTCGTGACAGCCATTTCAACCAACTGACCAACGCCTGATTCGTCGATCTGAGCGAACGGGTCAACCTCAAGCATTTTCTTGTCGAGGTAGTCAGGCAAGAAAGTACCGATGTCATCGCGACTGTAACCGAATGTCATCTGAGTCAAGTCATTCGTACCAAAGCTAAAGAACTCGGCTGACTCGGCAACTTGGTCTGCAGTCAACGCGGCACGAGGAATCTCGATCATGGTACCAACCATGTATTTGACCTTTGACTTTTCCTTCTTAAGAATGCCATCCGCAACTCGGCGAACGATCTTTTCAAGGTAATCAAGCTCAGCCTTGGTTCCAATCAGTGGAATCATGATCTCAGGAAGAACTTTGACGCCCTTCTTGGTGACCTTAACAGCCGCTTCGATGATCGCCTGAGTTTGCATTTCGCAAAGAATCGGGAACGTGATG
>CAZQQR010000331.1:0-2369 GCA_964595515.1 uncultured Pirellulaceae bacterium
TTGAGATTCAAAATTTGAGATTCAAAATTTTCAAAATTTTCAAAATTTGAGATTTGAGATTTGTTATCAGATTTGAGATTCGAGATATCAGATTTTCATCGTCGTCGGAAAAGTATTTGAACATTTTCCAGATCTCGGTTATCAACCTAACGATGCAGCGTATGATCGTGCCCTGAATGGTCGGCACTATGGTTGAACAAATTCCGGAACCAATCGCTTGCCGATTCAGGCAACTCAGCATGCTGATCACAAACGCATTCCATGACGTAATTATCACTGGCCACAATCGCGACCAGCAAAATCAATTTTCCGTAAGCCAACATATTTGCGAATTGATTCTTGCCGTAAAATTTCAGCGCCGTCCCAAAACTCTTTTTGGTAGTAGGAAGTCTTCCCTCCCAATTCACCGCATATATTTCGTCGAGAAACAAATGCGACACAAAACCAATAACAACTGCCCAGGCTTTGAAAACTCGAATCTCGAAATCGGGCGACAAACAAACCATAAACGTCGCCAGGCCAGCAATCATCGCAGCCGGAATACTGTGCCACATTCCACGGTGTTTCGTGTATTTCTTAAACAGATTTCCAACGCCAAAACGAATGGCAAAATACATGACGCCAGCGAGAAAAACCATTTCCTCTGTCGACAAACCAAGTGCTTGAAAACGAGGAAGCATCAACATCGGCACAACTGCAGACCCAAAGCAGAGCATTTCTCGTTGCGGAATCCCCGAGTTACTATCAAGATCTGGCAACATGCCTGCGACGCTGCAAAGAGTGCCCGCAATCAAACAGTGAGCCGGCGGAACACCCAGTCCATAAAACCCAACGACACCATAGACGGCGCCGATGGCAGTGCTTGTCGAAATGTGTGTTTTAAAATCAGCCATATCTAAGCGGCTTAGTTGATAGTTGGATTCAAGAAGGATGCGAGTACGCGTCGAGGTTAGCCGCTTGACTGTTGTCATCCAATGGCGATCTTCACCGTCCAATCTCAACCAACAAAATTGGCCTGCGGTCGCTAGCATTCCTTGTCGACTTAAACTGACCTCGGCAACTTAAACGAATATGAGCAGCCACATCTGTATTGAGCGATCAGCAGGATTCCTCTCTAATCCCGCCACATTTCGTTGGTTTCAGGCTTCCAACACGAGCACTCGATTCACTTACCCATCACCAAGTGGGTAGAATGAGCCGCTGCTTTTGAGAGAGTAAAGCCTTAGCAAGCTGAAGACACTTTATTATTTACGGAGACGGCAATGCCAATCTACGACGTTGGAATGTTGATTGTGCTAGGAATTGCAATTTGGTTTGGTTACCGAAAAGGGTTGGCTTGGCAAATTGCTTCGCTGGCGGCAGTCATTGTTAGTTACATCGTCGCCGTGAATTTTCGCGAACCTGTCTCGCAGTTCATTCAAGCCGAAGCCCCTTGGAATCGAATCGGGGCGATGCTGATTCTGTTCTTGGGAACATCGCTACTGATTTGGACGGTATACGCGCAGGTCAACAAGTCATTAAAACAAGCCGAGCTAAAAGGGTTTGATCGGCAAATGGGCGCGCTATTGGGCGCACTCAAAGGTGCCATTCTGTGCATGGTGATCACAATGTTCGCCGTTTCGTTGATGGGCGACAAGGCACACCAAGCCGTTCACACTTCGACGATTGGGCCTTATGTTGAAAAGGGGATTTGGACTTTGTCAGACATCGTCCCGGCTGAAATCGCAAAATACGTTGACCCTCATGTTGAGAATTACAAAAACACCACCGGGCATTCAGAAGAAGACATCCACAATGGCCACAACCATGGAATGATGAATGGGCAAGTCGGCAACGGAACGATGTATCCTGCTGGCGGCCAATTCAGCCAAGACCCAAGCCAACTTCCTTCGAGCCAGACACCTTATCAAGGCCAAGTCCAATGGGGACAAACGGCTAACACGAACTGGGGACAAACACAGTCCCAACCCGGCACCGGTCAACAAGGGCAAACCGCCAACAACATTTGGGGACAACCTCAGAACGGGTCG
This sequence comes from uncultured Pirellulaceae bacterium, assembly GCA_964595515.1. Taxonomy (GTDB): domain Bacteria; phylum Planctomycetota; class Planctomycetia; order Pirellulales; family Pirellulaceae; genus Mariniblastus. The sequence goes on from CAZQQR010000331.1 coordinate 2,031, forward strand.
AACGGATCGGTTCCTCAAACCGCTCAAAACCAATTCAGCGAGTTAGATATCTCAGAAGTCTCCCGGCAGATGCTGGAACAAGCACGCCAACAAGGAATTCAGATTGGGGCGGAAGCACTTCGTGAGCAGGCGAAAAAATGGCTCGAAAGCCAGATGAACAACCAACGCTAAACAGCAACATCGTTCGCGTTTTGCGGCTCAGCTTGGTTTCGTGGTGGCGCCGGAAACGCTTGCGCATTGAAGCGGCTTTACACGCAGGTCATCGGCATGGTCTCGCTCTCCCTTCATTGAAGCGCTCTCCCGTTAATGAAGCGCTCTCCCGTTAATGAAGCGCTCTCC
>CAZQQR010000331.1:2469-5876 GCA_964595515.1 uncultured Pirellulaceae bacterium
TGAAGCGCTCTCCCGTTAATGAAGCGCTCTCCCGTTAATGAAGCGCTCTCCTTTCAATGAAGCGTTCTTTTATCAAACCACTCTCCCTCTGGGAGAGTCGCCGTCTCAGCGGCGGAGAGGGCGTTCAAATTCAACATTGAGAAACGGCAGCTCTGCTCAAAAACTACCAATCACTTCTACGCGGAAGCTGCTCAAGAATCGATTCATGCACTCCTCGTAATCGCACGTAACCTTCATCAATCATGGTGGGGCGTAGCACTGAGTAGTGAGAATTCGCAATAAAGAAGGCAACACCAGCCAACACACCCCACAGCATAAATCCCATGCTTGGAACTCCCGCTCCAAACGCCGTGAAAAATGACCTGATCCCCAGGATGACGGACATAGCAATCACTGCGCCGCACACCCAAAGGGTAACCGATCGCCTTTTCAGGCTGCTTTGAGACAAAGGCAATTCAACGGTTGCTCTTTGGAATCGGAAACGAGTAAACGTCCGGGCTAATCTTGATTGCCAAAAGAACTTTCGCAGCAAGGTGCTTTCTGCCGGCTCACCAGTCTTCACGCAAAGCGGCGGTAATTTCGTGTCTCGCCGCATCAACAAATCCGGTCCGATCCGCCACAACCCCTCGACATCAAATTTCGGTTTAACGTTCGGCCAAGTATATTTTTCGTCGCTCATGATTTTACAACAACGCCAAGGCTTGGCGCGAAATTCTTGTTCCCAGGATTCACGCCTACAACCAACTCAAAATTTCAAACTGCCAAGAACCATTTTTTCGAACTCGCGACACTCCTTTACCAATTTGCCGTTCTCATACTCTCGGCCAAACGACAACACACGGCTTCTTCCATTTTGTGGCGGCAACTCAATCGCCCAAACATAAATCCGTGAGTCCTCGTAAAAAGAAATCGCGTACTCGTAAGTGTTCAACTCGAGCCCGTTTACTTTCCGCTTACCCTTTTTGATCTCGACTTTTTGATTTGGGTGGTCACTAACTTGAACATTGAGATCAACGGACTGCTCGATGTATGCGTCCGGATCTCCATCAAGAACCAGGACGTCGACGCTCGCGTCGTCACCGTACATGCTCCAGGTTTTGTTTTCGTCATCATGCTCGGATTCGAAATCCATGCCAACCGGATAACGAAAACTTAAACCTGCATACGGAAACACTCGGTAGCCTGCCGATCGAATTGTGAACTCGGCGTCCGCGAACGAACCGGGGAGTTTGGATTTCTTGTTCTCGACAAGTGTATGGTCTTTCCCGTCGATCGTCAGAATCATCACACGATCCGGCTCTCGGTCCTGTCCGTAAAGCTGACCACCACCATCACGAGGCTCGAAAACAAAGATCGCGAGAACAACAAGGCAACACAAATTCCAATTCATCTTTACGGCTCTTTCTTTGGCTGCGTTTCGAAGCAAGATCGGCCTAAGGCGCACTAAGGCCTTCCTCAGTTTATTCTTTTCGAAACAGCAAAGCCACAACCACAATCGCGGCAACCACTCCACCTACGATTGCTCCGATAACTGCCGGACTAAATAACGAAGAACTCATATTGTGTTTTCCTTTTACAATTGATTACGACATTCAATATATGCTGAGGATCGTTCCAACGTATCAACTGCCTATCATGGATAAAAGTTGGTCATTATGCCATCGTTTAAACCATCCCCAAGGAGCATTGTCGAACGAAGGGTAGGGGAGTGCGGTCCAAAATTTCTACTGGCCAACAATGAACTCGCCGACTTCCATTTTGAACTTCCCTTTGACCTCTTCACCTTGAGTCGTCGAAGATTTTTCGAACTCAAGATTGCCAAACATCATCTTAATTTTGGCGTTCACCATCCCGAACGTTCCGGGTTGCATGACCACACCAGCACCGCTTTTTGGGCCTGGCTCTAAAGAAAGAAAATCGGTGGTTGGCAAACTGGCCGCGACGATTATCTGCTTGCCTGTGGATTTGCTTGTGCCCATGATTACGACCGCCGAGTTCTTTTTGTCGAAATCGTCTTTCTTCGCGTATACATAAGCACCATCCAGCTCAATCTTTTTGCCGTTGATGACCAACGACAACTCTAGCTCTTCATTGCCGCTGGCTTTGCCAGGATCCTTATCGAACCACGTCGTTGAAAACTCGGCGGCCACTGTACCGATCTTTTTCATATAGACAGGTTTACTGACCTGAGCTTTGAGTTCTGGAAAACCATCTGCGAACTCTTCGGCGATTGATTCTCGCCTCGATTTTATGAAGAGACGATAGCCGTTTAGCGATAACTTGAAACCATCATTCTCTTCCGAAACATGACGGCCGAGCAACTGCTGCAAACGATCGACTTCGGCAAGCAGATCCTTCTCGACCCAATGTTCCTCAAGCGTCGACATCAAAGTCGATTTGTATTCATTCTGAATCTTTTTGTTGCGGTAAAGTTTGTTTGGAAGAATTGCCTTACCGTGGACCGAACGAGGGCGAATAAAATATGGCGGAATGGGACTGCGTTCAGTAAACGCTGAATCTGCACCCCAAGGAATAAAGTAGAACTTTTCGGTTTTAGAATCGCGATACAAATAGTAGTTGTTTTGGTTGGAACAGTACGAATCCCAGAATCCAATCAAGCTTTCCATCGCCCAGTACTTTGTAAACGCTTCGATGTCCACCAAACGTTCGAGCTTGGTTAGCTGTTCATCGTCCAGTTCATCAGCCGTCAGTACATCGGCAACAGCTTTGATGTATTTCGATTTTGCTTTCTTGTTTTTTGCTTCAAACTTTGTAACGTACTTAGGAAAAAAATCAGTGACCGTTCCTTCGTAGAGTGCTCCTGAACTGTCACCAAAAGAGTGCTGCAAAAAGTCTTTTTTGATCGGTTCGACATTGGAATAAATCCCCAAGTATTTTCCGTTGACCGTGACCGCAGCAAAACCGCAGCGCGGAGCGTGCGTACCAGATTCGCGAAAGAGCTTGTAAGACAAATACTGGCAGATCCGCCCGGGGTCTTGGTTGTTATTATTCAAAGTCAATCGATCAAGCCCTTTGACTGGAGATTGGTCGACATACTCTTCGAATTTGATTTTTAAGCTCGGCCGGTTGGTGTTCAGTGATCCGACAAAACCTTTCTTACGAATCCCCACATTGTTGATTCGAACACCATCGATCACCACGTCACCTTTCACGTAAGTGAAAATTTTCTCAGGCAGTTCTTTTCCAAGTGCTTCCGCGAACGACCGGGTTTGCTTACGAATCGTATCCCAATCTTTTGGCTTGATCGTGATCTCGATTTTGGTGACGCGATCTGCGGCAAACATGCGCTCGGCCGTAAGCTTGTCTTGATTCTCGCTCGAATCGGTTGCTGGTTTAGCAAACGAATCTGAGGGTATCCCAACGGCAGCGAAAAAACCTACTGCGAT
>CAZQQR010000332.1:0-3380 GCA_964595515.1 uncultured Pirellulaceae bacterium
CTGATTGTCGGTGATCCGCCGACGTGCGAACCGGTCGATATGATCTGGAAAGTCGATGAAGAGCAAACGATCCGATTTCGATTGACAGACAGGTCGGCTTCTTAAAAAAAGCCAAAAAACGTGGTTTTCTGTATGATTCAGCCGTTGAGGAAAAGCTTTGAAGCCACTAAAATCCGTGATCTAAATCAAACCCAATTTTGTCGTGGAACGTGCGGCAGGACCAATAAAGCAGTTCAGGTAGAAAAATGGCAGTTCCAAAAAGAAAGCACTCTAACTCACGATCCGGTAAGAGACGTGCGAACGATGGCCTCAAAAGCAAGCCATTGACGTTGTGCCCAAAGTGTAGCACGACCATCCCAACTCACGTTGTTTGCCCAACTTGTGGATACTACATGGGCCGAGTGGTTTCGCCCATCAAAGACGAGATGGAATCCAACTAGAGATTGGATGAATCAAAGCCGCTGGAAACGCAACGCTTTGATTCGTGATAACGAATAATAGTTACTTTAGCCCTCTCGTTAAAAGAGGGCTAATTTTATGTACGGACAGTGGCCTGCTGTCCTGTTCGTATAATGTCTGCCTGAGTATGTTTCCAAATCCCAAAATCCTGGCTGGAGTCGGACTCCCGAAATCTTTTGACTGAGTCGGATGACAACTTAATCTCTTCGATCGAAGACGATCCCATCGCCAAACAGTTGCCTGATCGCGCGACGTTCATTCCGCTTCGAGAGACTGACTTACGGGAGCAACTGGCCGCCCACTACGATTTCGACGAACACGAAACGGGAAAATTTCGGACCCTGTGTGATCGTCTTCAGCGAATTTTCCATGTCGAGCATCTTCCGGTACTGTTGGATCTTGAAGAGCTTTACGACTCCGTCGATCCCGATAGTCAGCACTTGGATTTAGAATCAGAAGAGCCAGCGTATCGCGATGCTGTAACTTCGAAGCTGGTCGATCGTCTGTCCGGTCTTTTGTATCGGGCACATTACAAACGGTTAACGCGGGAGGAGATGCTGCGAGCCATTCAGGTGGGGCGAGAGTGGGGCCAGCGAATCGAAGTTGATTTCGAAATATTTGATCGCTTGGAAATTTTCGCTCGTGGTTACAACACGGTCACGAAACAACGGAGACGATGGCGAAACTTCTACAGGCTGGAAACGATCGAACTGCCAGAATTTCAACGATTGATTTTGGGGTTCCGCGTTCGTGCTCATGACGAGAACAGAAAGTCTTCCAAGGCTGACAAGGATTTGCTTGATAACAAATTTGTTTATTTAAAAGCGTTCAAAAATATTCCTGAAACAGATATTGAGATGTTGCTTCCGGGGACCAAAGTCCTTCTGACAAAGTTTGACCGTGCAAAAATTCTGTTCCCGACGGTTTCCGGGTTGGCAATCACGCTTTACAAAATTGGTCGAGGCGTCTTGGTTTTGTCATTGGCTTTTACGCTGCATCAGCTTTATGACCAATTATTAGGTTGGATTATTTTCTTGGGAGCTTCAGGGACATACATTTTCAAATCCGTGATGAGTTATTTTCGAACCAAGAGCCAGTATCAATTTGGATTGACGAAGAGCTTGTATCTGAAAAACCTTGAAAACAATCTTGGCGTGATCTATCGGATTTTGAACGAAGCGGAAGAGCAGGAGCTTTGTGAAGCCATGCTGGCTTATACGGTACTCTGGAAAGACAACCAGGCTCGGGGCGTCGGTCTAACGTCGAAAGAGCTTGATAATGTCGTGGAACAATTTCTCTTGGAAACGACAGCGATCGATGTCGATTTCGAGGTCCACGACGCGCTTGGGAAACTTGCCAGGCTGGACTTGGCCAAAGTCTGCTACGACGGAAAATGGTCCGTGACAGGCATTGATGACGCCAACAAACGATTGGCTGAAAAATGGCAGGAACTTTAGCGGCTCGATTAAAAGAAATTTCGGTAGCGAACCGATAGAAACTGATTTTAAATCATAGAACGACACGGAACGATAATGACTGCGGCAAAACTGAGTCACGAGAAAAGCAAACTGGAATATGCGCGAGCCAAACAACTAATGCCCGGCGGCGTGAATAGCGCTGCACGAGCGTTCGGCGCGGTGGGCGGTGAGCCGATCGTATTTGAACGTGGCGAAGGGGCCTATTTGCTGGACATCGATGGCAACCGGTATGTCGACTATATCGGGTCTTGGGGGCCAATGATTTTCGGTCACCAATGGCCGGCCGTCAGCGAAGCCGTGCATGCTGCGGTGGACCGGGGGACTAGCTTTGGTGCGCCGACAGTTGCAGAGAATGAACTCGCTGAATTGATTATCGACGCGGTTCCTTCGGTTGAGATGGTTCGGCTGGTCAATTCAGGGACCGAAGCGACGATGAGCGCGATTCGATTGGCGCGAGGCTACACCGGTCGTGACCTGGTAATCAAATTTGCCGGCAACTACCACGGTCATGTTGACAGTTTATTGGTCGCAGCCGGTAGCGCTGCCGCAACATTGGCGGTTCCCAATTCTCCCGGGGTCACAGTTGGCACCAGCAAAGACACATTGGTTCTTGGTTACAACGATGTGGATGGGTTGGGCAAGGCATTTGAAACGCATGGCGATCAACTGGCAGCGGTGATTCTTGAACCAGTCTGTGGCAATATGGGATGCGTAACGCCAACGGAACAGTTCCTGAGTACGCTTCGCTCGCTTACTGAAAAACACGGAACCGTTTTGATATTCGACGAAGTGATGTGTGGGTTTCGCGTTGCTCGCGGAGGTGCACAGTCACTATTTGGCGTGATGCCTGATTTGACAACGATGGGAAAAATTGTCGGTGGTGGATTGCCATTGGGCGCGTTCGCCGGCAAGCGAGAAATCATGCAGCATGTTTTGCCTGCCGGCAAAGTCTTCCAAGCCGGCACTCTGAGCGGGAACCCAATCGCGACTGCGGCCGGAATCGCCATGTTGAAATCGTTGCGAGACACGCCGCCCTACAGCGTTCTTGAGTCACTGACCAAGCGTCTACAAGAAGGTTTGACGACTGCGGCATCCGAATCCGGTATCCAACACTGCACCAACCGAGTGGGTAGTATGCTGACGCTGTTTTTTAATCCCGGTCCGGTGACCGATTGGGAATCGGCTGCGAAATGCAACACCGATCAATTTTCAAAGTATTTTTGGGGGCTGATTGAGCGCGGCGTTTATATGCCTTGTAGCCAGTTCGAAGCATTATTCGTGTCTGCCGCTCACACGCAGCAAGACATCGACCACACGATTGCTATGGCGCGAGAAGTCTTTGCCGAAATGACGGGCTAGAAAACTAAAAGAACACTAAAAACGGCTGCCAGCAATTTCTCTCGACCCCGTTTCCCTCGTATCGGGTTCCTACGACCGAGGTCT
>CAZQQR010000332.1:3480-5772 GCA_964595515.1 uncultured Pirellulaceae bacterium
CTGACTGCACCATGCTGCTTGATCACTTACAATAGTTTTCTGGTTAGCAACCAACCATCTACGACCGTACAACCATCAGCCGATCAGGAACCATCACATGAGTGGCTTTCGAGATTTCGCCCTTCAACTTTTCGCACTGATCATCATTGCAACTGCCGTCCAATCTTCGTCACAAATTCGTGCAGACGAGGATCAATCGAACTTATCGGCTCCCAACGTTCTGTTTATCGCGGTCGATGACTTGAATGATTGGATTGGTTGCTTGGGCGGTCACCCGCAAGCTCTAACGCCGAACATGGACAGGTTGGCCAAACGTGGTGTGCTGTTTTCCAACGCTCACTGTGCCTCGCCGGCTTGCAACCCATCCCGGGCAGCTATCTTTTCAGGATTGATGCCACGCGTGACGAAAGTCTGGTCTAACGATAGCGGGTCGCTGGAAAAAGTCTGTCCCGAAGCATTGCAGTTGGGTGAAGCTTTTTCCAAAGCAGGTTATCGAACGCTTGGAACGGGGAAGCTATTGCATTCCAAAGGCCCCAGAGGCTTTGACGAGTATTTCAAAACGTCTCAGCGCTGGAGTCCTTTGACAAAAGAGAGTGTCAATTACACCAAGGAAGAACTGCCGACTAAAGGGACCAACAACCCGACTCACGTTGTCAAAGACAGTCAGGGAAACACTGTCGTGTTGCCTTTGAATCGAATGCCTTCTGATCGACGACCCGAAAGTAAGGGTGGAGAGTCGTTTGACTGGGGCCCATTTGATGTTCCAGATTCGGATTTTGGTGATACGAAGATTACCGATTGGGCGATCGAGAAACTAAAGTCCGCAGGTGAGTCTGGTGACAAACCGGTTTTTCTTGGTGTTGGATATTATCGACCACACATTCCTTTGTGGGCACCAAAAAGGTTCTTTGATCGCTTCAAGAATTCGCCAGCGAAATTACCGGAGCACAACACGGGTGATTTGGCGGACCTAAGTGAAACGGGAAAACGATGGGCGACCGAAGCGGTTACTGCTGGTAGTCACAAAACCGTCCAACAGTACAAACAATGGCAGGCAGCCGTTGAGGGTTACCTCGCGTGCACGACTTATGTGGATCATGAAATCGGACGTCTGTTGGACGCGCTCGACAATTCTGAGATTGGTGAGAACACCGTCATTGTTCTTTGGGGAGACCATGGTTGGCATCTTGGCGAAAAACAGCACTGGGGAAAGTGGACTGGCTGGGAGCGATCAACTCGCGTTCCGCTTATCATCGTGCCTTCAAAAAAGATGAGCGATCGTTTCGCAGCAGCTGGTTCTGAGTGCAAACAACCCGTCGGTTTGATCGATCTCTATCCGACATTAGTTGATCTATGCGGTATCCAGGGTCCGAGCCGTCTGGATGGGGAGTCCTTGGTTCCGGTGCTTAGCGAGCCGGAGAAAAGCACCAACCGATCCGTAGTGACTTCGTTCGATGCAGGAAACCATTCATTGCGTACTGATCGTTGGCGATTCATTCGTTACCGAGACGGTTCCCAAGAGCTCTATGACTTGGAAAAAGATCCCAACGAATGGGACAACCTTGCAAACTCGGAGCAACACAAAAAGACTAGAGATGAGTTAAGCCAAAAGATGGCGATGAAGTTTTTTGATCCGGGGCAACAAGAGTGGTTCCCGAAATACAGCAAACAAGCCAACGCTCCGTTGCCCGACACTATGTTGTTCAACGAAGACAAAGAGCCAAAGCTGACCGATGGATTTACGCCATTATTCAATGGGAAAAACTTGGACGGTTGGTCGCCGCGAGGCGGGACCGCCAAATTCGAAGTAAAAGACGGGTGCATCGTTGGGACTTGTGTGCCGGGTTCTGAAAGCACCTATTTATGCACCGACCGAAACGACTACTCAGATTTCATTTTTACTTGCGATCTCAAATGGGAAGTCGACGGAAATACCGGCGTGCAATTTCGATCGGATTTCAAAACTGAAACTTCGAAAAAGAACGGCGGAACCAAACGCGATGTTGTGTTTGGTCCTCAATTGGAAATGGAAGGTTTCTCAAAGGATCGCGGTTGGTCTGGCGGAATTTACGGCCAAAGTTGTGGCGGGTACTTTTATCCACTTTGGCTCAAAGGACACGAGGCAGCCAGGAAGGCACTGAACAAAGACTGGAATCGGATGACGGTCTCAGCGAAAGGCAACGTCGTGAAGACTTGGGTGAACGGCGTTCCCTGTTCGCATTGGGTTGGCGATGGAACTTACGCGAAAGGGTTTTTTGCACTTCAAGTCCACAAAGGAAAAGAAGGCACGAT
>CAZQQR010000333.1:0-2202 GCA_964595515.1 uncultured Pirellulaceae bacterium
CTATCCGCCTCGCGTAGCTCACTACGAATTGACGGCCAACAAAGCCTTTGGTGTTTTGGCCATGATTGATTCTTCCATCGCTTCTAAAGCGTTATCGAACGAATACTCCTGAGAGTAGACGTCCACCGGAAAGACACCGCGCTGAAGCAATGCCTGAGCCGTTTCAAAATCTTCACGATTGGATCCCATCACGCCCTGCATCGATTGTCCCGACCGCGTGAAAGCAGTTGCACCAAACGTGACGTCAGAGCCAAAAGTCGCGATCACGCAGATGCTACCTTCGAGTTGAACTGACAATCCAGCGGTCCCAAGTGCAGGTGGAAAACCAGAACACTCAATCAGCACATCAACGGTTCCGTTTTCGTAAGCGTCACCAAATCGAGTACCGTCCAGCGCTTCGACGCCTTTGGATAGTTGTTCTTGCAGCGGTTTCTCTTCGGACACGACGATCGGAGTGAACCCTTGTTTTTCGGCCAGTGCTAAACGCACGTTCCGGTCGCGTTCGATTCCAGTAACGGCGACTCTGGCACCCGCTGCTTTGGCTAACTCCGCTGCCATCAAACCGATGATACCGCAGCCGGAAACCACGACATCCATGCCCGGTTGAATGTTACATTTTCGATGGATGCCTTGAGCGACAACCGACAGCGGTTCAATGACGGCTCCTTGCATCGCAGAGATTCCGTCTGCCAGCGGCATACACCGGCCGACGTTAACGACCATCCGCTCCGCCATGGCTCCGTCGCGATGAAAGCCAAAAATTTTCTTGTTACGGCAATAGTTCGGACGTCCACGACGACAGCCTCGACATCGCGCGTCACCGCAGCCTCGCATTGGAATGATGCAGATCTCGTCGCCAATTTTGAGTCCGCCCATGCCTTCGGTGTTAGGTCCGAAACTTACCACCCGGCCGCTTGCTTCGTGTCCGATCGTGCGTGGGCGCTCGACCCAGTCAAAATTTGGTTTGCCGGTGCTCGCGCTATTGTCAGAACCACAGATCCCAACATAAAGAGGCTCAACGACGAGCTCGCCTTCCTTGGGCTCGGGCAAGGTAACGTCTTCGATCGCGAGGTTCCGCGTGACGGTGCCTTCAGGTTTTCCGGGGTTGATATACTCAGAGCCGTTCAGGCGAAGTGCTTTGATGGTATCGGACAAAGGTCTCTCCATTTGGTTTTTCGAAGCCGCAATTCTAACTTGAATGCTTGTGACTTGGGAAGCGATTGGAAGGTTGGTGCTTTCCCGTTTTCACTGATCAAAAACGATTGCGACTTCATGCAAACACATGACGTGTAAATACAAGTTACACCTGTTCGGGGTAGGCAAAGTTCATTTAAATTGCAATGAACGACTATCAAGACGTTTGTCAGACAATAAAATGTCAGCCAACGAAACGAACGTTCAAGCGAATGACTTTGTAAAGAGAATGATGCAAAAACGAACATTGGGTAACACAGGGGTTGAGCTATCGATCCTCTCATTCGGGGCTTCTTCAATGGGTGCCGAGTTCAGGAAGATCGACTTGAACGAAGCAGTAAAAAGCTGCCATGTTGCACTTGAGCACGGCATGAACCTGATCGACACGTCGCCGTATTATGGTCGCGGGCTTTCAGAGGCACTACTGGGATTTGCTTTGGACGGCATTCCCAGAGACAGTTACCACCTCTGCACAAAACTAGGCCGGTACGCGCCGCAGCATTTTGATTTTTCAGCCAAACGAGTTCGCGAAAGCGTCGACATCAGTTTGGAGCGAATGAAGACCGACTATTTGGACATGATCGTTTGTCACGACATTGAGTTTGTCGACATGCAAATGATTTGGGACGAAACCATCCCGGAGCTTCAGAAATTAAAAGAGCAAGGCAAGATCCGTTTCATTGGGATCTCCGGATATCCAATGAAGATCTTTAAAGAGGGTGCAGCGAATGCTGATTTAGATTTTATTCTCTCATACAACCACTACACGCTTCAGAACACAATGCTGATGGATATCGTGGATGAGATGAAAGCTGCTGGTGTTGGAATCATGAACGCAGCGCCGTTCAGTGCGAGACTTTTGACCAACGCACCGCTTCCCGAATGGCACAAAGCAACTCCCGAAGTCCGCAAGGTCGCCAAGAAAGCTGCCGATCACTGCACAGCAGCCGGTGTTGACATCGCAAAATTGGCACTTCAATATTCCATCGCCAACCCAGAGATGACGAC
>CAZQQR010000333.1:2302-5733 GCA_964595515.1 uncultured Pirellulaceae bacterium
ATGATTGTCGATTCACATCACCACTTCTGGGATCGGTCACTCACCCAATTTGATAACTCGTGGCAAGAGAACGATGGACTTGAAAAAATTTGCAAAACGTTTTTGCCTGAGACCTTAAAACCGCTGATCGATTCGGCGGGTGTCGACAAAACTGTTTTTGTTCAGACGCAGCATAATATTGAAGAGAATCACTGGGTTCTCGGACTTGCCGAGCGGAACGACTGGATCGCCGGAGTCGTCGGTTGGGTTGATCTCGCCAGCCCCGATTGCGAATCGCAAATCGAAGAATTCAAAGACCATCCGAAATTTGTAGGCGTGCGTCACGTTGTGCAGGATGAGCCAAACGATGACTTTATTGTCAGCGATGATGTGATGCGAGGGTTGGGGCTGCTCGCAAAACACGAGGTCCCTTACGACCTGTTGTTTTTCGTCAAACACCTAAAGCACGCGGTCACGGTCGCCGAGAAGTTTCCCAATCTTAAATTTGTGATTAACCACTTGGCCAAACCAGTTATCAAAGAAGCGAAGACAGAAGGCTGGATTGAGCACTTTCAAGCGGCAGCTAAATGCCCCAATGTGTGGTGCAAGATTTCAGGGATGGTGACCGAAGCCGATTGGGAAAATTGGAAACCAGCGGACCTGAAACCCTACGTCGATTCTGCGTTAGAAAATTTTGGGGCAGGGCGATGTATGTTCGGAAGCGATTGGCCAGTTTGCGAATTGGCGGCAAGCTACCAGCAGGTTTTCGATGCAATGGTCGAATGCATTGGTGGTGTGAGTGAATCCGAGAAAGCAAAAATTCTCGGTCAAAACGCGATCGAGTATTATGGCTTGAACGTTTGATGGTTGGGTGTGCGGTTTGAATCAGAAGTATGGCAGGGACGCAGTAGATTGCCGGATTTTCGTCGCAGGCTCCTCGATGCCGGCCTACTTTTGATTTCGAGTGTGGGAATCAAAACAAGATTTATGTCGGCTTCTTTGAATATTTCCGCCGCCTGAGAATTCCAATATACTGACATTCGAGACGAATATATCTGACGTCAGTATCACTCATCATTCGAGTATTCAATTTGGAAAATCAATCCGACTCGGAACATCAACCGAGCTTCGACAACCAGCCATCGCCTGCAAACCCTAAGGCGAATGGACCATCCGCGGCAAATAGATCATCCGAAACGAATGGACCATCTGGACAGAAAACGCCAGCGAGTTTGCCAAGTTACCTAGTGACAGAATCTCAAATCCTTGGTGACGATTCATCAGCGGGGCAGGGGGTGCAGATTTCAGATGGCTTTTTGCAGCTTGACCCTCGAAATATCCAAGTCTCAAAAATTGCAGGGATGATCTTTTCTGGCATCTTTACGCTGGCTTGCCTGATTGGCTTACTCGTTTTGGGAGCGTTCATTGGTTTTGATGTCTTTTGGCTCTCGATCGCTTCAATTGCGATGGGCTTGGTTGCCTTGTCCTGGATCAGTGCTTTTCTTTGGCCTGCTGTTGAACATCGACATGCGAGCTGGCGACTGGATGCCGAAGGATTTGAAATTCGAAGAGGCGTATTTTGGCGGCATCGAATTACGATCCCCCTCGGTAGAGTTCAGCACGCGGATGTTTCACAAGGACCGCTACAGCGGATGTACGAAATCGGAACATTGACTGTGCACACCGCAGGCACGTCCAACGCATCGGTGGTACTGGAGGGATTGGCGCATAGCAATGCCCTCCAACTACGAGACTTGATCGTTCGACAGCGGAAGGATCAGCATGTCGTCTGAGTTTGATCAACCTGAAACAACTCCAGTCCAACAGCCGGTGAATCAACCAGTTTCGGAAGACACGCCGCCGGCGTCAGCGAGTCCGCCAGAAGTCGACGTGGATGAAATGTTACGGCTTCACCCAACGTCGTTGCTTTTCGATTTAATCTCGCACGGCAAGAGCTTTTTGTTGCCCGTATTGTTGGGATTGTTTGGCGCGGCAAACGGTGATCTAACACTCGTGATTGTTTCGGGCGTGGCGTTCGTTCCAGCGGTTGCCTTTTCAATTTTTCGCTACGTCACGTACCGGTATCTGATCAAAGAAAATCACCTGATCGTCAGGCAAGGTTTGATTTTCCGAAATGTTCGAACGGTTCCGGTTAAGCGAATTCAAAATATCGACTTTGTACAATCGCCGCTTCACCGAATCTTGAAAGTCGCTGAGGTCAAAGTCGAAACGGCAAGCGGGACCAAGCCCGAGGCGACACTGCGGGTTCTCTCGATGGTCGAAATGGAGAACCTGAGAAACGCCGTGTTTGGCTCTCAAAAACAGGTGGATGTTTCTTCGGTTGTCTCATCAATTGATTCCGATGGATCGTCGGATGCCGGTGGTGTATTATCGCCGACTTCGATGGTTTTGCCAGAGACGGGGACGAATACGATCTCGCAATCATCGGGGGATGAACTGTTGCGAATCCCTGTCAGCGCACTAGTTCGGGCGGGGCTTGCTAGTAATCGCGGAATGCTGATCGTGGGTATTTTGTTAGGTGCACTCGTCCAGTTCTCCGACGACTACCGTCCCAAAGCAATGGTGGCATGGGTTCGAGAAATCATGCCGACGGATGCTACGACCACGTCTATTATTCTGGCGATTGTCGGTTCAATGTTCGTGGCGTTGGTACTACTCAGGTTGTTGGGAATTGGCTGGTTCTTGTTGCGATTTTTTGGATACAAACTAGTTCGATACGGCAGCGATCTTCGGATTAGTTGCGGTTTGTTCACAAAGGTCAGTGCAACGGTTCCGCGGCAAAGAATTCAGTTTATTAGCATCCATGAAAACCTGATCATGCGGTGGTGGGGGCTGGCTTCGATACGAATTGAAACAGCTGGCGGCGCGGGGAACGGGGGTGAAAACGCAACGGAAACAGTGTCCAAGCGTTGGTTTGTACCAGTGATTCGCAAAGAGCTTGTTCCTCAGCTCTTGGCCGAAGTCCGTCCTGGATTGAAATGGGATGAGAGTTCACTTGAGTTCAAACCCGTTCATCCGCGAACGACCACACGGCTTTGCCGACTGTCTGTCATTCAATCGCTGATCATCGCAGGACTCGGGCTTTTTGTATCGCTTCAATGGGGCTGGATTGGAGGTGCTGTTGTTTTGCCTTTGTTTATTCTTTGGGCGATTAAGAAAGGCAAAGCAATGCGGTACGCGAGAACGGATAATGGCGTGATTTACAAAAGCGGTGTGTTTACGAAAAAAACGAGCATGACGTTTTTTGAAAAAATCCAAACGCTGGCCGTCAACCAATCGCCGTTTGATCGACGTTGGAAAATGGCGACGCTGTTTGTTGACACCGCGGCGGCCGGACCTGCGGAGCACACCATCTCGGTTAAGTATTTGGAAGAGGATTTCGCGAAAGAAGAAATGCAACGGTTGCGTGTAAAGACGGGTGCCGAACAGCC
>CAZQQR010000334.1:0-5730 GCA_964595515.1 uncultured Pirellulaceae bacterium
AGTTTGCGAAAATATCATCAACGGAGACGAACATGTCGTCATTCAAATTTATTCTGATCGTGGCGGTTCTTGGATGCTGCGTTTTTGACAACACGAGCGTGGTTGCTCAAGACTCAAACATTGCAGACCTAAAGAAAAAATGGGACGCGATCAATTCGCAGTTTGCTGAAAAAGAAGCAGCACTCAAAGGGGACGGTGACCTCGACGCTGCCAAAGAAGCTTATCGCGATTTAATCGACGAAGCCAACAATGTCATTGAAAAGTTGGAAACCGCTTCGCTGGCAGAGCTGGATAAAAAACCCAACGATTCCACCGCTATCCGCACGCTTCTTGGGATCATGCTTAACGAAGCAGAGAAAGGAAAAGACGCAAAGGTTCTCGATCTAGGCGATCGATTAATCCAACGTGGAATCAACCAAGAGTATTTCAAAATCGCAGCGAAATCAGAACGAATTTCAACTCCCTCTAGAGAGATTTTTGACGAACTGATTATTCGCCAAGAAGAGTTTATTAAAAATGACTTGCCTCGTGTTCGCATCGAGACAAACAAAGGCGACATCGTAATTGAGCTTTTCGAAAACGAAGCGCCCAACACAATCGGAAACTTTGTCAGCCTTGTCGAAGCCAACTATTACGACAACATGCTCTTTCACCGAGTCATGGAAAACTTCATGGCTCAGGGCGGCGGATTCAAGCTGGACGAAAAAGGGCAAGAGTATCAAACCAAAGGGCCCGGTTACACAATTAAATGTGAGTGTCACACCGAAGACAAAAGGCTGCACTTTACCAATTCACTCAGCATGGCCCACCTCGGCCCAAAAGACACTGGCGCTGCCCAGTTCTTTATCACTTTTGAACGCACAACATTTCTTGATGGCAAACACACTTGTTTTGGTCGCGTGATTTCCGGTCAAGAAGTTTTGGAATCAATGACCCGAAACTACGTTTCCGATGGTTCGCCCGGAGGTCGCCGAATGTCGGGTGTAAAGTCTGACAAAATAATCACAATGGAGTTGCTGAGAAAACGACGCCATGAATACTTACCAGACAGAACAGATGGAGTGAAAGAAGCTTATACCGCTCCTGGCACTGAAAAATCAGACGAGACTAGCGCGAAAGGCACAGCGAACAAAACATCACCCCAGCAAAATTCGGATGAAGCAAAATCCAAAACGGCTAAAGAAACCGAAACCGAAAAGGAACCTGCAACGGAAAAAAAGCCAGATGATATCCAGCTGAATGAGGCCGAATCAGCGAAAGAAACAGACGATTCAAAAAACGAAAAAGCGGATGAGAACAACGATTCATCCAAGAACGAATCTTCCGAATCCAAATCGGAAAAGAAAGAGTCCAAGGACAAGTAACCACGAATGAAGAAATCCGAACGCGCGGAACTGGTTCTAAAGCGACTCACCAAACTTTATCCCAATCCGCCGATTCCACTGGACCACTCGGATCCGTTCACCCTCTTGATTGCTGTATTGCTGAGCGCTCAGTGTACGGACGAACGTGTAAACAAGGTAACGCCTGCGCTTTTCAAACGTGCCAACACGGCTCGAAAAATGGCGAAGGTTCCAGTCGATGAGATTCTAGAATTGATTCGATCTTGTGGACTCTCACCGAGAAAATCAAAAGCAATCTCGGGGCTCTCAAAAATTCTCGTTGATAAGTACAAAGGGAAAGTTCCAGCCTGCTTTGAGGCGCTTGAATCGCTTCCTGGTGTGGGGCACAAAACAGCAGGCGTCGTGATGGCCCAGGCCTTTGGCGTGCCAGCATTTCCAGTCGATACCCATATCCATCGATTGGCTCAAAGATGGGGATTGACCAGCGGAAAGAACGTCAAGCAAACGGAAGCTGATCTGAAAAAATTGTTTCCAGAGGAATCGTGGAATGCACTTCACCTGCAAATCATCTATTATGGAAGAGAGCATTGCTCAGCTCGCGGGTGTGATGGCACTGTCTGCCCAATTTGCCGAGAGTGCTACCCAGGACGAAAAAAGCCCAAACAAACGCAGAAGGCTTGATTCTCCTCAGCGACTCGATCTCGATGGTTCACTTCCTTGGACTTAATTGGAAAACAACGCGCGGCAGGATTTAATGGACCCATATATCGAATGTCCAATTTGCGAAGAGCAGTTCTCAGTCTCTGAATTCGGCGAAGCCAAGATCGCCAAATGCCCCGCATGTCAACGAAAATTCTTGATCGATTCGGCGACCATTATTGAGGCCTCACCAAGCACGTCAGGTCGAACTTCCAGTCCTTCCAGCCAAGCCAAGTTTCCTCATCAGGTCCCGGAATTAGCGCGAGAGATAGAAGAAAAATCAGAGATAAACCTCGCGCCTCTCGAAGAAGCAAAAAGCGAGGAACGAATATCAGGTTTAAAGAAGTCGCCCGCGTTGATTTCGATCAACCACAAACGGCAAAAAAAGCGAATGATAACCGCGATCATTTCTTCGATCGCGTTCGCCGCTATCGCTGCGGTTCTCTGTTCAATTTTGGTGATGCAATTATCGAAAACCAATTCTCAGGAAGTTGCAAACACGGATCCTTCCATTGATTCGGTTTTAGATTCACCAAAGTCAGACAACAAAGACGACACGGGTGAGCAAAAAAAGACTGAATCAACCAAACCCAAACCAATCCTCAAAGAAGATCTTCCGGCGGAGAAACTTCGTTTTTTCAAAATTAGCGAACTGGATGAATGCTGGGACTCCGTTCGACCTCATCTTGTCAGTCTAAAAGTCCATGACGCACGCGGAACACATGAAGCAGTGGGCACGATCGTTGACTCACGAGGATGGATTGTGACCAGTTATCAAGCCGTCAAAGGTGCGACCAAAATAGAAGTTGTATCATCAGCCAAATCAATCGATGACATCGACAAAGATCACTTGGAAGACGAAGTCCGCGGAATCATCACGTCCGCGTCGTCTCCATCCAACGACATTGCCGTTCTTTCCATCAACCGACGATTCGTTGTCAGTTTTGCGGACATCGAACTCGCCTCGTTTGGGCAAATTGTGGACGGATCGTTCATGGTCCAGTGTGCTCCACCTTCAAAAGAAAATCCTTATGCCCGCATCGAAACCAAAGTCGACGCACGCGACAGAATCCCTGACCTCAAAACCTCAGACGTTGTAACCAGCCGAGGGTTTGACGATCCCGATTTAATTTGGGTGGTTACTGACAGCAAAACCAAACCTCTGCCTGGAACGCCCATCACAACCATTGAGGGAAAGCTGGCCGCGATCAACGTTTTCGCCAGCGATGGCTCAGCCCATTATGTGATGGCTGACCAACTGAAAAAACTGATCACAGAATCAGACGGCAAATCAGAATCACTGCTTACACTGGGCGGGGCTACTGCAGGATTTGGTTCCGAAGTCGTCGTCGATGCTTCCAATCCGATGGGCGGAAACGTCGTGGGACTCAACCAGTTGGGGGAGTCTTGTGCCAAGTTCAACTGGATTGCCAAAACGAAAACTCAGTACAACGACCTGCAATTGTTTTTTACGAAACTCATTGAAGTTTCGAAATACATCAAAGACAACGAGGAAAGCGATGAGGAATCGGTAAAGCCGCTTAGAGATCAGGTCGCCCTTTGGCAGAACACGATCAAGAGCAACTTCTTTAATCCTTCGCAAGAAGATCTAGCAGCGATGGCGGAGATGAACCGAATCGCCGAACAAGAAGTTCAAAATCAAAAAACGCTTGTTCCGTTTGTCGGAAGCGTTTACAAGACTGCGTTTGAGCTGCGTGACAAAATCGCGTTCCGCCTATCGGGGCGCGATTTTTACATCTGCGTACCGCACGATCCCGAAGATGAACCAATGTTGTCGCAAAAGCAATTCTTGGTGGTTGTCTTGACTGATGCTGGTTCAAATTCCCACAACATCAGGACAAGCTCGGGAACGATCACTGCAAATCTTGCTGACATGGTTTATGCTGTTGGACCTCTGGACGAATGACATCGAATCAAGTTAGTTGAGACACAAGATGCTGAATTCCTGGCAGGCGATCACTTTATGGAAACGCGTCTTGATTGGCTTGGCAGTCGGGATGTTAATTGGCATCGCATTGTTTTATGGATGGCCCAAACCTCCTCTTGCCGACGGTGCGACTGCTGAACAAATCAAGGCTCACCAGGATGTAATGTGTGGCAGTAAAATCGCCAAAGACTGGTTCCTGCCCATCGGAACCGCGTTCGTTAATCTGATCAAGATGCTAGTCGTTCCTCTAATCGCCACCACTTTGGTTGCTGGGGTTACCGCGATGGGAGATCCGAAAAAACTCGGATCATTGGGCGCTCGAACACTTGGCCTGTATCTGCTAACCACGTTTTTCGCCGTATCCTTGGGATTGGCGATGGGGACCCTGATTCAGCCAGGTGCCGGGGTAAATTACAAAACGGCAGACCAAGGCGCGATCGATGCGGTCAACAACAAAATCGAAACGGCGGAAGCGGCCTCTAGTTCCATCGTCGATAAGCTTTTGGACATCATTCCAACCAATCCGCTGCAAGCTCTCGCGACAGGAAATGTACTTCAAATCATCTTCTTTACTGTCTTGCTAGGGATTGGGATTTTGGTTTGCGGTGAAAAAGCAGATCCGCTTAAGAAGTTCTTTGAAGCCGCAGCCGAAGTGGTAATGAAAATCACCATGCTCGTGATGGAGCTTGCTCCACTAGGCGTGATGGCGCTAATGGCGTGGGTTATCGGCACGCAAGGGTTCGGTGTGGTCGCCAATATGGGAAAACTCGCGGTTGCGCTTTATGCCTGCTGCATTTTGCAAATCGTGTTCATTTACGCCGGTCTGATCGTAAAAGTCATTCTTCGATTGCCAGTCAAACAATTTTTCCGTGGTGTCGCTGATGCCCAAGGCGTCGCGTTCTCGACCAGTTCCTCGGGGGCGACCTTACCAGTAACAATTTCTTGCGCGGAGAAAAACCTGGGAGTCAAAAAATCAGTCGCAGGATCAGTATTGCCTCTTGGGGCTACGATCAACATGGATGGAACGGCGATCTATCTTGGCCTAATCGCGTTGTTTGCGGCCCAGGCGATCGGGATGCAGCTCACCATGACCGACTATTTTAATGTGGCGCTGACGGCGACCCTTGTGTCGATTGGCGCCGCAGGAATCCCGTCTGCTGGGTTACTACTGGCAGCAACAGTTCTGGCTGTGATCGGTGTCAATGATCAAGAAGCTCTACTCGTGATCGCGTTTATTTTTCCGTTTGACCGACTGTTGGATATGATGAGAACCGTTACCAACGTAACGGGCGACATCGCGGTTGCATGCACGGTTGCCAAATGGGAAGCCGCACTGGACGAAGACGTTTTTCGAAGTGAAGCAACTCTATAGTTCAATAGAAGACAGAAGCATTCGGCGCTATGATCACTCAGACGAAATGTGATCACTAAGACGAAACGGGATTGGGGTCATCATGTCCGTACCGCCCCTTAATCTCTTCGACAGGATACTTCTCTCGATTTTTGACCATCTTGTCGGTCAAGGCTTTCGAGACATCCAAATCCAACTCATTGGCAATCGCCAAAGCGTAGCAAATCACATCGGCCAGCTCTTCACCAGCGGCCTGTCGAGCCGATTCATCCAGCTCGCGTGATTCATCTGTCGTGATCCACTGAAAATGCTCCATCAACTCACCGGCTTCGATCGTTAATGCCATGCTGAGATTCTTGGGCGAGTGAAATTTACTCCAGTCTCGCTCG
>CAZQQR010000335.1:0-5657 GCA_964595515.1 uncultured Pirellulaceae bacterium
CTGCATCGCGTTGAGAACAATCTTTTTGAGATTCGGAGCAGCGATGGCGGCGGCGTCGATGACTTCTTGCCCGGAGGTTTCTTCGAGTACATCAGGTTTGGCGACGTTGGAGACGATTGACATTCCCAGCACTCGCATTCCATATCGACCTGCCACGGTGACTTCGGGAACGGTCGACATTCCGGCGACATCGGCGCCTATTCGTTTTAGATAGCGGTATTCAGCTCGGGTTTCGTAGTTGGGGCCAAGCATCGCCGCGTAGACACCTCGGTGAACGGTGAAGCCTTCTTTACGCGCGCAGGATTCGGCTTGATTGATTAACTCACGATCATAGGCATCACTGCGAAGGGTAGGGCGGGACTCACAGGGAGGTGCAATCATGGCTGGAGTCGAGCGGTACATGAAATCGACATGGCTTTCGATTAGCATCACATCGGCGCTGTTAAATTTCGGATTGATTCCCCCGGAAGCATTACTGACAAAGAGAATTTCGACTCCCAATCGATTCATGACGTGGACCGCGAGCGTGGCTTTGTCGACGGGCCAACCTTCGTACAAATGAAATCGACCTTCCATTGCAATGATGTCGATGCCGCCCAGTTTTCCGCAAACGAATTGGCCTTTGTGACCGAGGGCTGTGCTTTCTGGGAAATGGGGCACCTGACCGTAGGGGATGGTTTCCTCGGCTTCGATCCCTTCAGCGATCCTGCCTGCACCGGTACCGAGAATGATGCCGAACCGCGGTGTTCGATTCCAACGTTTGCGCACAAACTCTGACGCCGATTGAATTTCAGATTCGAAGTTTCCGGGCATGGAATTTATTGCTGGGGGGTGAATTTTGGACGGCCAAACAAACGATCACGAGTTGCCTCGGCGTGGCAGTTAACGCAAGAAGTGATTCATCCTGCAAAAATGAAGACTAAAACTACAGGGTGCCCGTTGCTGTTTTTGTTGGCGACTGTTTATTGCTTTTGACGTCTACTTTTCTTCAGCCAGAACACCCATGACGAGTTTGGTCAATTTGGGTTCCGCTTCGTTGGCGACTTTGACAATCTCATTCGCATCGGCAGGTTCCAAGGCATCGGCAAGGCACATGTCCGTCACGACGGAAAAACCGACGACTCGCATTCCGGCATGAACGGCCACGATGACTTCGGGGATGGTCGACATTCCAACCACGTCTGAACCGATCATGCGGAGGAAACGGTACTCCGCGCGTGTTTCAAGATTGGGTCCGGCGACCGCGACGAGTACGCCTTTGTGTGCGACGATGTCTTCGGCGCGAGCAATTCGAAGTGCCCGGTCGATCAACTGATGACAATAGGGCTCGCACATGTCGGGAAATCTTGGACCCAGGCGATCGTCGTTGATGCCGATCAATGGGTTGTCTCCCATCAAGTTGATTTGGTCCTCGATCAGCATGATATCCCCTTTTTGATAGTAGGGGTTGAGACCACCAACCGCGTTGGAGCAGACCAGCAATTCAGCTCCCATCGCTTTCATCACGCGGATTGGAAGTGTGATTTCCTTAAGCGGATAGCCTTCGTACATGTGGATCCGGCCTTCCATCGCGACGACTGGAAGTCCATTCAAGGTTCCGCAGACCAATCGACCTTTGTGAGACAGCGCGGTGGATTTCGGGAAGTTCGGAATATCACCGTAGTCGATCGAAGCTGCGATCTCAATCTTCTCGACCAAAGGCCCCAAGCCTGTTCCTAATATGATTCCGGCTTTTGGAGTTTCCGTCCACTTGGTTCGGATAAAGGCAACGGCTTCTTCAATCTTGTCAAAAAGGTCCAGCATGATTTCGGTCTATTAAAAATGGGTGTGAGTTGAGTGCGGTCAAGTCGCAGACTAATGCTGCCCGTTAGGATACTCAAGTGGACTTTGGTTGGCGAGTATCGAAGCACAGCCTTTTTGTCGGTGTGCGCGGGCGCACAAAAAAACTGCGACAGGAATTCCCGTCGCAGTTTGATGTTTTCGGCCTATATACAAACGACTATTTGCGAATCGGTTGTCTTTGATTTGAGGCTGGCTTTGTTGCGACCACGGGAATCTTGACGAACTTGAATTCGTTGACCATCCGTTCCGCATGAACTTTGATTCGCTCCTGATGAGATTTTTCTAATGTGTAGACGAATGTTAGTTGTCGGCCATCAGTAGCCGCGACGTGGTAGTAGTTCCACTGTACGGCAACGCCGTCTTCGATGCCTGAGACGGCCACACAGATTGCAGTGTTGCCGTTGTCGGTAGTTTTTTGGGTGGCACTGATCAGTTTGGCGTTCTTGTCGGATTCAACGATCTTGCGGACTTGTTGTTTGTAACCGTCGAGTGTGATCGGTTTGTCGGCCGGTCGTTTAGGCAGCAATACAACATTGCACTGTGCCATTAGCGTTCCATTTTCAAGGAACCGAAGCACGGCGGCTTCTTGATCAGAAGTGATCATCTTCCAGCGTGGATCGTAGGCCATTTCAAAGAAGCCGGCGCGTGAACTCCAAAGCAATCGCTGCCGGATTTTGCGACCCTGAGTCAATTGCGTAAGCTGGCTGTTAGCGAGTTTCGGGGTGCTATTGTTGTCGGAAATTCGAATATCAATGATCGTTTGTCCGTCAAATCCTGGAGCGATCTGGCCTTGGCCACGTTTCTCCTCGATTGACATCTTGAGGGTAGAAACCAATCGCTTCTTCATGTCGACGATCACGATTCCACTAACTTTCATTTCTGTCTCAACATCGCCGACTTCGGCAGTGAGTGAGCCTTTCAAGTACAGTCGGGCTGAATCGGCGTCGACCTTTTTGGCATGGAGTTCGACATCTGATTTGGTTACTCGTCGCACATTGAGGAACTTGGCAAGTGCATCACTTTTTGGTGTCCATTCGTCGCCAGTTTTGATTTGCTTTTTGTTTAACAGTCCGGCATGTGTCAGCGGGTCGGCGGGTGAATCGATCAACTCCAGCTCTGATTGAAGAAGCGTGCTTTTGATGGATGCGATTTCGACATTGGTACCAGCTCCTGGTTTTAAGCGGGCGATTACCGTGTCATTTTTGGCTGACAATTTTGAGGTGGTTTCGGCCTTTTCAATTTTGATCTTGGCTTCCGCTTTGTCATAAGAACGAATCGCCTGGTTGGTCCCAAGTTCGCGTTGGAAGTAGTTGAGCTTTCCAGCAACATCGAGTTTGAGAAATCGAAGCTTGGCTTCTTTTTTCTCATCTTCTTCAAGCAGGACAACTTCACCCGAATGGGAGATATTTGCTGAAACTTGGATTTGGGAAGTCTTGGGGAGTTGAATTGATAGATCGTACGATTCGTCTGCTGAGACGCACGAAGCGGAAACAGTCAATCCAATAACGGCTGTTAGAACGGTCTTAAATAAGGGACGAATCTGGTATCGCATATCGAGAATCCAATAATTCAAATTTTTGGGCGAAGAACGAGCAGAAACTAGTTGTTCTAACTCGCCACTCATTTGGTCCAAAATCGACCACAACCCGTCTCAAATCGAACAAACCCGTATCAAACCGCAATCTTTCCCATGCCAAAGCGTCAGCAAGCATTTTGGAGAAGGAAGGGCGAAAACGCGGCAAAAATCGACGAAAACCGTTCTGAAGTAACGGTTTGCGCGAACTTGGAACGGATTTTGCAACACAGTTTTAGTAAGAAAGACACTTTCGCAGCCAAATTGCTAGCGAGTGCTTTTCTGTGAGGCGTTAAACAAGTTTACAAACCATGTAGTTAGGAAAGATAAAAACCGTTTTCAAAATAGTGAAAGCGGAAGACAAGTACGGCGTCAAACAACTGTGTGAACAGACTGGTTGAAAAACCGTATTGGATACCGAGCGGACACGATGTTCATTCGGCCTTTGATCAGGAAGATCTTTTGAGAGTAACGCTGAGGACGATCTCACACTGTTCAAATTCAATTTGACATGGGTGATAGAATCGAACGAAGCGGGGTAGAGAAAAAGGTTGATAACTATGCATTCCGATTACAAATGTGATTCCATCCGAGAACTGCGTGACCAGCAAGTTCGGTTTGCGCCTCGAGATAAAAAAATGGAACAGGTTGACTGTGCGGAGAAGCTTCTTCGCGATCTGCAGGTTGACCGCAATTATAACTTTGAGTTTGTGTGCTTTCGCATTACAGGCTTCCGTCCGGATAACGCTCCGATCGTCAAGATCAGCGGGAGTGATCTAAGAGCTGATCTTCATTCATTCATTGAAGATCTGTCAGAATCAGCCAGCGTCAGCGCTGAGGAGTTCGGGCAACCGGTTCATACGGTTGAAGATCTGAGCAAGATGTTCAACGTGTCGACCAAGACGATTTCCCGTTGGCGGCAACAGGGCCTCGTTAGTCGGAAATTCATTTTCGATGGTGGCCGAAAACGAGTTGGTTTTCTGCATTCAAGCGTGGATTACTTCACCCGCAAGAACCGGGACAAGGTTCGGCGAGGGGAGCGATTCAGTCAGCTTACGAAAACGGACAAGGACGAAATCATTGAACGCGCTCGGCGGCTTGCCAAGGCGGGTGGATGTCCTGCTGAGGTCACTCGGCGAATTGCCAAAGGCATGCAGCGAAGCATCGAAACGATTCGATACACCATCAAAGCGTTTGATGGCCAGAATCCTGAGATCGCTGTGTTCCCGGACCAAACGGGGCCATTGAATCTCGAAATGAAAGAGCGTATCTACGCGGACTTTATTGCCGGAAAATCAGCGGAAGCCATCGCCAAACGTTACTGCCGAACCAAGACCACTGTTTACCGAGTCATTAATGAAGTCCGGGCGAATCTAGTCATGGATCTGCCTTTGGATTTCATGGACAGTCCGGAATTTCATCGCAAGGCAGCTGACAAGAAAATTGTCGATGCCGAGATGCCAGTTCCCGAGAAGAAAACACGTCGCACCAAAGCGCCCAAGGGATTGCCGCGGTACCTGGCGTCGTTGTACGAAGTGGGATTGTTGAACCGTGAGCAGGAGCAGTACCTGTTCCGCAAATACAACTTCCTCAAATTCCGTGCGACTCAGTTGCGGGAAAAGCTTGATCCGACCAAGGCACGTTCTTCGGATATGGACAAGATCGAAGAGCTTTACGACGCGGCGGTTAAGATCAAAAACCGCATTGTTCAGTCAAACCTTCGATTGGTCGTTTCCATTGCCAAACGTCACGTTAACTCGGCTGAAGACTTTTTCCAGTTGGTTAGCGACGGCAACATGTCTCTGATTCGAGCGGTTGAGAAATTCGACTACACTCGCGGAAACAAGTTCAGCACGTATGCAAGTTGGGCGATCATGAAGAACTTTGCTCGGACGATTCCGGGCGAATTCCGTCAGAAAGATCGTTTCCGACCAACCTCGGAAGAGCTATTCTTGGCTCATGCTGACCAGCGGACGGATCGTTTGATGCTTGAAAATGAGCAAGAACGGCGTGCTGAGCAGGTAAATCGAATTCTCGAGTCTCTGGACGATCGGGAAAAGAAGATTGTCGTCAGCCGGTTCGGGCTGGATTATTCGCAGGAGCCGCAGACTTTGAAAGAAGTCGGGGCGGAGTTGGGGGTAACTAAAGAGCGAATTCGCCAGATCGAGGCTCGGGCTTTGAACAAGCTGCGGGTTGCTGCTCGACGGGACAATATTGAGTTGCCCGAAGGGATTTTGGAATC
>CAZQQR010000336.1:0-1813 GCA_964595515.1 uncultured Pirellulaceae bacterium
ACTTCGGCCTTGATGATTTTTGTTGGCTCATATTCAGAATTGGTGATCGCTGAGTTGACTTTCTTAAAGCCATAAATCACATCCAATCCTTCGATCACTCTACCAAAAGCTGTATTCGAACCATCAAAGTCTTTGTTGGCCTGATGAGCCACAAAGAACTGCGAACCACCGGTGTCTTTACCACGATTGACCATGCTGAGTGTGCCGGCGAAATGGTGTCGAATTTGTTCGCGGTAGCATTCACAAGGGATTTGGTAACCCGCATTGGATGTTCCAGAATTGAGACGACAGCCAGACTGGGCATATTCTCCAGGCCGAACTGTAAAAAAGGTGAGCCCATCGTAATACTGTTTTTCAACCAAGTTGATAAAGTTGCCAACTGTTTGTGGCGCGTGGTTCTCGTAAAGTTCGACGACAAAAACGCCTTCGGTTGTTTCAAACTTGACTCTTGGAAGGTCGTTCGTGTTTGCTTCGAGGCGACGAATCATCAATTCGCGTTCCCACTTTGTTCTGGCATCGGCCAATCGAGATCGAATGGATGGGTTGAGTTTAAGGCCTGAATCTTCGATTTGATTCAAAATGGTCTCGGCCCGGGCGAAGTCCTGGATCGCAAAGCTTGCCCGGAACGCTTGGTACGCCACGTCATTGACGTCGATCCCGGTTGCTTCCTCAATACCGGCTCTGATCATCGTGTCTGCCATTTCCAGCGCCCCGTTGGGATCAAAGTTTCCCTCGATTGAATTCCCATCCAGACGGCCAGAAATGATGTCAAAGACAATTTTGGCTGCTTCCTGGTTGCCCGAAGGATCTGACATGTATGACTGAATTGCCGCAGACTTTAGCTGACCTTTCAATGTGTTATTGTTTGCCCGCATCGTTTCAATTTTGGCCATGTGTTCTTTTTGAACTTCAGGGAAACCGATCGGGATTGAGCTGTACAGTCGGTTGATCTCAGCCTCGTTTTTGCGAATCGTCTCCATGATTTCTTTGAACGATTTTTGTTGACTCGCTTGGCCGATCGTAGCTGGAGGCGCTTGGCCTGCGTTGACTGGTGGAGTCGTCGTCGGAGCAAAGAGATTCTCTTGTGCGACCAAGATTGCGCTCTGACAAGCAAGCACGATCGTGAAAGCAAGGATCAAACATCGACTGGATTGGCAATTGGGATTTCGCATATTCGTTTTGAATGTCGGTTTTTCGCCGATACTCAATTCCTTGGGAGTGTTTCCCGAAAAGACTACTGGAATGGCTGGATTGGTTTTACTCGATACGGTTGGGTTCGTATTTACCGTGCTTACGTTTTCGAACGACGGTTGCCCGTGTGATTACATCAGGAACGGATTCGTGAATAAACTCATCTCTATGTTCTTTTGTTTCTTCGTCTTGAACAGATTTGATTGTTACTGTTAGGTCATCGATATGGTTCATGCCTGAGACAACACGTCCAAATGACGTGTGTTGGCTGTCGAGGCCAGGCATGGGGATTTTTGCGATGAAAAATACGGAGCCTGAGTTTACGTTTTCTCCTTCAGAACGCATTCCCACCGAGCCGCGTAAATGGAAGCGCCGATCTTTTCTTTCATGTTCTGGATGGATTTCGTAACCGGCAGATCGTTTTCCTTCCAGCGTCGCTTCACCGGATTCGCAAACTAGGTGAGACATGACGCGAAAGAACGCCATGCCGTCGTAAAATCCTGACTCAACCAGGTTGATGAAATTTCCCACCGTTTCGGGAGCTTGGTCTTCATAAAGTTCAATAATGACGTCGCCATGATTTTTGATTTCAAGTTTGACCTGAGGAAGTGGTTCTTCGGCG
>CAZQQR010000336.1:1913-5628 GCA_964595515.1 uncultured Pirellulaceae bacterium
GGCTGAATAAAGAGCTTGTAAGCATGTGTTTCGATCTCGCTGAAAACCTTTTCGCCATTTGCAGCAGCCAATTCCCAAGCTTCACGATACTCAACAGCCGTCTCGCTGTCGGAGTGAAAGTGCTTCATCGCTGTTCGGCGAATTTCCTTGAGGGACTTACGCAGCTCTTCAATTTTGAGATCAAACTGCTTTTTCGTTTCCGCGATGTCATCAGAGCCAGTGAGCTCCTGCGCAGTAGCAGTTTGCGATGAGACCGCCGCAAACAGAACACACGCTGCACAAATCAGAACAGTCGCGATCACGATTCGAATTTGATGAAAGTTCTCAGGAGAACTTTTGGTAGATTTGTCTATACTCGTTACGGCAGACGAGCGTTGATTTAGTTGGGTCATCGAGTTGTCTCAATCTGGTTGGTCTTTGCCTACCAATATTATCGTTATTCACACCGTTTTTACACTGCAAATCACAAACTTCATTATGCCCAAATACAAACGAGGCAGAAACTTAAACGATTGGAAAACAAATCGGGCTCAAGCAGGCATTGGAAAGCTACGGATTGTGGGCGGAAAATTCCGAGGCCGTCTAATCGAGTACTCTGGCGATCCGGTGACTCGTCCCATGAAGGACAATATCCGTGAGGCCCTGTTTAATTTGGTTGGCGGGTGGGTCAAGGGTAAGGCTGTCCTGGACCTGTTTGCCGGAACAGGAGCAATCGGCCTCGAAGCTCTCAGTCGCGGCGCAAACCAAGCGATCTTTATCGAGAGGCATTTCCCTACTGTACGAATTATCTCGCAAAATGTTCAGCAGTTGGATCCTGACCTCAACGTCGAAGTTCATTCTTCGGACAGCTTCTTTTGGGTAAGACAGTTTGTGAAACCTGACGCTAAACGCCCCCAGGATCCTTGGGTCGTTTTTTGTTGTCCGCCCTACGATTTTTACATTGATCGAACAGAAGAAGTCGTTCAGATGCTCGAGTCGCTAATTCGTATTGCGCCTCCAAACAGTATCTTTGTGGCGGAATCCGATTCGCGGTTTAAGCGAGAGCAACTCCCGATGTTCGAACATTGGGAGACGCGGGAATACTCGCCGGCATTGGTCTCGGTGCTGAAGCTCGAAGACATTTCAGATCTCGACAATTGATCTTCTTTGCAACTTAAAAGCTCATTTCCATCTGCCCAAGTTTTCGTTTTGGGTTCAACTCAGATGCTGGACAACGGCAACTTTGGTGCGCCAACAAGTTGTTATGTGCAAGCAAATTCACTCAGACAAGTGATTTCTAATCCTCGCCCGCCCGCAAAGTTTGCCTATTCCGCGCGGAGCCCTCTCTCTTTGCCTACTTGACCATTTCGCTTCCATTCGGGACCTGAATCCTCCGATAAACAATATGCAGGGGTCAGGTTGAGCGATCAAGTTTAAGGGTGATGTTTATGCATCAGCGAAGCGTTTATTGGGTGTTGGCTTTAATGCTTACCGCGTGCCTTTCACTACGCGCCAATGACGACGTCGCCAACAATTGGCCTAAGCCCGAAACTCTCATTTCCCAGCTAGAGTCGTTGAAGGAAATCCCTGCTGCCAAATCGTGGGTTGATTCCGTTCTGATTACGCTTGACGAACTCTCGACGACAGAAATTGAATCCCGCCAAGCCGGTCAGCATCTTTCAGCCTTAAATCAGCTTGTCAATCAACTGCCAAATATTGCCCAAGCTTCGTTCAACAATGGATCGACAGAGAGCCTGCAAAATTTCAGCGACCTGTCTCGGATGCACTATCGGATGTCACGGCGGTTGTTGATTTGGAATCAGACATACGCTGCTATCCTTGCTTCACAATCAAGACCTCCACAGGTCGATTCCAAGTCCGCTGGCTACCAACGGATCACGTTTGACGGTTTGGATCCTCGCTGGGTTGAGTACCTGTGCCTCCCAGAGCTCAAAGATCAGCTCAATTCGCTGCAGCCCGATGCGAAAGAACGAATGAAAGTCGCCAGAAAAATTCTTGGGAGAACTTACTCCCCAATTCACAGCGCCGACCAAGCGAACTTCATCGAGCAGATGATGGACCCTGGTATCGTCAATTTGCTAAAAGATTTTGCGACCGAGCGTCCAGACTATCAAGAGCTGATTCGGCGCTTGGAACAATACGATGGATTGGCGAGTTCGCACGCCGGCTACCATTTGAACAATCAATACCAAAACCTGCTTTGGTCGGATCACGAATCAGATCGTCAATTGGCAGGATATTTAGACACGCATTACCGCAATGCAAACTTCAGGTTGTCAGTTTCTGACCAGTTGATGAATCGACTGATTCCTGATTTGCCTGCGACTTCACAACCGGTTTCTGAAAACGTTGGGGATGCGGTTGTCTCTGGACAAAGCCAGATTTGGAACCAGCTTCGAGTGAACTTGGTTCCCAACCAAACACACGCGATCGTCCAAATCGAAACCAACGGAGTTGTTCAAGCGGATACCGTCGCTCGCACTAAAACGTTTCGCGTCCAGAATCGAGGCGAAGCCAATTTTCAGGTGATCAAACAGGTTAATTTTGGCGTGGATGGGATTGATGCGACCGCACCCGCCTACTCACAGGCAATGGCGAATCAAAACGTGGTTGGACTTCAATCGACGCTCGACAACATTCCAATCTTCGGCAACGTTGCCAGGAAGCTCGCTGAGAAAAAGCTCCGGGACGATGCCCCGAAAAACAATCAGGTGTTCCAATCAAAAGTCTCTGCCTCTGCGGAACAAAGAGTGGAACAAGAGATTCAAAGCAAGCTTGCTAAATTAAGATACTACTCCCACACGAATCTCTTGCAGCCATTGATCGCTATGGAGCTAGAGCCCAAAGCGGTTCAAATGGCGACAACAGATAATCAGTTCATTATGCGATATCGGATTGCTGGCCGTGATCAAATGGCCGCCAACTCTGCACGTCCGCGAGAATTGAAGCCAGGGTTGATGGGTTTTCAGATTCACCAATCGGCAATCAATAATGCGATCGCCAGACTAGGGCTTAACGGCAAAACATTCACTTCAAAAGAGCTTAAGGCTCATCTGCAGGAAACGCTTGGCTTTGAGGGGAAAGCAGACGCCGATGCGGAAGATCAACGAAAAGCAAAGTTCGCTTTTGCGTCGCTTGATCCGATAAGAATTGACTTTATCGAGAACCGTTTCAATGTAATCCTCAATCTTAAAGGGCTCAAGATTGGCGATAAGGGTAAGACTTGGCGGAACGTAAGTTTGACCGCGTCGTATGAACCCTCTGTCTCAGGTATGCAAGTTTTGCTTCGACAAGACGATGATGGAACACGAATCAAAGGCCGAAGACTGCGTATTTCAGACAAGGCCGCCATCAGCACGGTGATGAAGGTGTTGTTCAAGCAAGAGTATCAGTTCCAAGCTCTTCCCAAGAAGATGTATGCTCGACTCAATGGTGATTTTCTCCAAGTGTCCGAGTTGGCGATATCCAATGGATGGCTTGGGATCACTATCGATGATCAACAAGTTCAGCCCATCAATTCAGTTCAGCAAGAACCTCCTCGGTTGCGTGTGGGCGGCGGGCTTCGGCGAATGTTGAACCGAAAGTAGCCGAGGAAAGAAGTTGGCGTGATGCGCCATTTCTTTCTATCGTCTGGCTTTGCTTTGCCCATTCGGCGCGAGGACGTGGCACGTAGCGGACGTCGTCAAGACTTCCGGAATCTGCTGTCCAACATCGC
>CAZQQR010000337.1:0-2641 GCA_964595515.1 uncultured Pirellulaceae bacterium
TACTTCGCGCCTCTGCGTCTCCGCGAGAAACAAGTTATCTGAGAAAGCGATCGGCCTACTCAGATTCTCCAGTCGGGTGTTCGCCGATTTGCTTAATCAATTTGTCGTAGTTTCGCTGGGTGGCCTCGGCTGCACTCTTCAAGTTTTCTGCCTCTGGGAAAACCTCGGACAATTTGAGGATTGGTTCCATCCACGTTTGCAAAACTCGGAATTGGTTGCGGATGATATCCAAGAAGATATTTGGCACTTTGTTAACGACTTCGATCTTCTGCTGAGACGATCCTCCGGGGGCGGCAGCGGCAGAAGAAGTCTTAATTCCTTCGCCCATCATCGTTTTCATTTCACCCAACGTGCCGTTGAATTTCGCGAGTTCTTCAACCGCATGGGCAACCTGTTGCATGGTCGCGGTTTGCAGGACGTTTTTCTCTTCTTGGCCATTCTCGACTAACTTGGTGACGCCTTTGTCGAGAGTCGTTCGGATGTCATTCAAGCCTTCACTGAATGTTGTCAGTTGAGCGATGACTTGGCCAAGCTGTCCATCGTCTCCCGCGGCACCCAAAAGCAAGTTCCGTTTGAACGTTCGCGTGATGTCGTTCCAGCGTTCCAGTTCTTCGCCTTCCAGCCGACCTCGCAATTCTTGTAGTTTCAACAAATTCGCTTGAGCGCCCGACGTCAATGTTTGAGCCTGGTTCAAGTAGTGAGCTGAAATCAACGTCTCCAACTCTTCATCGTTCATGATCGGAGCAAGCTGTTCCGCGATCTTATTCATATCACGATAGGAACCCTGAAGCTTGAACGGAGGCTCGGTGCGGTACTCGTCGGCCTGTGCGGCTGAGTCGATGTATTCGCGGTTGACTCTCAAAATCACATCCCGAGCGACTAGCAATTTCTTCATCACCGAAACGAACTCGTTGATCTCTTCGATCGAATAGCTTCCCTCCAGCGTTTCCTGAACACCATCTTGTTCGGCCATTTTGATGATCGAATAAACGTCAGCCCGTGAGCGTGAATTCAATCGGCCCAGAGTTGGATTTGAAGTCAAGCAGTTCTCGAGATAACTCATCTCGAACGAACCGGCATTGTCGCCGATGACGTCGCCAAGGTTATACGTGTCGGCACGTGAGGCAAGCATGTCCGGGATCTGGAATTTTTCGCCACTCTCGGTGTACGGATTACCGGCCATGACGACGGCGACCTTTCGACCACGCAAATCGTACGTTCGAGTCTTGCCCTTGAATACGCCTTCAATTCGCCGTGTCGCGTCACACAGCGAGATGAATTTCTGGAGGAATTCTGGATTGCAGTGCTGGATATCATCAACGTAAATCATCACGTTGTCGCCCATTTCCAGAGCGAGGTTGAGTTTTTCAACTTCTTCTCGTGCCGAAGCGTTGGGAGCCTCAGCCGGATCGAGCGACGTCACCTGATGGCCAATCGCTGGACCATTAATCTTCATGAAAGTAATGCCCAAGCGGTTGGCGATGTACTCCATCAAAGTCGTTTTACCGTAACCCGGTGGAGAGATGAGAAGCAACAATCCCATCAAGTCGGTACGTTTGTCTTCGCCGACGACGCCCATCTGTTTCGCAAGGTTCGCACCCACCATTGGCAAGTACGTGTCGTTGATCAGCTGGTTACGCACGAACGACGTCAGCACGCGAGGCTTGAATTCGTCCAGTCTGAGTTCTTCGCGCCGTTGATCAATGACTTCTTTTTTCAAGTGTACATAGGCTAGGAAAGCCGGCACGGTGTCCGTTTCAAATTCCGCCAGCCGCATCATGAAATCGTTGTAGTCTAGCCGGTAAGTCTTACCATCAATCCGGCTATGGTCACCGAGCATCCCGTCAACGGTTCGAACCGGATCGAGGTCAACGACTTCGCGATCGCTTGCGGATCCATCGATCAACATGGATGCGACTTCGTCCAGGTATTTGATTTCGAAGTCACTCTTTGACTGTGAAACGAATGCTGCAACCCAATCGCGGGCGATCAGGAAACGATCCGCGGGTGAAAATGCGTCGTCGGAGAGCGAACTCGCAAACTCTTTTTCGGCTCCCTTTGTTTTAACGAACTTCGAGAATGCTTTCGATATTTCGTTTGCTTTGCCACTGCAGATGAATTTCTTTTTAGACGAAAGTTGATCGAACAAATAGTTCGCCGCCTCGACGGAGAATTTCTCATCACCAACGTTTTGCTCGTCGATCATAAACTCTATTTCAGTTCGCAGTTGATCAACGTATTTTTGCCGTTCCGCGATGCCACCGAAGATCTTTTTCGCAGATCCAATCGAAGAAAGCATGTTCGTCCAACGACTTTTGGCAGACTCGTTGTGAACACCCCGTTCGTACCAGAACAGGTTGGCAAGGGCACGAGCCTGTGTCGAGTATTTGAGTAGATCCAACCCTGTGTCGAGTTGAATCAGTTCCTTCAGAATCAAAACCGTGTCTCGATCGTGAACACCTTTCACATACCCTTCGGCGTAACGCGGAGCCATGAAAGTTTGTACGATTTCAAGAAGTTGATCGTCCGTTAATTTTGGCGTCAGAACGACTTTTGAATCTTGGTTGCTGGATTCCTTGAGAATCAAGTAAGCCAGATATTCGCCCCGGTAGACGTCTTTGTTTTCCGAGACGACCGGCTG
>CAZQQR010000337.1:2741-5587 GCA_964595515.1 uncultured Pirellulaceae bacterium
CGAATGCCTTTTAGGATTCGATCCGCCGCACTCATCAGTGCCGTTGCACGTTTGTTGCGGGATTCGACCAGCTGCAATTTTTTTGTATCAAACGCGGCGTAAATCTCTTCGCGTTTTTCGGCAAGCTGAACAATGAACTCGTCGAACTCGGCAAACCGTCCTTCGAGCTCCTCGATCTGAACCATCATTTTGGTCAGATACTCGTCGCATCGTTCGGGCGAATCGCAAACGTCGAGGTAATTGACCACGGCCTGGCTGATCAATTTCAACTGGGAGTTGAATTCAGCCGCACCTTCGACCGACATTAACTCTTGCGATTTCTTTTTAAGAGTCGCCCGGGTCTGGTTCAGGTTCGAATAGATCGCTGAAATGTTGTCGATGATTCGCGTTCGCTGCGTGGCGTCGTCGATCTTGAGGTTGCTGACGATGTCAATCAGCATTTCAAGCTCGTTGGCTCCGTTGGCGATCTCTTCATCAAGCGCCTTGGCCTCGACGCCCGTTTTCAATTCATCGATGGAATTTCGCTGGTTGTCCACCCGGTCCGAATACGGCGCAAGTGAATTTTCTTTTAGCAAAAACTCAACGCAGCGGTGTGAAAGCCGGTCTGAGTTTTCCGCGATCTTATTTTCAAGTTCCTCAACCGCCGCCATGTCGACGTACTTGAGTTCTTTGAGCGTGATGACTTGGCCGCGAACGGTTCGCAAATCTGCGAGCGCCCGAACAAAGTCGTCGATGTGTTCGAAATGTTTACTGGTGGCTTGAATCAGGGCGCTGCGAGCGGCCTCCGATGTTTCGTCAAATTGTTTGGCAGTGTTTTTTCGAACCCGGACGACTTTGTCGAATTCATCGACGGCAGCCGTTGCCGCGTCGCGAATATCTCCCAGTGGTTTGGCCAGCTCGAATGTTTGTTCTTCTTTGAGCCAGAAATAACTGTCGATGATGTCGGTCGATTTTTTAACCAAATCAACGTAGAGATTCCCGTAAGAATCGTCCTGGTCGATCAGGTTCATCACTTCGTGTGATTCCGCCATCGCCCGCACGATTTCTTTGTTACCGATCTTGTAGATATAAGAATCGGTTTTCTCGCCGACTTGGAAATCTTCGCCAACATAAGGCGTTTGCCAAACCTGCATCGCGTGGTGTTTTTGCGGCGACTCATCTGTTTTGAAGTAGATCAGTTGTCCGTTATCAAAAATCGAAAAGCCATTACAGATAATCGGGGTCGAGACTTCCTGCTCGATCATGTTGTACGAAAGCAACACGTTTTGGCCGGTTGTCTGATTGTAGAAGACATACAGATAGTCTTCGCCATTAGAAGACGGAATCCGACGATCAAACATCAGATCCGAAACGCCACTTTCAAACGTTTTGTAGACGCCGGTCTGCAAGTAGTAACCGTTTGAGAAAATCAGGCCATGATCTTCTGGCAATAGAACGCAGGCATCGGCGATTGAATCGAGGCGCCGTGCTGTTTGGGTTTTTTCGTTGAAAACCAGATAGCGAAACGTGTCTTCCTTGAACGGTTTCATCTTCAACAGAATGATGTTGCCAACGATCGAGTAAAAGATCTCCGCATCATCGAGCGTCTGATCAGGATCATCGACAGGCTCCGCATAAATTCCGCTGCCGTCAGTGGTGTTGTCTTCGACTTTGATTGTCAGATCGCCGCCGACGGTTTCGACGAAAACACGGTCGTCGATTGAGATGTGCGGATGCTCGCCATCACGGTGAAGCTCGCGTCGCGTCCGGACCCATTTAAAATCGTGTTGCGGTGGGAAGTTAACTTCGTGGTCGCTACGGTTGCCCTCGTAAGTCAGTTTGCCTTCGTCGTTGAGAAACTTGAATGCCTTGGTGTCGTTGACGGTTTTGCCAACTTGGAACACCAAATAGAGGTAAGGTCCCTTTTCAAAGAACCTTTGAAAGCGAGTGTCTTTGTAGTATTTGTAAAGCGAGAAAAAATCTTGCTCAAATGTGCCGTCAAGCAAAGCGTCGAGCGGTTGCTCGTGCATCGATCCTTCACGAAACTCGAACATCCCAAATACGTCGGCAATTTCTGTGACGGTTTTTAAGCCCATGTGGACGTTGTAGCCGAACAGAAATTGATCGCCGACAGGAACGATATCCTGAGCCACACAATTGTTTGCCGTGGTGATTCGCTGTGTCGAAATCAGTTCCGTCGGAATCGATCCAAAGACTTCCCGGCGTTCTTCGTTCAGCAAATTGATGCGGTCGCGAAGCTCGCTGGAATAAGTCTGCAGACGATTCCGGATGATTTCATACGTTCCGCGCTCAAGCTGCGGTTCGTTGGACGCAGCCGGAGCGCCGACGGCATCATTCGGTTCGAGTTGTTCTGGGACGTTGGACATGTTCAATGCAAAGTAGGGATGTTGGTGTCTCGCGAAGACGCAGAGGCGCGAAGGAATGTCTGTTGATCAACTTGTTTGATCATTCGATCGGTACTGATCGAAAAACAGTCTTCAGCTACTCTCCGCGGCTTTGCGTCTCCGCGAGAAAAAACGAAAAGAATGCCGAACCCTTCGATTCGACATTCGAATTCAACATGTCTAACTCTTTGCTACAGCGTTAATCACTGATCCAGCATTTTTCGTTGCGACACCAGCCCGGTTGGCTGCTCCCATCATCGACTGAAGATTTTTCAGAACCGAAGCGTCGTTGGTCATGCCCATCATTTGGCCGATCAACGCTGCCACGGATAGGTTCTTCATGTCTTCGCTGGTGACACCGAACATGTCGATGTAGCGACTGACTTCGTCCTTAAACTGACCCGGGTCGCCGGTGAAGAATGTATCCTTTACATCGGACAGAACTTCACTGTTGCCAACCAG
>CAZQQR010000338.1:0-5523 GCA_964595515.1 uncultured Pirellulaceae bacterium
CTCGTCGTTTCTTTGGTTTTCTCTGCTTGGACGAGCTTTCGTTTTGCGATCTTGGATTCAAAACGTGACTCTAGATCAAGCAGTTCCTCTGACATCCAGAAACTGAAAGCGAAAAACGATTCCATGTCTACGAAAAACGCCGGAGTGAACTCTGACCGATTAAGATTCAACTGTGGTAGTTGCGGAGTGCGAATGTTCATCACTGGATTGCGCCTATCAAAAAAGGTGTGCATCCCAGCAAAGTTGACGCGTAATCGTTACGCGAAGCGGCTTGAAACTGAATGTTCAAGCCAGATTGTTGTTCTATAACGATCAAACCCATCGTTTGGTTCGATCAAACAACCATTACAGTGTATCTTTTTTAAGTTTTACCGCACAAGCGTAATGCTTGCATAAAATGGAATTACACTCGTTGCAGACTCAGAAATACTGAACTTGTTTGCATTGTCGAGTTGCTTCTATACTCCCGACTAAATTCCGATTTACGGATCCAATATTTTCTCTTTTCGATCGAACCAAGATTGTAGAGAGCACGTATCACCGGTCAGTCAAACGCTTAGTTGATTGAAACTGGTAAAAAACCAATCCTCAATAACGCTTTGTCGGATTGGCAAAACTAAACAAACAACATTTAACATACAAAAGTTGCTAGCGACCCCAGTCGATAATACAAACACTCTTAGTAGTGCTCGCGTTGTCAGATCTCCAGTTACGGATGGCACGTATCGACAGGGAAGCGGCCCAAGAGACTTGAAATTGGTATTCAACGGAATTGGATCCAAATTCGGGAACCTTGTAAACAAACAACCCTGGTTGATGCAAATGCCTTAACCAATAACACCCGTCGGGGGAGATAACTATGCAGATCAGACCAACCAACAACATCCAAAGCACATCAAACGTCAACTTTCAGACGCAGAACACAACCCAAGAAGTTGGCAGTTCTAACTCGGTTCCCACCGACCAACTCGACATCTCAGTCGAAGCCCAAATGATGAATGCGACGACGACCACGACCAGCATCCGTGCAGATCGAGTGGCGGACTTGCGAGCCCAAATCGCCAGTGGCCAATACGATACTACCGAGAAGATGGATGCGGCTTTGACTCGAATGCTTGACGAGCTGGCCTAAAGATCGGGACTGTCTGGATCTAAAGAATAGGCGCTCTAAAATTCGCACCCATTAATCACTTTGATGGCGTGCGAATTAAAATTTCTGAGTTAGCCGTATGGAGCGTCGGACATCTGAGCGGATTTCTCGACCCTCAGCCTTCAATTTCGATTTACCAATTCCACCCCAAGTCCGAGCCAGTCAACTTTGACAAACCCGGCAAACCTAGATGGTTTGTGAACACAGGATTGTTGGTAACCCCTGGAATGAGCACTCCCATTCCGCGCCGCGTCGCGTAGATCCCTTTCAACTCTGGATCCGCCCAATATCCGTTGTTCTCGTATCCACTAAAATCGACCCACCGCCGAAACCCCTCAACGGTTGCGTTGAAGGGCCCCAATTCACTGTCCGCTTTCCCGTTGTGAAAAAAGACTTTCTTATTGCGTGCCGCGAACGTGAAGATCTGATCAAAATCAAAATCCAATTGGTCATGCTGGCCAAGTTTGGAACTTCGCCTCGTATTCCAAATCGCAAGATTGGCGCTCGTCCAAATATTGTTTCGCCCAACCGTATCGGTGTGGACAAAATTCGCGGCAACACCATTTCCA
This sequence comes from uncultured Pirellulaceae bacterium, assembly GCA_964595515.1. Lineage (GTDB taxonomy): Bacteria > Planctomycetota > Planctomycetia > Pirellulales > Pirellulaceae > Mariniblastus. Next base: position 1,720 of record CAZQQR010000338.1, read on the forward strand.
GGCGTAGCCCAAGCTGAATTGCGACCGCCAATGCCACCACTGGCATACGACGTGTTGTTGTAAAAGTAGTGCTGGCCAATTTTGATCGTCGAATTACCGTCGGAGTAGTTGTACTTCTGAGAACTCACCGTCGAAACGGGATCGTCATGCTCGAAACGGCTCGACGTAAATACAGCATTGTTGATATACCAAACGGGCCCGGTGATCGAATTCATATCGAACGCGCCGACACCGGCATCGGCCAAAATGTTGTTCCAAAAACGAACATTGCGAGCGTCACCGACGATTCCCAATCCTTCGTCTTCGTTACTTTGAATATAGTTGTCGTGAAAATCCAAATCGCGGCAATGAAACAAAGAAACGATATCAGCGTGCCCGCCCAAAAATTGGCAATTCCGCACAACGACGCCCTGAGATGGACTGACTACTGAAAAAGTCGTTGCTCCCTCAAACCCGGCACGTTCCCGGTTGACTTTGAGGTACTCACGAATCGCGGTTGAATTCAAAGCGTCTTGAAAAACACAACCTTCAACCAATACATCGTTGATTGCAACGGAAGCCTCAACGTTCTTGTTTTTGGCGCACAAAATCGCTGGCCGAAGCGTGCAGCGAAAAATACAATCTCGAACAACAACGTTTTTGATTTCATCAGCTGGACGATTCGCCGTCAGAACGATTCCACGACATTGATTAAACTCACCAAACGTTTTCGTCGCTCCATAAAATTGGACAGCGAAACCTTCGAACCAAACGTCGCGGCAATTGGCGATGGTTAGAAAGCTCTCTTTTCCATGTCGCACGAAATCAAATTCGTTGGGATTTTCAGACGGTGGAAGCTTCAAATACACCAACTCCGATTGTCGGTTGCTTTTGTCGTAGGTGTTCCACCAAGCATACGGGGCATTTGCGTTCTCAACATCATTTAAGCTTTTGGCAAACCCTGCGTGCGGAATCCGCTCAATCACGAAACGGTCTTTGATCAATTTGCGTTTGATCAGTTGCCGATTGAATCGACCAATTTTCTGATCATCAAATGTGGTGCAGCTCCACAATCCTCGCCCCAATGATTTCCATTGAATTGGAGACACTGAATCAGGTCTCCGTTCGCCCGTCACGATTGTATTTTTTGCTGAAGCAGCTGTAAGCGAGAATCCCTCGACACGATACTGAAATTTGTAATCACCAACGTCGTAGTAAATACCCGGAGCCAAACGAACCTCAACGTCTTTGAGTGGCCTTCGTGAAAGCTCTTCCAACGTCGAATCCAAACTAGCGGGACGATCCGGATCCGTACTCAATTTGCCTTCACCCAAAGGTGATACATAGTAGATCGTTCCACGTCGACGATGCCGCGCGGTTACCCGAGTCCCCACATCCGGTATTCGCTTGCGAAAATTCCCCTGAACCAAATTAACAACACCCTTTGAATTTTCAGGAAGAAAAATCGTTGTGACATGCTCACCCGTTTCAGGGTTGTATCGCATCGGGTGGACGGGCGCGTCATTGAAATAGACGGAGACGTCATCGCGACCGGGAAACTTTCCGGACAATCCGATCGTATTAAAATTGGAATGGATGTTCACTTGGGCCATCAGGACACCTTGATGCGGCAGCGCAACGAACAGGATGCACAGGTTAAAAAACACTTGCCAGATGCCGGGTCGATTCACTTTGAGGTAATTTTCCAAAGCACAGATGGGCACTGTCCCCGTCCTACGGACTGCAAAATCGCGTTTGTACCTGACGAAGGTATTCGCGGAAGGTCACTTTGGAGGATGTCCATGCTTTCGACACCATCGCTTCGAAGATCGTAACAGCTACACTTTCGACGAACAATCTGTCGGCTCGGAGAGTACATTGCCATGCTGCACTACTCCTCATAACTGCGTTTGAAATTTGTGGTGCAAATAGCGAATTACTACTCGAATGGGTTTACGATCAATTCTGTCCAAATTGGCGACAGCTTACCTAAGCTCTCGGCAAACTCGACTTGTCGTATGTTCTTTCAGCTTTTGTATTCATTCGATCAGAAATTAGATGGGGAAAGTTGACCAACCGTGCCGTGCAAAATTAGAATGGGAGCAGGTCGGTTGGAAGCGACCATGCTCTGATCAATCTCTATGGCGCTAATATGGCAGTTTTAACTTCAACAGACGATGCCGTCGTAAAAAAACGATTCGCGCTCAAAAAAGATCCAGTCGTTGTTGGTCGACATCCCGACTGTGAAATTCATATCGACGATGGTTCCGTAAGCCGGAGGCACGCGGAAATCACTTGCGAAGGTGGACAGTACTACGTTCGTGATTTGAATAGCCGAAACGGAACTTTCTTGAACAATCGGTCCATCGAGCAGCCGACAAAACTCGTTGACCAGTCCGAGATTCGAATCTGCGACGTTGTGCTTACTTTTTCGTTGGTCGATTCAAGCGTCGCCACAGTCAAGCCACCTAAAACCACTGAGCACGGTTCAGGTATCGCCGCGACCAGCTCCGTATTTCTCGACGACTTTGATGACAATGGCTCGACCGTCATGTCAAAATTCGAAGTTCCTTCTCACTATTCTCGCATTCATAATCATGTCAGCGCCGAAGAAAAATTAGCGACACTGACCAAAATTACTCACGCACTCAGTGAAACGGTTGATCGAGATCAGGTTCTGGCCAAGATCCTCGATTTCTTGTTTGATCTTTTTACCGATGCTGATCGTGGTTTCGTGATTTTGAAAAACGACGATGACCGGCTTCAACCGTTAGGCGTGAAAACTCGACACGAGGGACAGGCGGAACAAATTCGTGTCAGCCGCACGATCGTCAACGAAGTCATGTCTACCAAATGCCCGATCATCAGCAGTGACGCGGCGTCGGATGATCGTTTTGACATGAGTCAGAGCATTGTTGATTTCCGAATTCGCTCAATCATGTGTGCACCGCTGATCAATAGCAAAGATGAGGCCATCGGCGTGCTCCAATTGGATACGCTAAAACGATCCATCGCTTTTACCGAAGAAGACTTGGAAACGTTCGTGGCTGTTGCGATGCAGGCAAGTTTGGCAATTCAAAAAGCCGATTTGTTTGCCGATGCCAAACGAAATGAGGCTTTTAAGACAGACCTGGCGCTCGCCCATGAGCTTCAACAGCGTTTTCTTCCTGAACGCGCGCCTGAGACTGAAAACTACGAGTTCTTTTCATACTACCGACCAATGCAACAGGTTGGGGGTGACTATTTTGACTACGTGAAACTCGATGAACACAGGGTTGGGATCATCGTTGCGGATGTCGTCGGACATGGAATTGCTGCCGCACTTTTGATGGCCAAAGTTTCAGCCGAATCGCGTTTTGCACTGGCGACATCGTCTACTGCAGTTGAGGCGGTCACGAAAATGAACAACAGTCTTTCAGGAATGAACATCGACCGGTTCGTTACGCTGGCGATGGGGTTGCTTGATTTTCGGACCAATAAAATGACGATCGTGAATGCGGGTCACATGCCGCCGATCGTTCGTAAATCAGAATCCGGTGAAATTTCTCAAATCGCAATCGAAGAAGCTGGATTGCCCCTTGGTATCCTGGAAGACTACGAATACGACTCGCTGGAAATTGAATTTGGCTCAGGTGACGTGGTGATTCTTTACACCGACGGCATTAACGAAGCCATGAACGCCGACGGTGAACAGCTTTCGACGGACAAAATGATCGAAGAAGTCAAAACCAGCCAGGCAAAGACTCCTGAAACCATCGGCGAACAAATCTGCCAGGCCGTCAATCGCCACTCTGGTCATGTTCCGGCCATCGACGACATGTGCAT
>CAZQQR010000339.1:0-5520 GCA_964595515.1 uncultured Pirellulaceae bacterium
CCCAATGGCGGAGAATCCATTCCAGTAGCCGCCAATTTGGTGGGGAAAGAATGAATGGCTGGTTGCATCCGAATTTTTATATTGCAATCATGTTGTGGGATTGAGAATGGGTACTTTTACAGCGATGGTATGGGGCAATATGCCAAAGTTTACTGATAAGAGCGGACAGACAGCGACAATTAACTGGGACCAGTTCCGTAACACGATTTCTGCTTACGCCTATATGCGAGCGTTCATCGAAGCGGCAACTCTCAAGCGTGAGCACTACGTTCAAACGGTGAAGTTTGATCATCAACAAGTCAAAAAGAACCACCAGAAATATATCAACCAGATCACTCCGATTGTTGTAAAAGACCTCCAGCGCAACGTGCATGAAGCGTTTGCGCGACTTGTCCGAATGCGAAAAGAAACGATGAGTTGGAGGGAAGAACGAGGCGGAATGTTTGAGCAATGCACGCGTTCGGCAGTCAGATTTGATGCGGCAGCGACGGTTGGTTTAAGTCTTATGCAGATCACACGCGACGTTGGTATTGCGATGATTTCGATTGTTGGCATGCCGGCTGGAGGTATGGTCGCTTTGGGGGCGGTTGCGGTAACGACTGCCGGTGCTACTTTGGCAAAATATCAAGACACGGGCAACAAAGAAGCTGCGTTGGTTGCTGGAACCGGTACGCTGGTCATGTGTGGGGCCGGAGCTGTCACCAGTGTTTACCGCGCGGGTGCGACGACATTGGATGCCGGTGGAAAAGTTCTGATCGGGATGGGGATCATGATCGATGCGACGTTTGAATTTGGCGGGGCGGCAGCCGAAGGAAAAACCAGTGGTCAAGCTTGTACATCAGCAATAATCAAAGGGCTGTTGGGTTTGGGGAATGCCAAGTTTGACGAATCAGCGCTCGCCACAGGAATTGGAGATGCGATTGATGGAATCAAAAAAAACATCAAGAACCTCGCTCCAGGGCAGGTTCAGGCTGCCGGCCAAGCTGGATTGTTGGAGTTCGGAAAGAAAGGAATAGAAAAAACCGCCATGGATTATCGGCCTGGCAAAGGGGGCCGAAAAAGGCATGCCCCTGCCCTTTCATCCGCCGCAGCGATTCATGTTCATACGAACGTGCTGACCATTCGTTGAAGTTGTTGGCGAATGCGAATTTCATTTGTCGCAGTGCTTGTTGGTCAGATTTCTAGAAGGCATTTCAAAACCGGTTGTGAGATGTAACGGTGGCAACTTGCCACCACTTGTTCCACGGCGGCAGGATGCCTCCGATACCGGGTTTTAAACGCTATCTCTAGATGTTCAAGGATCTCCTCAACGACATGGTGTAGCCATCATTCGTTTTCTTCGGCTGGCAATCAGGGTTTGCTATTTGACTTGATGATCAGTTCCCAGCAGCACGTTTAGCGCTCGATTCGCGACGCGAGTTATGTATTTGTTAGGTTGATTCTCCAGGCACTCCGTCAATTCTGGAATTAGCGGTCGGGCTTGCTCGCCTGCCTCACTCAGCACGATTGCCGCCCGTAGTCTTGCCCATTCGTGTTCGCTCTTGAGTTCGTTCTTCAAAACGGCGAGAGCTTTTTCTTCTAGACCCATTTTTAACATCGCTCTTGAGGCGGCAATTCGAACACAGGGAGCCTCGTCCGAGAGTGCTCTTTCAATTTGAATTTTTGCTGGACGACCATCTTGGCCGAGGTTCCCAATCCCGATTGCCGACCAATATCGAACCACCGCGTCAGGGTCGCTCATTGCGATAATCAGGTCTGGGAAGTTCTTCCGGCAATTGACTGCCTGGTTAGCGGTGTCACGTATTCGATTAACCAGACCTTTGTCGGATTGCAACAGAATGTTGTAACGCGACTCTGACTCTTTCTCCCTTCGCACAATTTCCGATTCAGGAATCAAGCCAATGTCTCGAGTCTCGGAAACCCAAGCAAGGTGAGCCGCACGAAGTTGTTTGAGCGTGTCCTGATGACCGGCATTTGTGGCAAGATTAGTTAGCTCATGCGGGTCTTGGCGCATGTCGTAAAGCTCTTCGGAGGGCTTTTGGGGTGCCATGAAGAGTTGTGCCTCAGCCGGTAGCTTGCCGTCAGCGTGCAAGCGACGAAGCTCCTTCATCGTCGCACCTTTTTCCGGCGTGTTCATGTATTGATAGTACGGCTTGAACGGTTCATAGTTGCGAATGTATTTGTATCGTTTTGAGCGAACCATTCGGATGATGTCGTATCGTTCATCCATCCGATCACGAGCACCGTAAACAAATTGCCGTTTTTCAGTCAGGTTTTTTCCAAGACATGCTCGGCCTTGGAAATGTTCTTTGAGAGGAACGCCGGCAAGGTTCAAAACGGTTGGTGCAAAATCGACACTGCTTACCAATTCAGTTTCCGTTTTTCCGGGGATGCCTTGACCGCCGACACGATACTTTTTCGGGATCCGAATCACCAAAGGAATATGCGTGCCCGAGTCGTAGAGCCAGCGTTTTGCCCGAGGCAATCCAATCCCATGATCAGACCAGAAAAAGATAATGGTGTTTTCGTATTCGCCTGCGTCTTTAAGTTCTTGAATCAAGTCACCAGCCCAAGCGTCCATGGCAGTGATCAATTCGTAATTTCGTTTCCAGTCTTCACGAACGATGGGTGTGTCTGGGTAGTAGGGTGGAATTTCAAGTTTCGTCGGATCCTGGCGCAGTTCATCGGGAAGTGTTGTTGTAACTGATTGGTATTTTGATTCGTTCGCAATTCCGCTTTCGTGGCATCCAACAAAATTAAATACTGCAAAGAACGGCTGTGATTTGTCTTTGCGTTTTTTCCAATGAGCTTTTTTACCTGACTCATCCCAAGTCTCTTTGGGGTGTTTAAATTGGTAGTCTGTTTTCGAGTTGTTGGTGCAGTAGTAGCCCGACTCACGCAAGTAAACAGGGAACGGTTTGATGTGTTCCGGAAGTTTCGCATTGCACCGCATGTGATGCGTGCCCAAGGTTGACTGATAGCATCCTGTAATAATCCCTGACCGGCACGGTGCACAAACCCCAGCCGTGGTGAAGCAGTTTTGATATCGAGCGCCGGCCTGAGCAAGAGCATCAATGTTTGGAGTGATCGCAAAGTCGTCGCCATAACATCCAAAATGCGGGCTGATGTCTTCCGCAGAAATCCAAAGAATGTTGGGCCGATTCGGTTCGCTAATTTCTTTCGTCAATTCGGTTTCGTCTGCGACCAAATTGTGAGTGAACGCAATCGAGATTAGAATCAAAAATGGAAGAACTGGTCTTAAAGAAGATTGGGTTTTAAATAGTTCACCGACTCGAAGAAGAGTAGAGTGCATTTTGATGCTCGTTGAATTTGTAGCTGAATTTCATTCAAGCACAAATTCTATCCCTTCAGTTGCTCGTTCGCCAACGCGGCGAGCTTTACGTACTCTGATTCAACTTCAACAATCGCTTTCAGGAAATCGTCTGCGTTTTCGGATTCGCAGGTTTCCAGTCGACGGGCAGCGTCCGCAGCCAGGGTCGCTCCAACGTTGGAAAAGCTGGACCGAAGAGAATGGCCACAACCTCTGGCTTGCTCAAAATCTTTCGCAGCGACAGAGTCTTTGGCCCTCTCTGTAATTTTTGGCGACTCTTCGACACAGGTCTCAAGCAGAATCCTGGCAAGATTCTCGTCGCCCCCCGTCTTTTCCAAAGCTGAAAATTTATCTCGCACCATTTTTGGTCTTCCGGTGTCCACGACAATATTGGGTGGAATTGGAACGTTTGGTGGTGGCTTGGCTGAATCACGGGCAGAGCCAGCCATCTCAGGATTCATCAAATCGCGCGTCTTTAAAATAAACGTGCCAGATTCGGTAGCGCTGGCGTCGTGCAGTGTTTTCGCGCCTGCCAAAGTTATCGCTTCTTCAGCATTGGTTTGGCTTAAACTCGAGCCAGCAGTTTCCTCGACCGTTTGATAAAGCCGTTTCACGCGATACGGTTTTACGAGATGGTCGTTGAAGCCAGCCGCCAAAAAACGTTCGCGGTCGCCGGTCATGGCATGGCCGGTAACTGCGACAACGATTTGAGCCTTGCCCGTTCCTGATTCGGATGCACGAAGTTTCTTGATGGCGGTCAGTCCATCCATTTTCGGCATGTTGATGTCCATCAAGACCACATCAAAACGGTTGGACTCCATCGCGTTGAGGGCATCGATACCGTTCTCGACCAATTCGACCTTGTGGCCACGTTTTTCCAGCAAACCGACGACGACTTTTTGATTGACCAATCCGTCCTCGGCGACAAGAACCGTTTTACAATCGACGGCGGGTTCTTGGCCATCGGCTAACTGTTGAACCATTTTTTCAGGTGGCTCAGTCGGTTTGAGTCGGGCAGTGAAACTGAAAACGCTGCCAACGCCCAGTTCAGAGATCACGGACGTTGTTCCGTCCATCATCTCCGCTAATGTACTGCAAATCGAAAGCCCCAATCCTGTTCCACCAAATTTGCGGGCCGTTTCCAATTCTTCCTGTTCGAATGGGCTAAAAATCCGATCGAGTTTGTCACTTGCGATTCCAACACCCGTGTCTTCGACATCAAAACGGATCAGTGATCGACCACTTACGTCTGCCGGTTGTTCGATCTGGGTCTTGATGCGAACTTCTCCATGTTCCGTGAATTTGATTCCATTGCCGATCAGGTTTAAGAGGACTTGTCTGATCCGAAGCGGATCGCCGATGTAAAATTCTTCGACTTCAGAAGCACGATTTTCAACCAAAGAGATTCCTTTGGCAGTGGCTTGTGGACGAAGTAGCTGAATCACGTCGCCAAGGCATTGGTGGATTGAGAACGGTTGGTTTTCAAGCTCCAGTTTGCCGGCTTCCATTTTTGAAAAATCAAGAATGTCGTTGATCAACCCAACCAGGTTTTCTGCACTCTCGCTGGCGAAACTTAAATACTCCTGCTGTTTGGCATCGAGACTTGTGTCGCGAAGCAAGTTGCACATACCAATCACGCCATTCATTGGTGTGCGGATTTCATGACTGATGGTCGCCACGAATGCGCTTTTGGCTTCGTTCGCTGCTTCGGCTTCGCGGCGAGCTTCTTCCGTTCGCTTTTTTTCTGTTTCAAGCTGTTCAATAAACGCAGCTTGCTTTCGGTTTAAAACCAACATCATCCCAGTGCCCAGCAGCAACAAGCTCAGCAACGTGCCCAGTCCCCACCAAAACCGTGAACTTTCGTAAAACCGTTTTCGAAAAAAATCATTGGTGACCCAGCCCTCATAAAAAGATCGCTCTTGGGCGGGTGTGACACGTTTCAAAGTTTTGGAGATGATTTTTGCGAAGGGCCGCCAGTCGTCGCGGACCCCGAAACCGTTTTGGTATTTAAAATCCGATTCGCCCGCAATTCTGAGGTTCGTGATTCCTTCTCGCTCAGCCATGTATGCCACGACGGCTGAGCCGCCAAAAAATGCATCGACTTCTCCGGTCGTTAACATGCGAATTCCGTGGGCGGGATCGGTTGCTTCGACAACGATGATCTCGGGGTGCATGTCACGAAGGAAGTC
>CAZQQR010000340.1:0-5517 GCA_964595515.1 uncultured Pirellulaceae bacterium
AGAACAAAGCAAGTCGGAATGTATCCAGCCATGCTTCCTGCCGCGGTCGCAGTAGATCGGTCACTGATAGGGGAGCCAAGTGATGCATTCATTGTCCATGTCAAACCGATCGCGATCAGGCCCGTGAAGAAGCTAAAAATCAGTCCGAAGAAACCCGCAAACAGGGAAAACCAAACAATCAAGAGTAGCATTTCGAACGAAAATTCGAATCCGTTCTTCCAAAGGCTAATCACTGCTATGAAGACTGAGAGAACGAGAGGGTAAAACGTTCCCGCCAACACAATTCCTAGTAGGCCAGAAAAGACAACCGAAATTTGTTCGTACCAATCTCTCTCTGGGTTGAGATGTTGTGGTTGATCGGGCTCGTCTTCAAATGGATCAGTGGTCATGTTGATTAATAAGTACACTGGGTTGTAATGACAAATCACTGTCTTTATTAGCGCATGAATGATTCTGCTAGGGAAGCCCACGGTGACAAAAAGCGGAGTGTAAAAAGGGCAAAACGAGAATCTTTCGTTTCGTTTTTTTATACGCTAGGGGTTCTCCCTATCCCAACTCAAAGAAAGCTTCTCAATGCTATTGGTCCGCGAATCGATCTTCAAAAACTCGCGCTACCTTCGAAACTGAGTTTTAGTTTCTGTTGGTCGAAGTCGATTTTTTGAATGGACGTGTCGCAGTTTGTTTCCATCCTTTTCAGACGCGTTCTTTTCAAACGGTATTTTGGAGGCACGTTACACGTGAACACATCTCGTGTCATGGTAACCATTTTATTTTCCGCTGCGCTCCCACTCGTCGCGGCAGACTATTCGTTTTCGGAAGAAGCAGCTGTTGAATGTTGCGCTGCTCCGGCGGACCCAGATTCTCTCTCGGCCAAGTACGACTTCTTTACGAATTTTGGCCAGTACATGGCTCGGAAAAACTGTCTTCGGACCGCGGAGGGTGGTTCTGATTGGACTTGGGTGATCGCCTTAATCGTGCTTAATGTTGTCGTGGTGGCAGCTTACGTTCGAATCTTTTTGTTTTGGCGACGTTGTTACCTGGACGAGCAACCTCAGGATCGCGATGTCAAGCTAATGGAGTTGGCTTGGATTTTCGCGCTATGCGCGATTTGCGGCTATGCCTTGGCGACGGTAATTTTCTTCTGGCCGGTTTACAGGCTTCAGGCTTTCTTTTTAACGGCCTTGGCGGTGATCAGTTGGAGGTTTGCTCTTAATCTTGAACCGTTTCGTGCATCCTTGTCATCTCGCCGATTGCAAAGGGAACTGAACGAAGTCCTTCAGCGCGAGAATGTTTCGCTCATTGATCGACAAAACGAACTTTCGGCACTCAATGGAAAACTGGAACACACGACCAAAGAGCTTCGTGATGTAAACAAAAACCTCGATGAGTTTGTTTACGCAGCGTCACATGATTTAAAGGCTCCGCTGAGGGCGATTGATAATTTGTCCCAGTTCATTATCGAGGACACCAAAGACGAACTGCCGGACCAGGCCCGAACAGATTTGTTGGAATTGCGAGGTCGCGTGCTACGAATGGAACGCTTGCTGGATGGGTTGCTGGTGTATTCGAGAAGCCAAAGCGCGGAATTTCCAGCGGAATCCATGAACCTGCGTGGTGTTGTTCAAAATGCGATCGATGTGTTGGACATTCCGGAGGCTTTTCAAATCAAGAACTTGGTATCGGGTGTGCAGTTAAAAACGCAACGTCCGCCGTTTGAACAAGTGATCAGAAATCTAATTGATAACGCGATCAAGCATCATGACCGCTCGGAAGGGCTCGTCACGATTTCTGGAAAGCAGCTAGAAGGGTTTGTCCAAATCGAAATCAAAGATGATGGGCCGGGGATCCCTGCTGAGTATCACGAACGAATCTTTGAGATGTTTGCCACGATTAGACGGCGAGACGTGTTGGATTCAAACGGTATGGGATTGAGTATGGTTAAGCGAACCATTGAAAAACAAGGCGGCGAAATTGAAGTCGAATCCGAGGTCGGGCAAGGAACGTTGTTCCGGTTTAATTGGCCGACTCAACCAGTCGCCAACTCAGTTCCCATTCCGCTTGGGCTCAAAGTTCGGACCGGGCTAATGAGTGACCAAACGGTCAATTGAAATAGTGTTTCCATCGAATCAGCATGATCAACAAAAAGGGCATGGCATGATTGACAATTCAGTAACGATTCTTTTAGTAGACGATGACGACGTGGACGTGCGTCTCGTGCAACGAGCGCTCAAAAAACAAAATATCACGAACCCGATGATTGTTGCCCGGGACGGCGTGGAAGCATTGGCAGTTCTCAAGGGCTCGGACGACCGGCAGGCGCTTCAGCAGCCGTATCTGATTCTGCTTGATCTCAAGATGCCACGAATGAACGGGTTGGAACTGCTTGATCATATTCGAAACGATGAGAGTCTAGCCCAGTCGATTGTTTTCGTTTTGACAACGTCGAATGCTGAACGTGATCGACAAGGTGCGTATCAAAAAAACGTTGCGGGATACCTATTGAAAGCAAAAGCAGGTCAAGATCTTGAAAATCATATGCCGCTGATTGAACGGTTTCTTGACAACGTAGAATTTCCAACGAGTTCAAACTAGAAATGAACGAAGAACAACCTAACGAATCAATTTTCGTCTTATTGCTAGAAGACGATTACGTTGACGCTCGGGTGGTGAAACGAGCGCTCATGAACCGCCCCAACCTGGGGGAGAACGAGCGGTTTGAAGTCAAACACTGCGAAAGTCTAGCGGCGGCGCTTGCAGCGATTCGGGTTTCAAAACCCGACGTCATTTTGTCTGATATTAATTTGCCAGATAGTCGAGGCAAAGAAACGATTTCTAGGATTTTGGAAATCGCAAATGGTGTTCCTATAATCGCGCTAACGGGTGTGGATGACAATGATTTCGCATTGGATTTAGTTCGAATCGGAGCGGCAGATTTTATTTGCAAATCGGACTTCAGCGAAAACGCTCTTGTACGTGCAATTCGATATGCCGTTCAGAGAAAAATGATGGCTCGTCAGTTAGAGGAGTCTCTCCGGCACAAACAGGAAACGCTGGCGATGCAGGCGCTAGCTGAGAAATTCAAACTGGCGAAGAACCAGGCGGAATTGGCCAATCATGCCAAGAGTGAATTTCTCGCAAACATGTCACACGAATTGCGAACACCATTGCACGGAATTTTAAGTTTCGGAAGGCTTGGTACGCGTCGATTTGAGAAGGTTCCCCGCGAAAAACTAAAAGGCTATTTTGAACAGATAGTTCAAAGCGGAGAAACACTGCTTGATCTGTTAAACGATCTTCTCGATTTGTCCAAGCTGGAGGCTGGTGCCGTTGGGATCGAGATGGAGCCCGTCAATATTCAGCAGCGATTGATTTCGCAACTGAATGGGTTTCAAAGTCTCGCAAATGACAAAAATTTAGAATTTCAATTCGCTTGTCCCGAAAAACCACCAGTGATTCACGCCGATGCGAGGCGATTCGATCAGGTCATACGTAACCTGCTATCCAATGCGATAAAATTTAGCCCGAGTCGTGGAGTTATCGAGGTTCGAGTTGAACCGGAATGCGATTGGGTGTTGATCAGAGTGCTTGACCAAGGTCCAGGAATTCCGGAGAGCGAACTGGATGCGATTTTTGACAAGTTCATTCAATCCAGCAATACGAAAACGTTGGCTGGTGGAACGGGTTTAGGCTTGGCAATTACTCGAGAAATTGTTGGCCAGCATGGCGGGTCGATTAGCGCCGTCAATCGTGACCCCCAAGGCACCGAATTTCAGGTTCGTATGCCAAGCAAACGATGCGAAGTGCCTGCGCCGAACTCGGCGGAATCTTTCCAAGCAATAGAACTTTAATGGAGCGACTATGCAGCCGCTGAGTCACAAAGTATTGATTGTTGATGATAACCAAGTCAATCGTTTGATTTGTTCGGAGTTGCTGGAGGAGCACTACGATCTAGAATTCGCGGTGGACGGAGAAGAAGCCATTCAAAAAGCGACTGAATTTGATCCCGATCTAGTGTTGCTGGATGTGATGATGCCGGGCATCGACGGGTTAGAAGTATGTCGGCGGCTGAGGAAATCATCTCGGCCATGGGTAAAGATCATTCTTGTTTCAGCCAAAGTGCAAACGTCTGATCGACTGGCGGGCTATGAAGCGGGAGCCGACGATTATGTCGGAAAACCGTTCGATGAAGATGAGTTGTTGGCGAAAATTCGCGTGCACTTAAAACTGAAACGGACCGAGGAAGTCGACGAGCTAAAATACAATGTGCTGCGAGCGATGCAGCATGGAAATCGAACTCCCATTACAAAAATTCTTTGTCGTTCTGAGATGCTGATGGGACGAAAATCGGAATTGAGCGAAGAGTGTTTGCGGGATGCTGAATACATTATCAAGGCGACCAAGAGTCTTCATCATTGGTTAAGATCTGCGCAGGTGCTGATCGAACTTAAATCAGAGATGATTGAGTTCGAAGTCGAACCGGTTGAAGTTGAGTCGCTGATTGAGAAAATCGTCACGCAAGAATCGGCGAGAGATCCGCGATTTGAGGATCAAGTTGAACTTCGGTTTACTTCCAGCCACGTGATCCAAGCGGATGGCGAATTGTTGGAAGCCCTCTTTACCAGCGCATTGGCTGATTCTTTTGGGCGGATGGAGGAGCACTCCGCTGTGACCGTGGAGATCGAATCGGAATCGGATTCCACATTCAACATCACGTTGTCTTATCCGGGGCAGCCGCTTTCGAAAGAACAAGTGCGAGCTGCGTTTGAACCGTTTGGGAGTCCCGATGAAGTCCTGTTTAATCGTGGGGATGGGATGTCGTTGGCGATCGTAAAGGAGATCGCAACGCTTCATGGTGGCAAGGCTGGTATGACCAGTAGAAACGGCGACACCATCATCGTCTCAATCTCGCTTCCCATTGGTCAGGCGTCTCAAGGCACGGAAGATCTTGTCAGCTTTCCTTTCAAAGCTCTCGCAAAGCTGTGATGTGCCAGAATGTACTTTAAGTTGCGATCATTCAATTCAGTGAATCCAATAGCCGCCTCAGAATGTCAATTCTGGGTTGGCTTTTTTTTTGTAGCTGTCTGATGTTGTCCGTTGTTGATATGCTAAACATCAACATTTCGAAAACAATTGCAACCTTTAGGCTGGTTCACTAGCCCAACCAGCACGCCACTGGGTGAGCCTACAACGCAGGTGGGCCGCCAAGCGGTTGCGACGCTGTTGCCGGGTCTTTCTGCCAAATTCTGCGAAACTGTGTAAGGAGTTGGCTGAGGCCACGACTTACAGTTGAACAGTTGTGGCCCTCTGCTGTTGCAAGTGCAGTTTCGATTTTTGCTTGCGCTGACTGGCAAATGATTGAAAAGATTGGGTGCCTTTGGTGAGCGGAAAGGCCAGAACTAAACTCAGCGGTTGAACAGAGACAGAGGCGTGTTCGACAGGCGAGTGTTGGGCGTTAGAATATCCCGGATTGAAATACATACGATTACGATTGCAACCCAGTTAAGAAATACGTTAGAG
>CAZQQR010000341.1:0-5496 GCA_964595515.1 uncultured Pirellulaceae bacterium
GGTTCTGTTTTTACAATAAACGAGCTTGTTTTTTTATCAGCCCGCACGAGGACGACCAGTTCGTCCGCAGCGCAATAGGCACCGGTAATTTCGTTGCGAATTGGCAACTCAATTGGGCCAGCCTTTTTGGCAAACCTGCCATCGTTTCGCAGAACTGTTTCGTAGACGCAGCGTTTTTCAGGAATGGTTGGGTGCTTTGCAAACACGTAAAAGTGTTTCCCGTCTCGTGATTCAATGGCTTCCGTCGTTTTTGGAAGTCCACAATCGGCGCTGAGCATTTTCAACTGTTTGAATTCCATCTCGTTAGCGCCAAGCTCTGATTGCCAAAGCTGGACTTTGCCGTCAGGAATCTTCATTGCAAATAAGACCGTATCGCCATCAGACGAAACACCAACGAAATTACTGGCTGCGACGCGCGTGAATTCTTTTACGAATCGGTGAATGATCTCCCCGTTGGTAAGTGTAGAAATCAGCAAGGGCGTATCGTCTTCTTCCATCAGAAAGAACCCGGTAGGCGTTCGCTCTTTACTCGAGAGCGTTTTGGCTTCAAGCGTTAAGCGGTGACAGGCTCCGGCATCGGATGAAAAAATTGGCTCGATTCCATTTGGAAATACCAGGTTCTTTTCCAAGATCTTCCAGCCAACGGGGCTGTTCTCTCCTGTTGTGATTTTTACCGTCTTCTTTTCTGGATCGACAGCAATAAACTCGTTGATCGGAAGCGTTTTCATTCCCGCCCGCAGATAGAGAACTTGCCGATCAGCTCCTTCGGTTAGTAATGAAGAAGCAAATTTTGGAGGCTCGTTTTCATTGGTGACGCGAATGGTCAAATCTGATTCGTGCGTTGTTCCGGTGGATGGATGGAGGGCTTTTACGGAAATTTGGTAGTCGTTCTTTAGATCAGAGTCTTTGGGTTTTTCAAAATCGGTTAAACCCGCAAACGCAATCTCGCCGGTTGCTGGATTCATGAAAAACTGCGAAGCGTCTGGGCCTGACAAATCCCAGCGCAGGCCATGTTTGTCTTTTAACGACAAAGGGATTTCTGGAAAACCAACGTAACGCGTGTTTTCCAGAATATCGATCGGCTGGCTCGCGTCGACAAGCGGCTCGCGAACCATCGAAAGTTCCGCATGAATAGCAGCCCGTTTGATGTAGTATGACGCCAGCATGAATCCGCCCAGCAGCGCCGCCGTTAGCATCATTACCAAGAAAGGTTTACGAAGGTACGGACGTGGCGTTGCATCGCGTGGCGCTTTACGACGATCGGTGATCCTCTCGCCGTCACTGAATCGCTGAAAGACAGTCCGTAGTTCGCCTGCGGTTTGATACCGGTCTTCAGGCTGAAACGCCACGGCTTTCATAATGATGTTGGCAAGCCCAACAGGGATGTCAGCGTTGACCTCCCGAATTTCGGGAAGCTCCATCGATGACTTAATTTGAACTAGGTCGTTACCACTGATTGCTTCCCAGACACGTTTGCCACAGGCCAGTTCATAAAGCGTGACGCCAAGCCCGTAGATGTCGCTGCGTTCGTCTGCGTTTCCTCGAATCTGCTCAGGAGCCATGTAACGAGGCGTGCCGATCATGTCGCCGGTTCGGCTAAGACTTGATTCTTCGTCTTTGAGTTTTGCAAGACCGAAATCGGTAATCCAGACTCGTCCGTTGTTGTCCAAAATCAAGTTGCCGGGTTTCACGTCTCGGTGAATCGTTCCTCGATTGTGGGCAAACTGAAGCGCGGAAGCGATTTGCGCGCCCCAGCGAGCAATCCACTGCCATTTTAATTCAACGCCTGGGACAGAAGCATCGATGTCATCTCGCCATTCGATTTCTGCGCCGTTGACGACTTTGTCGAGACTGATACCGTTGATGAAAGGCATCGCAAGCCAAGCGATTCCGTTTTCGATTCCGTGATCAAACACAGAGACGATGTTCGGGTGTGGCAATCGAGAGGCAGACATGGCCTCACGTTTGAATCGTCGCAAGAAATGTTCGTGATCAACATTTCGTTTGTTGAGAACTTTGACGGCGACGGATCGTTTGAGGCTAGGCTGATAGGCGTGGTAGACAGAACCCATCCCACCGCGCGCGATCATTTGAATGAGCTCGTAAGGCCCTAGTTGTTTGGGACCTTGTGTGATGCTTTTCTCTGGAGGCCGAAGCATTTCCGCGAGCGAAAGTCCATCAAATTCAGCCAGAATACAATCGGAGTGGTCTTCGTAGCGCTGGGCATAAACTTCGACGGACGGTTCGCGTCCCTGTCGAAGCTCATGCACGAATTCTCGCACGATCTGTTCGTAGTCAACGGTTTCTGGCATCGAAGTTAACTTATTCTCTTGGCAAGTTGACTAAGGCGGATCAAAGCTCTTCGGTATCTTTTTTTGACAGCCTCGTAGCTAATGTTCAAATCTTTGGCGGCTTCGCCAAGCGATTTATCTTCGATATGAACAAGCTTGAGAATCTGTTTGTCGTTGCGGTTCATCGACTCAACGATTTCAATCACAAGCTGACGTGTTTCTGCTTTTGCGATAATCGAGGATGGGCTTGATTGCGCCATTTGCAATTTGAACGGAGTCGTAGAGGCGTCCAATTCGGTGAACGATGAAGTCTCACGGAAAACGGATCGTCGCTGTGCTTTTAAGTGTTTCTCTCGATTGGCAGACAGAGCTTTGAGACAGATCGACTTAAGCCATTTTTGAAACGGCTGCTTTGGATTCCTGATGTATTCTGGAAGTTGCTTTTTGGCTGCGATAAAAGCTTCTTGAATGACATCCGAGCCATCGATACGACTGGAGAGTTTGGGGTCGATTTTCGCCTGGATAAACCTGCGGAGTTCAGCCCGATAGCCCATGAACAGCTCAGTAAAAACTGATTCTGATTCTTGCTCTAAACGAACAATTAGCGCTTTGTCTGATTTCGCAAGCAATTGACTAGGGTCCAAGTTTGGAATTTCGAGATTTCGGAATTTCTATTTTTCAATTTCGAAAGATAGAAAATTCACTCAACCCTAGGTCATCAATGGAATTTTAACGTTGACTGGCGAAATCCACTGCCGTTTCAAAGCTTGATCGATGCTGACTTTGCGTCCTGTTGCGGTCTTCAGGAATGTGCGGGCTTATGAATCGGCCGAATTTGCCAGTCATTCGGATCGGCATAGAATTTCGATTCAATTCAGTGAACGAACTGCGAATGGTCGCGTATAGCTTGGAAATTCCAGTTTTTTGGGTTTTTTCGGGGTGCTTTCGCTTCGATTGCCTGCAATTCGTCGTTGGGCGAACTCAAGCGATTTGCTAAATTCACGCTCACTTTCGCCGATGTGGCGATAGCGTCTACAACCCAAAACGACGTCGGCATCGCACGTCGAATGCTCAAAACGACCCATCCTCAGAGAATAAAATGAACAATAATTTCTATCGACTTTCGTGTGCACCACTTATCACAGCCGCGCTGATGATTTTCAGTAACGGTTGTTCTGCCCAAGGAACTGCTTCGTCGCTTCAACAGCTCAACCAGCAAAAATCAGCAATGGCCAATCAAGCAGGAGCCGTTCAAGCGGCGGATCCTGGATTGTTAGACCCAAGCAAAGCCATTGCCACTGCTCCGGCAAAGTTTCGAGCTACGTTCGCAACCACCAAAGGTTCCTTTACGGTTGAAGTCACTCGCGCGTGGGCGCCCAATGGCGCAGACCGGTTTTACAACATGGTCAAAGTCGGATTCTTTAAAGACGTTGCGATCTTTCGAGCGATCAAGGGGTTCATGTTCCAGTTCGGGATTCACGGGACTCCAGCGATCGCACAAAGATGGGGCGACGCGAATATTAAAGATGACGCGCCCGTCAAAGGAATTTCAAATCAAGAAGGATTTCTCTCGTTCGCTCAGACTGGTCGGCCCAACAGTCGAAGTTCACAAATGTTCGTCAATCTTGGCAACAATCAATTCCTTGATCGCCAGAATCCACCCTTCGTTCCATTTGGTCAAGTCGTCGAGGGGATGGATGTCGTTCGTGCCATCAACACTGAGTACGGCGAAAACAAAGGAAATGTCCAGGGCGAATTCAAGCAGCAGGGTAACGCTTACATTAAGCAAAAGTATAAGAACATTGACTTCATCAAGTCAGTTACTTTGGTCAAGTAGCGAGCTTGATTAGCAAGTACAGATTTTGTGGTAACTAGAAACATCGGGTTCATTGAGCCCGATGTTTTTTTACACATTGCCAGTGTATTCCGTTTTTTTGCCGCCTGAGTTCCAAGGATTCGGCGGCCAATGGCTTTTCGATCCGGTTCCACCAAATAAAGCGACTACACCTGAGTAGCAAGATTTTCCCAGGCATCGATCAGTAGACTGGCGACACGATCGATTTCATCCTGCGAAGAATACCAACCTAGGCTTAAGCGAACCGTGCCCGCCATCTGCTCTGGTGTTCTGCCCATCGACGCGAGTGTCGCAGAGGTTACCAGACCGCTACTATGACAAGCCGAACCCGTCGAAGCACAAAGCTCAGGAATACGTTTGAGCATTTCTTGACCCGTCACTGCTGGGAATGAAACGCTGAGCGTGTTGGGAAGTCGTTCCGAGTTTTTCCCGTTAACTATTAGATCCGGTATCGACACTAGCAAGCGATCATTGAGTCGATCTCTAAGCTTTCCCAACGCTTCGCCAGCGTCATCGAGTCTTTCACTCGCCAATTGTGCGGCTTTGCCAAGTCCGACAATGTAGGGCGTGTTTTCCGTGCCCGCACGCATTCCTTTTTCATGAGCCGCTCCGTGCATGAGTGGTTCAAGTTCTAATCCAGAACGAACCATTAAGACACCGACGCCTTTGGGGGCATAAAGTTTGTGCCCGGCAACCGTCAACAGATCGCAATCAAGCTGGTCAGCGCAAGTTGGAATTTTGCCAACGCTTTGGGACGCATCGGTGTGAAGCAAAATGCCTCGTCCGTGGCAGGTTTCGGCAAACTGGCTGATCGGCTGGATGGATCCAACTTCGTTATTGGCGTGCATGATGCTGACCAATCGTGTGTTCGGCTGAAACGCTTTCTCAACGTCTTCTGGATGAACGACACCATGTTCATCACAATCTACAACTGAAACTGAATAGCCCATCCGCTCAAGAAATTTGGCAGGCTGGACAACGGCAGGATGTTCGATCGCTGAAATGACCATGTGTGCATTGTCTGGCTGGTAGCGAAGCATCACTCCTTTGATTGCAAGGTTATTACTCTCGGTCCCGCCGCTTGTGAATACGATCTCAGTAGGGTCGCAAGCCAAAAGTCCGGCGATCTTGAGTCGAGCATCTTCGATCGCTTCTTTCGCAGCACGGCCAAGTGCGTGGGAGCTCGAAGGATTACCGTAGTGACCGCTTAAGAACGGCTGCATCGCTTCGACAACGCTGGGAGCAATGGGAGTGGTCGCGTTGTAGTCCAAGTAGATTTGCCGCACGGTGAACTCCGATTGAATGGATGCTGGTCGCTGAATTTTATCCGAATTTTGCGACTTCCCAAAC
>CAZQQR010000342.1:0-5483 GCA_964595515.1 uncultured Pirellulaceae bacterium
CTAGTGGTTCGTCTATTCTTAAATTTAAGATTCTTAAATTCAAGATTGCCGTGATGTTCGAGGTAGACCTTGCGTTTTCTGAACTGCAGGAATCGTAGCCTCCTCGTCCAATCTCAGCTTTACTTTTTACGGCCACTAATTTAACGCCTACCTTCGCCGCAAAGGCGAGCATTAAGACTTCCGCTTTTCCAAGTCTTGATGCCTCGCCTCCTTTTAGCTGAGAGATTTGGTCGATAGACACATCAGTCAGCAGTCCCATCAGTCAGCAGTAATCCCTATTCGGAGCAAACAAAACATGAATACAAATTTGTGTCGCCCTCGTAAAACAGTTGGAGCTTTTAAGTCTTTGGCGGTTTTGCCATTCGTGTTCTTTGTATTAGTCTCAATTACGGTCAATGTTATCCGCGCTGATATCGTAAACGTTGCCCATCGTGGGGATTCGATTAATGCTCCTGAAAACACGTTGGCCGCTATCAACTCCGCAGTGGGCTTCGCAGACTTCACTGAATTTGATGTCCGGGTAACTGCGGAAGGCGAACTAGTGGCGATCCATGACGCTACTGTAAATCGGACGACGAACGGTACCGGCGCCGTCGCCGCCAAAACACTGGCAGAACTTAAATTGCTGGACGCGGGTTCATGGTTTTCGCCTGATTACACCAACAAGCGGATTCCAACGCTTGCCGAATCGATGAACGCCGCACTTGCCGGAAACATCACTCCCGTGGTTGAACGAAAAACGGGAAGTGCTGCAAGGTACAACGCAAACTTTGAATCGCTTGGTTTGGACAAAGACGACTTCCGGGTAATCGCTTTCGATTGGAATTTTCTTGGTTCTTTGGACTCAATTGATGACTCTTATCACTTAGGGGCATTGGGCAGCGGAATTCTTGATCAGCAAGACATCAACGATGCTTTGGCCAACGGAGCTGATTTCCTCAATTGGAATCACAACAACATTGACCAGAATTCCGTCAATCTCGCACACGAAAACGGACTTGAACTCTATGTTTATACTGTCGACAGCGAATCACGCATGCGAGAGCTGATTGGTTTCGGTGTTGATGGAATCACGACCAATGACCCACGGCTACTCAACTCTGTTTCGGTGCCTGAACCGTCAAGCGGGGTGTTGCTGGGAGCGCTCGGTCTTCTCTTGTTTGGAGTTCGAAAGAGGCAAGGCTAGTCGCGGGTGTTAAGCCAGCGGGCAACCGCTGCTCTTACGAGGTTGATTGAATTGCAATGGGGCGTTTCAAAATGATTGATCGAAATAGTCCAAAAGGCGCCTCCGACGACCCGAGCACCAAGTTCGATGATCCGCCAGTGTCTGGTCATTATGACGTCTTAGTCATCGGGGGAGGAATCGTTGGAGCGGGGGTAGCCCGGGATGCGGCGATGCGAGGTTTGAAAGTGGCGCTGGTCGAAAAATCGGATTTCGCATCTGGAACCAGCGGCCGCTCCAGTCGATTACTACACGGTGGACTTCGATACTTGGCACAAGGCAGAGTTGGCTTGGTCCGTGAAGCCAGTGCAGAAAAACGCGTGCTTCAGCGAATCGCACCTCATCTCGCCAATCCGTTAGCGTTTGTTTTTCCAACGTACCAGCAATCAGCGCCGTCGCGTTGGAAGCTTTGGCTGGGTGTTAAAATTTATGATCTTCTATGCAGCGGCAAAAACCTTGGCCGCAGCAAGATGCTTAATCGGGAAGGTCTGTTGCGTTGTTTGCCGGGAATCGGCCCTGATGGACTCACCGGAGGAGTGCGTTACTTTGATGGATTCACCAACGACGCCCGCTTGGTCATTGACACGCTTCGATCTGCGAGGCGGCATGGAGCTGTAGTCGAGAACTATGTGGAGTTCTGCAAAGCCACTCAGGTCGATGACCATTGGCGGTGCCATCTGCGAGATTTGCAGACCGGCAATGATCGACAAGTGACCACACAATCGGTTGTCAACGCAACGGGGCCATGGTCAGACCAATTGGTTCACAGTGGCACGTCGCTTCGATTGACCAAGGGAATCCATCTGGTCGTCGATCGGGATCTTCTTAATGTTCGAGACGCGGTCGTAATGGTCGATGGGGAGCGAATCATGTTCGTCATCCCGTGGGGCGACCGTGCGATTTTGGGAACAACCGATACGGATTACGATGGACCGTTGTCCTCACCTCGCTGCGACGAAAGCGACGTTTCCCAAGTGCTTGAAGCTGTAAACAATGCGTTTCCAGGTGCCAACATTCGAACTGAAAACGTACTGGGTACCTGGACAGGATTGCGACCGTTGGTCGCTGACAAGAACGGTGCCCCCTCCGATATATCTCGGCGACACGAAATTGTTCAGGGAACAAAAGGCTGGTGGGACATTACCGGGGGCAAGCTCACGACTTACCGATTAATGGCCGAAGAATTGGTGGACCAAATGGTCCTTGGCAAGACAACACCGACTCGAACACATCAGGAAGAATTGCTACACGCTGACGCGGCTAAATTTAGTGGCACGTTGCCTCCGACGGTTAGCCAGCCTGCGGTTGCTCATTTTTGCAATAACGAATGGGCCGTTCACTTGGTTGACATCATGTTTCAACGCACGTCGTGGCGGTACTACGTTGCCGATCACCAGGAGGTTGCCGTTCAAGTCGCAGACTGGATGGCATCATGCCTGGGATGGAGCGACGAACGGAAGGAACAAGAAATTGATGACTACCAGAAAGCTGCTTTTCTGACCAACGTTGAATCTTGCCTGAACGCTGAGAACGCCAAGGTGGTCGTGTAAGTTCATTTCGATTCACAAAATGTGGCGTGCAACCAAAATCAGCCGTCGACCCACCGTCTCTCACTCATTCGCTCTCGCCCAACCCTTACTCTAAAAACGGATCCCGCCGATGTCATTTATTCTTTCTTTGGATCAGGGCACGACCAGTTCCCGAGCGATTGTGTTCGATCACAATGGCAGTATTCAGGGAATCGCTCAACAAGAATTTGAACAGATTTTTCCTCAGCCTGGCTGGGTAGAGCACGATGCCGAGGAAATCTGGCAAACCCAAGCGAAGGTCATGGACGATGTTCTCCAGCAAACCAATCTTGCTGCGACCGACATTGCCGCAATTGGGATCACTAACCAACGAGAAACGACGGTTATCTGGGATCGCAAAACAGGTCGGCCCATTTGCAACGCCATCGTCTGGCAAGACCGAAGGACGGCTGGCGTATGTGACGAATACAAGGCCGCAGGTTATGCCGAAACGTTTCGTTGTAAAACAGGACTTGTTTTGGACGCTTACTTTTCCGGCACAAAAATTCAGTGGATCCTCGACCATGTCGAAGGTGCGAGGCAGCGAGCCGAAGCCGGTGAATTGGCATTCGGAACGATCGACAGCTGGCTGGTTTGGAATTTGACGGGCGGCGAAGCTCATGTCACCGATCCTTCCAATGCATCGCGGACATTGTTGTTCAACATTCACTCAGGGAATTGGGACGACGAACTGCTCGATTTGCTTAACGTCCCTCGCTGCATCCTACCGAAAGTCTGTGCCTCCAGCCAAGTTTACGGTCTCACTGCTGCAAGTGTGACCGCTACCGGGATCCCAGTTGCGGGCATTGCAGGTGACCAACAAGCCGCCCTGTTCGGCCAGATGTGTACGAAACCAGGGATGGTAAAAAACACTTTTGGGACCGGCTGTTTCATGCTGATGAACACCGGCGAAAAAGCCGTGGAATCAAAAAACAATTTGCTAACGACGGTTGCCTGGAAAATTGGAGACAAAACCGAATACGCTTTGGAAGGCAGTGTTTTCTCAGCCGGAGCTTCCGTTCAATGGCTTCGCGATGGTTTGGGTTTAATCGAGTCGGCGAGCGAAATTGAATCATTGGCGAAAACCGTTCCCGACAATGGTGACGTCTATCTAGTCGCGGCCTTCGCTGGCTTGGGAGCACCTCACTGGGACTCGTACGCACGCGGCACCATCACCGGGCTAACGCGAGGAACCACCAAGGGGCATATCGCCCGCGCGACGTTAGAAGGAATTGCATACCAGGTCTCCGACGTTCTGGACGCGATGCAATCCGATGCCGGAATCTCACTGGCGGAGCTGCGAGTCGATGGTGGTGGTTCGGCGAACAACCTGCTGATGCAATTTCAAGCCGATTTGCTGGGGACATCGATCGTCCGCCCACAAGTTCAGGAAACCACTGCTTTGGGAGCAGCGTACTTGGCTGGACTGGCGGTGGGTTACTGGAGAAACGTTGAGGAGTTATCCGATCAGTGGCAAGTCGAGCAAACTTTCGGTTCTTCGATGCCGTCCGCGAAAGCAGATGAACTCAAGCAACGTTGGCAGAAAGCTGTCGCTCGTTCTAAAAACTGGGTTGCTGACCAATAAACTCACGTTCAATAACACACTTGTTCTGCAATTGTTGGGCCCGGCTGTCACACAAGTGGAAGACTATTTCCAACAACGACAATCTATTAGACGATAGGAGTAAAAACACATGCAGCCTTACCTTGCCGAATTTCTTGGAACCTTAATGCTAATACTGTTGGGCGATGGCGTGGTCGCCAATGTCGTGCTTAAGGATACCAAGGGTGAAAAAAGTGGCTGGATCGTCATTACGTTTGGGTGGGCGATGGCGGTGTTCGTCCCGGTTTTTTGTTTCGCCGAAATAAGCGGTGCTCACATCAACCCAGCTGTAACCATTGGCTTGGTGATCGCCGGTAAGTTCGAACTTGCGCTGATGCCAGCTTACATCGTTGCTCAGTTTGCAGGTGCGGCAGCGGGTGCGTTTCTGGTGTGGTTGACCTATCGCGATCACTTTGAGGCAACCGAAGATCCGGACTCCAAGTTGGCGGTGTTCTGTACCGGCCCAGCGAAACGAAACTTCGTTTCAAATTTAGTTTCTGAGGTCATCGGTACGTTTGTACTGGTCTATGCAGTGCTTCACATCACCTCGCCCGAAGCAGGATTGGGTTCGCTCGATGCGCTTCCGGTTGCTTTGACCGTGTTTGCAATTGGATTATCGTTGGGCGGAACGACAGGTTACGCGATCAACCCGGCTCGCGACCTTGCGCCCCGCCTGATGCATTTTCTGCTTCCGATTTCGGGTAAACGGGATAGCGATTGGGGTTACTCGTGGATTCCTATCGTTGGCCCGGTTGCCGGCGGCAGTCTGGCCGCGTTGTGTTTTATTGCGATTGGTTAGCGGGCTTTAATCAGGCTACCTTTGGTGTATCGGGTTGAACGGCATTGGCCTTAATCGCGAGCCGAAGCGATCAAGCCTTCTTCTGTATTGGTTCGATTCCGCTAGTCTTTGGCTTGGAGTTGCCTGTCAAAATAGTCCACTGCCAAATCCGGAAAGTCTGTGAAAATTCCATCAACTTCGCTCGCTTTCATCTGAGCCAATGCTTGATCGAATGTCTTTGCATAAGCTGGCAAAGAGTCTTTAAAAGAGCTTAAAAAGAAGGTATCGGCATAGTAAATAGCTAGAATCTTG
>CAZQQR010000343.1:0-5403 GCA_964595515.1 uncultured Pirellulaceae bacterium
ACCTCGACGAACTCAAACAATCGCTCCTTCAAAAAGCCTTCACCGGCCAACTCACCGCTCAAGAATTGGCCGAAGTCTAAACCTCAAAGGAATCACCATGTCAGAAACCTATATCGCCAAAGTCGTTGTCGATCTTGCAAAACAAGAAGTCACACTTGAATGGACTGGCCCTGATGCGGCCAAGAAAGAAAAAGGACCATTCAAATGTTCGCCGGGCAAAGGCAAAGCGGGCGTCGATTGTGATGATGTTGAGACCAGCAAAAAGAGCGGGACACTCTGCACACCCAAAGGAGACTTCAAAGTCATCCGCCACGAAAAAGCATTTGCCTCAAGCCCCAATGCCAAATGGGTAACTCGCTTTCAATCCGATGCGCGAGGGATCGCACTGCACTACTACCCGACCGTTCCTGACTATCCCGCCTCAAGTGGCTGCGTCCGAATCAAGAGCCTCGAAGCCGCAAAACTGATTCACGACAACACAAAAGCGAAAGTTTCTGTCGTCAGCGTCAGCGGCAAGCTAAAGAAAAAGCCCAAATAGAAGCCATAACGAGGAAACACTAGTGATTCAATCCTTTCGTAACAGCGCTGCTTTTGGCAAGCGTATCGAATTCTATGTCGTCGGCTTGATGCTCAAGGAAGGCCTTGATGTCTTCCTGCCCATTGTCGATGACGATGCTGTTGATGCTGTCGTCAAACGACCTGACGGAAAATTTGTCGAGGTCCAAATCAAAGCAAGGTCGACGGAGGTTAAATTTGGCCACGCAGCATTGTTTGCGGGACTCTCTCACAAGCACCGAAAAGATTATTGGTTTGTATTTTACTCAGAACGACTCGATACGATTTGGATTCTTTCCTCCAAAGAGTTTATCGACGAGTCTACTCAGAATAAATCCGGAAAGAACAAAGGAAAACGAACCATCCATTTCAATGGCAAACGAACAGCCGCGAAGACAGAATACGTGAAAGATCAATTCGTCAGGTACGTTGCGACGGACTTTGGCCGTATTACCGGATTTTGACGGCGAACAAGGTAGAAGAGTGGGGCCTGCCCCGCATTTGAGTGCTTGACATCCGAGATTGGAATCGTCGTTGCAGCTTCTATCCGTGAATGGGTTGAGTATGACAATTGAATACCAGTGGAATGTCTGTTTCTAAAAGAACCAAAGTACCAATGAAGAACACAATTTACTCCCTTGAAAACCTCTTTGAATTGAATGTTTTTCGCATTCCCCAATACCAACGCGCCTATTCATGGGAAGTCGAACCTAACGTTGCTACCTTCCTGGAAGACCTTCGCCAGCAGGTGCGTATTCACGAACGGTCGTCTTCAAAAAACTACTTCCTTGGGACATTCTTGCTCCACGAAGAAACGAACGGCGATTCGAAATTCATCAACGTTGTGGATGGTCAACAACGAATGACGACGGTGGCGATCTTCATGGCGACCGCGATCAAACTTGCTGCCAAAAACATTGTTGAATTCAAGACGCAGAAACAGTCGCTCCTAAAACGATGCTTCGTTTTCGACGAAGACAAGGACTCGCGAAAGTTCAGAACAATCAAAGAGGATGATCCCTTTTTTAAATCTGAAATTCTAGGTTTTGATCCTGGCGCAAGCGTGCCAGAGTCTGCTTCTTCAAAGCGAATGCTTGCAGCCGCCGAATACTTTGAAACGGAAGTAAAGTCAGAAGAATGGGACAGTCTGATTCAAGCTCTTAGAACGGCTCGAGTGATGGCGTACGCCGTAGATAATGCGGAAGATGCGACTCAGATTTTTGAGCTTCAAAATGATCGTGGCAAACCGCTGACGAGTCTTGAATCGCTGAAAAGTTATCTGATGCATTGCATCTATCTGTTTTCAAAAAGCAACGCTGAAGAACGATTGGAAGGTATTCAAACCCAGTTCGCCCAGATCTATCGAATTATTGAATCCCTTTCAGATGAAAAACGGGCGCCGAACGAAGATCAATTGCTTTCCAACCACTGTGCTGCATTCTTGGAATGGAAAGAGAAGGAGTACAGTAAACCCAAGGAATTGGTTAAATCGTTGATCAAAGGTTTGGCAGAATGTGAGGTCATTCGGTGGATTGAGAATTTTGTAAATTCGTTGGTGCGAAGTTACAAAACGGTTGCAGAATTGTTTCAACAACGGGATACGCTTCTGGAATTCACCGAATTACTTCTTGTAGGTCGCATGGGGGCGATGTGGCCCCTCCTGATTAAGACTTGGCGCCATGACCAGTCTGTAGACAAGGGAGACTTTCTGAAGACATGCCGTTTGCTTGAAGTGTTCGCATTTCGAGGGTACGCAATGTCGAATCTTAGGGCCGATTCCGCCGTTTCACGGTTGCATCGGGACGCACGAGATTTTGAAGGCGATTTTCCAAAATTGTTCGATCGTGTTCGAGTGATTTGCGATTGGTTCAATGTTGAAGAACGATTTCTTGGTGGCTTAAACAATGCCAACCTGTTTAACGACGACAAGAATGATGCCAGGTATTTGCTCTGGCGCTACGAAAATCACCTTCGGTCACAACCAGGCCGTCATCAACCATTCGTTCGTTGGCAGGATTTCGACAACCCCCGAAGTTTCGCAGCAACATTCAGCATCGAACATATCTCAGCCCAACACGGCGATGTCGCGGCGACTGTTGTCGAGTGGGACGAAGGCGATCCCAAGCCATTCACGGAAGTCGCTTTGCATCGTTTAGGAAACTTGGTTTTGGATAGTGTTTCACTGAACTCGGCAAAAGGCAAAAAAGACCTGGCTGGAAAGTTGGCAAGCCTCACAGAGTCAAGTTTTTTGAGCCAGGGGGAACTTCTAAGGTTCTGTCAGGACAAGGAACAACCAGTCTGGGACCTTCACGCAGTCCGGTCACGGCATCAATGCATGGTTGAGTTTGCCGTAAATACTTGGAATCCAGATACTTATCATTCACTCTCATCTAATGACTAGGCCTCGGCCATTTTGAATTTATGAACGAAACAGAAACACGAGCCGAATTGATAGACCCAGCGCTCGTTGCAGCGGGCTGGAGTGTCGTTGAAGATTCCCGGATTCGCCGAGAATTTCCGATTACCATTGGGCGAATTCAGCCAGGCGGGCGCAGAGCCAGTGCGTTGTTTGCCGATTATGTCTTGGTTTATCGAGGCAAGAAACTCGCGACGATCGAAGCCAAGAGCGATGAGAAGGAAGCCGCAGACGGAGTCGCTCAGGCGATTGAATATGCCCAGCGTCTGAACCTCAAAACTACTTTTGCCACCAATGGGAATGAGATTTATCGAATTTCCCTGACAACCAGCGAACAAGGAACGGTCGATCGTTTCCCATCACCGCAGGAGCTTTGGGACGAGACATTTGCCGTCGAGAACGAGTGGCGTGACAAGTTTGCAGCTGAGCCATACAACGATGTTGGTGGTTCAAAGCCGGCTCGTTTTTACCAGGAGAATGCCGTTGAATCGGTCATGGACGCTATCGCCGAGGGACGTGACCGGATACTCCTGACACTAGCTACCGGGACGGGGAAGACTTTTATCGCTTTCCAACTTGCTTGGAAGCTTTTCCACACTCGCTGGAATCTTCGACGCGATGGATCACGCCGGCCTCGCATTCTTTTTCTCGCGGATCGAAACATCCTCGCCAACCAAGCCTTCAATTCATTTTCCGCATTCCCTGAGGATGCATTGGTTCGGATTAGCCCAAGTGAAATTAAAAAGGGAGGCAAGGTACCAACAAACGGAAGTATTTTCTTTACGATTTTCCAAACCTTCATGAGCGGGCCAGACAAGGACGAGCCGTATTTCGGGCAGTACCCAGCAGACTATTTCGACTTTATCATCGTCGACGAATGTCACCGGGGAGGCGCAAACGACGAAAGCAATTGGCGCGGGATACTTGATCACTTTTCACCTGCCGTGCAATTGGGGCTCACGGCGACTCCAAAGCGAAATAACAACGTCGACACCTATGAGTATTTTGGAAAGCCAGTTTACGTCTATTCTCTCAAGGAAGGCATCAATGATGGTTTCTTGACGCCGTTCAAAGTGAAGCGAATTCAAACAACGGTTGATAACTATACCTGGACGTCAGATGACCAGGTGTTGCAAGGTGAGGTCGAAGCCGGTAAGGAATACACGGAAGCTGAATTTAATCGAATTATCGAAATCAAGCAGCGTGAAGAAGCTCGGGTCAACGAATTTTTGAAACAAGCAAACCAAAACGAGAAGGCGATCGTTTTTTGTGCTACCCAAGTTCACGCCGGCATGGTGCGAGACTTGATCAACCAGAACAGCGACAGCAGCGACCCGCTCTATTGTGTACGTGTGACCGCTGAAGACGCCGCACGTGGCGAGCAGTATCTCAAGACGTTTCAAGATAACGAAAAAACAATTCCTACCGTTCTCACAACGTCTCGAAAACTCTCGACAGGTGTTGATGCTCCCGAAGTCCGAAACATTGTTCTGATGCGTCCGTGTAACAACATGATCGAATTTAAGCAGATCATCGGCCGGGGAACGCGACTGTTCGATGGCAAAGACTATTTCACACTTTACGACTTCGTTGATGCCTATCAGAACTTTCTTGATCCAGAATGGGACGGTGAGCCGATGGATCCAGAACCGACGGAGCCTGGAGGAGTTCGAGATCCGGGTGGAGGCTACGTTGAAGGGCCAGCCCCTACGACAAAGCCACGACCCAAGAAAATCAAAATTACGCTTTCCGATGGTAAGACTCGTCAAATCCAATCCATGACTTCCATTTCGTATTGGAATCCTGATGGAACGCCACTATCGGCGCAAGAGTTCATTGAAAAGCTGTTTGGACATTTGCCAGAGTTTTTCAAGAGTGAGTCAGAGCTACGGGAGCTTTGGTCAGATCCATCGACTCGCCGAGCTTTGCTCGATCGGCTTGCAACCGTTGGATTTGGGACCAACGAACTCAAGATCATGCAAGAGTTGATCAGTGCAGAAAACAGTGATTTGTTTGATGTTTTGGAGTATGTGGCCTACGCGGTCGAACCCGTAACACGAGTGTTCCGCGCTTCCCTTGCTGAGCAAAAGGCGTTTGACGACCTGAATGACGAGCAAAAAGAGTTCATCGAATTCGTGTTGAGTCGCTATGTCGAGACTGGCGTTTCTGTACTAGATCAAGAGCTGCTTCCAGAGCTGCTCGAGCTCAAATACGACGCAATTGCTGATGCCGCTGCTCGCTTGGGTGGAGTGGAAACGATTCGAAGACTGTTTGCTGAGTTTCAGAAGTTTTTGTATGAGAAAATGGCGGCTTGAGGAATAGCAGGAGAACAAATGAGCAGTCCCCGCAAAAGAAAACACAAGCGTTCGAGACGTAGTTCCTACTGAGTTGCATCAATCCGATCAAGCGACTGGAACTGATTCAGTTTTGGG